>NZ_CP125378.1:5719412-6042231 GCF_034008635.1 Pseudomonas sp. P8_229 | reverse complement strand
CACGTGGACGGTTCGCTCATAAAACCGGGACAGAACATTGGCGGCGTCACCCGACAATAGCTGCGCATGGTAAAGATCGAGTATCAGTCCAATGCTCGGGAAGGTCTCCAGTACCCGTTGCGCCTTACTGAAATCCGACATGTAGTACCCCGGAATTTCCTTTGGGCTGATCACTTCGATCAGGGGCTGCAAACCCTGATCCTCGAAATATTTGACTGCATATTCCAGGTTGCTCATGAAACTGCGCTCAGCCGACACCTGTGCAGTAATCCCGGACATGATGTGCACTTTCGGGCAACCCAACACCTTTGCATAGCGCGCGGCCAGGGCTAAACCTGTGTGGAACTCTTCTTCCTTGCCTTGCAGCGCAGCAATGCCCTTGGTGACGCCGGCCGGTGCAGCGAACTGGATCAGAGGTAGAGAGTATTGAGTCAAGTGTGCGGCCAGGTGACTGGCGTCAAATTCATAGGGTGAAGGAAACTCCACCGCCTTGAATCCAGCGGCCGCAGCTGCTTCGATACGCTGGAGAAACGGCAAATCGTTGAATTGGAAGCCGAGATGAGCATTGAACTGAAGCATTCGATTCAAATCCTTTTTGAAAGAGGCTATTCATCTGCCTGGAGGCGATCCTCGAGATGGCGACCACGAAGTGATCGCCGGCATCTTAGAGAGGCATTTCCATCACGAAAAATATTAGTTTGTGATTTATTTCATCACTGATTGTTATGCTTTGGGTTTCGATCCGGGTGTGACAGGCATGAATCTCAAAGCGTTGATGTGCTGCGTGGAAGTTGCGCGGCAAGGTAGTTTCACCAAAGCCGCGCAGAGCCTGCACATCGCTCAACCAGCACTGAGCATGGCCATTACTCGATTGGAGGAGGAACTGGGGGTTACGCTTTTCAACCGCGCGGCACGACAAATCACCGTGACGGCTGAAGGAAAAAGCTTTCTTGCACGTGTCGAAGTCGCTTTGCTTGAACTAGACATGGCACGCCAGGAACTGCGGGATCTGGCGCAGGTACACAGCGGTGAAATTCGTCTCGGCGTGCCTCCCATGTTCGGGATCAATTACATTCCGCAGGTACTCAATGCTTTTGGCAAAAAGTATCCAGGCATCGTCATGACGGTTGTTGAAGGCAGTGCGGATGACATCAGCCAGAGACTGGAAAGCCGTGACATTGATGTCGCCCTGCTGGAGTCTCGTCGAGTCGAGAGCGGATGGGACTCCGTTTTGTTAGGCACCGACGAGATGGTGCTGTGCATGAACGATAGCCACCCGCTTTCGGGCGAGTCCTTTATCGAGGCCTGGCGTCTACAAGATGAAAAAATGGTGCTTTTTGACCAGTCATTCCTGCAACGCCACATGTTCGACACCTTCTGCGACGCCTCCGGAGCCCGCTATCGAATAGCATTGCAGACCAATTTCGTCTCACTGGTCATCAAGGCAACACTGGATGGAATGGGCGCCTCTACGCTGCTGCGCTCCATTCAACGATGTGTACCCGGCATGCTCGGGGTTCCGTTCAAACCGGCACAGACCATGAGTTTCAGTCTGTGCTGGCGGGCTAACGAATACTTGTCTGTGGCAAACAAGCGGTTTGTCGAGTTTGCTCAAACCACCGGTTTCTTCGGTAAAGCAACCGAGCCAGGCAGCCCCTCTGCGGGATAAATCCAAGCGACAACCCTTGGTTGAAAACGATTTCTGACCTATTCGAGTTGGTAATCCATCCAGATACGGTGTGTGCCATCGTTGTCGATTTTGATGCCTCCTGATCCCGATATCCCTTTCAAATCACCTGTACCACTGCCTCTGACGATGCAGAAAAACTCATCTGCCCGATCAGTGCCGGTCGTGGACGCAGAGTGGATGAAATTGAATGTGCCTTCTTTCCCGTTCAACGCACCTTTGAAGCTCTCAAGGGCGATGTAACTGCCCGTCCTGGCCGCCATGTCGAACGCGGCAGTAAAAGCGGTTGCAGAAACACCCTCGATAGCGCCCGAGTAGCACTTGTCCATGGTGCTGATAGACACTGGCAAGGACGTCGTAATCTCGGGGATTGGACTCAGGCCGGTTGCCTTGAAATTTCTGGTAGAAAAAGTGCCTGACGCTTCCATTCAAATCCCTCTCTATCCCTATGTGTGGGGTTGTGATTCTACTCCCCAGGACAGCACCGCGCCAAAAACGCTTTGCGCAGCTGGAAAACCTCTGACAGCGAACACTCACGACCACCCCACTACAAATACCAGCGATACTCCCGCGCGCTGATCTCCTGCATGAACGCCAGGTGATCCTGACGCTTGTTCTCGCAATACACGTCGACGAACTCCGCTCCCAGTCCCGCCCGCAGTTGCGGCTGGTGTTGCAGGGCGCGCACCGCGTCGAGGATTTCGGTGGGGAAAGCGATGCCGCTGTTGCGGTCGTCGTTGAGTGGCGGGATCGGTTCTTTGCCGGTTTCCAGCCCGTGCTCCAGACCCACCAGAATCGCCGCCAGCACCAGATACGGGTTGGCGTCGGCGCCGGCCAGACGGTATTCGATGCGCAGGTTCTTCGTGTCCGACTCGGGAATGCGCAGGCATGCGTCACGGTCTTCGTAACCCCAGCTCGCCTTGGTCGCGGTGTTCACCGTGCCGCTCAAGCGGCGCATGGCGTTCTGGTTCGGCGCGAAGATCGGCATGCTGTGCGGCAGCAAGTCCAGGCACCCGGCCACCGCGTGGCGCAGCGGCTGGTGGTGATTGGCGGCCAGCAGGTTATTGCCCGCCGCGTCATACAGGCTGACGTGCACATGCATGCCACTGCCCGGATGCTCCACGTACGGTTTGGCCATGAAACTGGCGCGGTAGCCGTGCTTGAGTGCAACGCCACGGGTGCTGCGACAGAACAGCGCCGCCCAGTCGGCGGCACGCAAACCGTCGTCCAGATGACCGAAATTGATCTCGAACTGCCCCGGCCCCAGTTCCGCCGTAATCACTGTGGCATCGATGCCCTGAGCCCGCGTGGCTTCGACCATGTCGTCCAGTACCGGGGCGAAACGTGACAGGCGCTCGATGTGCATGTTCGGCTGATCATCGGCGTCGTCGCTCAATTCGTCGCGGGGGAATTGCGGCAGGCCGTCACGCAGTTTTTTGTCGAACAGGTAGAACTCCAGTTCGAACGCCACCACCGGATAAATGCCCTTGCGCGCCAGTCGGTCGAGCACTTGCGCGAGCACTTCGCGGGGTTCGAACTCGATCGGCTTGGCGGTGCCGTCGGAGGTAATCAGCATCTGCCCCAGCGGTTGCGCTTCCCAGGTCACCGGTTTGAGTGTGCCAGGGACCAGGCGGCGCACGGCATCCGGGTCGCCGTCGTTGAAGCAGTAATCGCCGATCTTGAACAAACCGCCCTGCACGCCCAGCAGCACGCAGTTTTGCGGCAGCTTGAGCGCACTGCCCGCGGCGACTTTTTCGAGCATTTCCACTGGATAACGCTTGCCGTAGAAGTGCCCCGGAATGTCCAGAGAAATCAAATCGACATAACGCACCTCCGGGTAGCGTTGGCGAAACGCACGCACTTCAGCGAGCAGGTCAGAGCAGACAGCGTCCATCGTCGGTGTTCCTTTGGTTGTTGTCAGGTGTAGACCCAGAGCACGCGCGTGAGCTGCAGGGTGAGATTGCCGTAACGGCAACGGGCATGACTGTCGAATTGAAAGCTGTCGCCGGGGCGCAGCGTGACCGGGTCTTCGTCATCGCCCAGCCACAAACTCAGTTCGCCTTCGAGGACGTAGCCGCCCTGCTCCGAGCTGTCGCTCATGTGTCGGTCGCCACTGCTCGCGCCCGGTTCCAGATGACTTTCGAGCATAGAAAACGACGCGCGCATCTGCGGCGATACGAGAATGTCGGTAATGCCGTTGGCGTAATACAGCGTGCGGCGCTCGTCCGGGCGAGTGACCCACGGCACTTGCCTGGGTTTGGGCAGGCTGTAGAAATAGGTGGTTGGTACGCCGAGGGTTTCGCTGATTGCGGTGAGGTCGGCCACGGTCGGGCGCGATAGACCACGTTCGACCTGCGAGAGAAAGCCCACCGAACGGCCGATTTTGTCGGCCAGCTCTTTAAGGGTGTACTTCTTGTGCTTGCGCAGGTCGTGGATCAGGATCGCCAACGCAGCGATTTCTTCTTGCTTGTTCATGGGCGGGGTTCCAGAAAATCTTTCATCAAATGCTGTCGCGCAGTCGGTACCAGGCCTTGCCGATGGCTTCCAGCGGTGCGGCGAGATATTTGCCGCCGGGGAAACTGCCATTGCTCAGGCCCTGATACAACGCCAATTCATCCTCTTGGCCGAGAATCGCATCGGACACTGCACGGGCGGCGGCCAGCGTCGGCAGTACGCCGTGGCCCGAATAACCCTGCAACCAATAACGCTGGCCCTCGCAACCTATGTCCGGGGTGCGCTTGATCGTCAGGTCGATATGCCCGCCCCAGGCGAACTCCAGCTCGACGCCTTTGAGCTGTGGGAACACCCGTTCGAGAAACGGTCGGGTGGCCGCCGCGATGTCCTTGGGCATGCCGCCGAGATAGGTACAGCCGCCCCCGAACAACAAGCGGTTGTCGGGCGTGCGGCGGAAGTAATCGAGGACGAACTGATTGTCGGTCACGCAGACGTTGCTCGGCAGCAGCGCGGTGGCTTGCTCCGACGTCAGCGGCGCGGTGGCCACCTGATAGGTGCCGACCGGCAAGATGCAGCTGGCGAGTTGCGGGTCGAGTTCATCGAGATAGGCGTTGCAGGCCAGCACCAGCACGTCGGCCTTCACCGAACCGCGCGCGGTGTTGACCCGCCAACCACCGCCCTCAGGCTGATAACTCAACGCCTTGCTTTGTTCATGGATGCGCCCACCGGCACGCTCGATGGCGGCGGCCAGTCCGAGGGCCAGTTTCAGCGGATTGAGGTGCGCGCCCTCGGCATCGTAGAGGCCGGCCTGATAACGCTCGCTGGCGACCCATTGCGGCAAGTCTTCACGGGGAATGAATTGCAGTGCATCGTGGCCCCACTTGTGACTGGCTTCGTGTTGCCATTCGGTCAGCAGGCTGACCCGACGCGGCATCACCGACGTCCACAAATGCCCCGGGCGATAGTCGCAATCGAAGCCGTGACGCCCGGGCAGTGCGCGCAACTCCTGCGCGGCCCAACGCATACCGTCCCACAGGCGTTTTGCCCGTTCATGCCCCAGCGCGGCTTCCAGCGGCGGCATGTCGCACGACCAGCCCAGAATCGCCTGCCCGCCGTTACGCCCCGACGCGGCCCACGCCACACGACTGGCTTCCAGCACCGTGACACGCTTGCCGGCCAAGGCCAGACGCAACGCCGTGTGCAAGCCACTGAACCCCGCGCCGATGATCACCACATCGCTGTCCTGCGCGCCTTCAAGCGCCGGTCGTTGGCTGAGGATATCGGCACAACTGTGGGCGTAGTAGCTGTCGACATGGCGCTGGGATTGCAGAAACATTCGCGGCCTCGTGAAATTCTGCTCTTGTAATTTCATGAAAATCTACAGAACAAAATTCATATCGGCAAGCCGCGAAGCGCTTGTCGGTCGTTATCAGGGCTTCAGGCGCTACAGCGGCAGCTCAACCCTGGCCAGCAAGCCACCGCGACTGCGATTACTCAACGTCAGCTCCCCGCCCTGCTCGCGCACAATGGCCCGCGCCGACGACAGCCCCAGCCCGACACCACCGGTTTCGCGGTTGCGCGAGGTTTCCAGGCGGAAGAACGGATCGAATACCCGCTGCAACGACGCGTCAGGAATTCCCGGCCCCTCGTCAGTGACATCGATACAGATGCTGTAGCCGTCACTGCGCAGCGCAATGGTTGGCTGCTGCGCATACTTCTCTGCGTTTTCCAGCAGGTTGACGATCACCCGTTTGATCCCCAGCGGACGCCCCTCATACACCAGATGCGCCGGGCCGCTGAAACCGATGGCGATGTGCTGGTCGCGGTAGTCGTCGATGATCGTCTGCAGCAACTCCGACAGGTCGAACGCGGTGGTTTGCTCCGGCTGGGTGTCTTCGCGAAAGAACGCCAGCGCGGCGTTGATCATCGACTGCATCTCTTCGATGTCACGGATCAGTTTGTCCTGATGATCAAAGTCTTCCATGAACTCGCTGCGCAGGCGCATCCGGGTCAGTGGTGCGCGCAAGTCGTGGGAAATCGATGCGAGCATGTGCGTGCGTTCGCCGATGTAGTGCTGAATCTGCGCCTGCATGGTGTTGAAGGCGATGATCGCCTGGCGGATCTCGTCCGGGCCTTCGATCTTGATCGGCGGCGCACGCAGATCGCCGCCGAAGCGTCGGGCGGCGCTGGCGAAACGCTGCAGCGGTCTGGCCAGTTGGTACGTGGCAAGCCAGGCCACCAGCACCGTGGCGATCAGGCCCAAGGCAATGATGATCGCAATGCGTGTGCCGATGTCCAGTCCCCAGGAGCGTTCGCGCGATGAGAACAACAACCAGCTGGCATCCGGCAGTTGAACCAGCGCCGCATACCGGGCCCGCGGACTGTCGCTCGGCCAGTCAGCGGGATTGAACACCCGAATCTGTCGATCATCGCCCAACAACTGGTGCAACACCGATGCCTTGTCTGCTATGAGCAGCGTCCCCCCGGGTGGCAATCCGAATTCGTCGCGTTGCGCACTCCACATCACTTCCTGTGTCGGGCCGTTTGCCGCTTGCGCCAGTTGCGCGCGCAAAGGCGTCGGTGCGGCCTCGATCACCTTGACGGTGGCGGCAATCTGCTCCAGCAATCCGGTGCGTTCGATGGGCGGGCGCGCCCACGTTCCCGCCACCTCCACGAACAGGAAATTGAGCGCCAGCGAAGCGAGCATGGCCACGACGATGGTCAGCGCGATCCGCCGACTCAGCGGGTCGCGCCGCAAAAACCGGCGGATCATGAGCGCGTGACCTTGGCCGTGAACATATAACCGCCGTTGCGCACCGTGCGAATCAGGTCAGGGCGTTTACTGTCCGGTTCGATCTTGCGCCGCAGGCGGCTGACCTGCACATCGATGCTGCGATCAAAGGCGTCGTGGCCCTGGCCGCGAGACAGGTCGATCAGTTGTTCGCGGGTGAGGATGCGTTGCGGGTGTTCGAGAAACACCACCAGCAGATCGAACTCGCCACCGGACAGCGGAATCATCACGTTTTGCGGCGAACGCAGTTCGCGGCAGGTGATGTCCAGGTGCCAACCGGCGAAAGCGACTACCGGCCGCGACGGCTCGCTCACGGGGCCGACCTGCTCACCGGCGCGGCGTTGCACAGCGCGCAGGCGGGCCAGCAGCTCACGCGGGGCAAACGGTTTGGTCACGTAGTCATCCGCGCCCAGTTCGAGGCCTACGATGCGGTCACTCAATTCGCCCATGGCGGTCAGCATGATGATCGGAATGCCCATCTGTGCCCGCACTTTCTGGCACAGGCTCAAGCCACCTTCACCGGGCAGCATCAGGTCGAGAATGATCGTGTCTGGACGCTGCTGCGCAATCGCCGCCCACATCGCTACGCCGTCAACGGCCACATCGACCTCGTAGGCGTGCTGGACGAAGAACTTCTTCAGCAAGGCGAGAATTTCCACGTCATCGTCGACGATCAGCAGTCTGCTCACGTTCACAGGATCCTCAGGCCAAAAAAGAACGCATCTAAAACTATTCCGGCGCCCGGGTCATTTATTTCAATCGAGCAACATTCCGTCGCCCCGGACATCAAGCGGACATTGTCCGGCAAAAACCCTCTGCCACCCTGCACGCCTTCCAAAACAGGGGGCATCTCATGAAGGCTTTGCACAGCAGGTACACCGCCGAGGGACACGACGCCCGCTATCCGTTGATTCTCAGCCAGCGCACCACGGCGCCTGAGCACGACACGCCGCTGCTGTTCCAGGAGTTTTGCCTGGGCTTGTCTGATGATCAAAGCCGCATCGTCTTGCGCCGCTATTTCGAGCAGTACGGCCCCTCCCAGGCGCAATGGGTGGAGTACGTCCATTCGATTCCGACCGCCGACCTCATCCACTGGATCATGACCCACGGCCAGTTGCACATCGAGTGCTCGGACAATACTCCGCCACTCTCTCCCCCAACCACCGCCCGCGCTTGAACGACGTGGGTCAAAAGCGCAAAACAAGGATTCGCATGATAAGAAGCCATTGCTTGATGACACTGATGTGCACAGCGTCCCTGAGCCTGTCGGCCTGCAGCAGCAAAACCGTCGAGCCCGAGAAGTACACGGGGTTCCTGCACGATTACAGCGTGCTCAGCGAGCACAAGTCGCCCTCGGGCCAGACGGTGCTGGGCTGGGTCAGCCCGGCGCTGGCCCGGGGTCGCTACACCCAGGCCTATCTGGCGCCCAGCCAGTTCTACCCCAGCGCCGCGCCGACCGAGCGGATCCCGCTGAGCACACTGTCCGGCGTCACCGACTACTACGACGCGGCCCTCAGGCTCGAGCTGGGCAAGGTCATGCACCTGGTGTCCAGACCCGGTCCGAATACCCTGACCGTCAGACCGGCGATCACTCGCGTCGCTGCCAGCACCCAGGGCCTGCGCTTCTATGAATGGCTGCCGGTGACCCTGGTTGCCGCCGGCGTGAGTACCGCCACCGGCATCCGTGACCAGGACAGTGAAATCGCCACCGAGGTCTCGTTCGAGGACGGCTCCACCGGCGAAGTGGTCGCCGAAGTCGTGCGCAAGGGCACCGGCGTGCCGCTGGAAAACGACAAACAGGTGCTGACCGCCGATGACGTCAAAGGCGTGCTGGACGGTTGGGCCAGTGATCTGGGCAAGTCATACGCGGCGATTCGTCGGTAACCCAACGTCCAGCTTCACTGCGCAAAGCGCTTCACGGCCGCATCGATAAACCGGCGAACCTTGGCAGTTTTCTGCCGGTTCGCCGTGTACAGCAGATGCATCGCTCGACTGGGCGCCTCGAAACCCTCCAGTAGCTGAACCAACTCTCCCGCACGCAAGGCCGGCTGAAGAAAATCCGCCGGCCCCAGCACGATGCCGAACCCATCCACTGCAGCCGACAACAAGGCCTTGCTCTCGTTGACGTGCAGACGACTGCTCACCGGCACGCTATACGCCTGCGAACCCTTGAAAAACTGCCACTCACGATCGGCCGGCCGCGACCAATAGGCATAACCGAGACATTCGTGTTCCTGCAAATCCGCCGGCACCTGCGGTGTCCCGCGCTCCGCCAGGTACGCGGGCGATGCGCAGACCACCAGTCGATAAGGTGCCAAGGGTCTGGCCGTCAGGCTGGAGGTGGCCAGGGGACCGATCCGGAAGGCCACCTCAAAACCCTCCTCCACCAGATCGACGGCGCGGTCGGTCAGATGCAGGTCGATTTCCACCTCGGGAAACTCGCGCAGAAACCCGGTCACGAACGGCATCAGGCTATAGGAACCAAAGGACACCGGCGCACTGACCTTGAGTTTTCCACGCGGTGTGTCGCTCATGATTTGCGCCAGTGAATCGGCGGCCTCGGCTTCACCCACGATGTGCTTGCAACGCTCGTAATACGCGCTGCCCAGTTCGGTCAGGCTCTGTCGGCGCGTGGTGCGATTGAGCAGCCGCGCACCCAGTCTCTGCTCCAGCGCGGCGACATGTTTGGCGACCATCTGCGCTGACATGCCCAAGCGTTGAGCGGCACTGGCATAGGAGCCTGCTTCGGCAGCCATTACAAAAGCTGCCATGCTGCCAAGACGATCCATTCGAAACTCCTGTTATCGAAAGCAAGTAACAAACCGCAATTTATCAGCATCTGGTTAGCAATCATCATAGGCCCTTCAAACCCGATCAAGGAGCACGTGATGCGTATTGGAATTGTTGGAGCCGGATTCATAGGGCGCGCCGTGGCGCAATTGCTGATTGCCGCCGGGCATGAAGCGATGCTGAGTAACTCGCGCGGGCCGCAAACAATGAGCAGCGTGCTCAGCGGTGTCGCCGGCTGCCAGATCGGCAGCGTAGAGCAGGCCGTGCAGTTTGCTGATGTGGTGCTGGTGGCGATTCCGTTCGAGCACTACCCCAGCCTGCCGTCTGAGTGGTTTGTGGGGAAAACCGTACTGGACGCCAACAACTATTACCCCGATCGAGACGGTCATATCGCGGTTCTCGATAATCATCAAAGCACCACCAGCCGTTTGCTCGCGCAGCATCTGACGGGGGCAACGGTGGTCAAGGTGTTCAATGCCATCCTTGCCGGTGATCTGCTGAAGGACGCACGGCCCGCGCACTCGAACGAACGCCGGGCGTTGCCAATTGCTGCTGATGATGCGCAGGCCAAGGCACTGGTCAGTCGACTTCTGGATGAAATCGGCTTTGATGCGGTCGACGCAGGAAACCTGGATGACAGCTGGCGATTCGAGCGTGCCAAACCGGCCTATTGCATCGCGTTCGACAAGGCTGGTCTGATCCAGGCCCTGGCGGCAGCCGAGCGCAACGTCGAATTGCCCCGGCGCTGGTAACGCCTGGAATGGCGCAAGTCTGAACAGCTATTTTTCGCGGCTATCCCACCACCCGGTCCGGCTTGCTGCCCGACCGGGGCTTGCTTCATCTGAGCGTGCGCAACCAGTCATGTTCGGGATGCAACAGCGTCAGATGCCGGGCCAGCCACTGGCGCTCTTCAGCAGACAAAAGCGGCAGTGCTCTGTTGAAGTCACTGCGATCTTTTTCCCGAGTGTTTTTGGCTTTGAACAACAGCGTTGCCGCCGGGCGCAAATAGGCAATGCCGTACGGGCTGCGAGCGACCATTTCGCTGCGCGGATAAAAAATCGCCGGGGCTCTTTTATACACCCAGGTGTCCGGGGTGCCGGGCTCGATCATCACGTCCACCCGCCAGGCACTGGCAGCCTTGTCATAACCCCAGACCTGAAAAACGTCGCTCGCGGGAATGCCGCCCTCCGGCAGAAACTCGAACGAACCGTCTTTGACCGCGTAGAAATCGAGATCCCCCAACGCTTGCCGGAAACAGCAGAAATCATTGCGCAGGACGGTGAACTCCAGGTCGCTGTGCGCGCGGGTTTGCACCCCCATCCATAAATCCAGCGCCCATCCACCGACTACGCACCAAGGCCGCGAAACCTTTCGCAACCTCTGCGATAACTGCTCGGGCGTCCACGGCAGCCACGCCTGCTGATCCGGTACGCTCATGTGCCCTGCTCCTTCCATCAAGTTCACAGGCGCCAAATGTACAAGAGGCAGGCGATCTGCCGCGTCATTTTTTATCAGGTGGCGAGCGAGCTTGCTCTCGCTGCGGCGCGTTCAACGGCAGGTGCGGGGCGAGCACTCACCGAGACCTTGCGCAACAGAAAGTACGACAGCGCCGGAATCAGGATCAGTGCACCGAGCATGTTCCACAGGAACATGAACGTCAGCAGGATGCCCATGTCCGCCTGAAACTTGATCGGCGACCAGGCCCAGCACACCACGCCGGCCGCCAGGGTAATGCCGACCAGCCCCACCACGCGCCCGGTGAACGACACTGCGTTGCGATAAGCCTGGGACAACGACAGGCCCTGGCGCTGGTACTGCAGCTGCACGCTGAGCAGGTACAGCGCGTAATCCACGCCGATTCCCACCCCCAATGCGATCACCGGCAGGGTCGCGACTTTTACGCCGATGCCCATTACCACCATCAACGCCTCGCAGAGGATCGAGGTCAGCACCAGTGGCAGCAGCGCTACGAGTGTGGCGCGCCAGCTGCGGAAGGTGATCAGGCAGAACAGCGTCACCGCCGCGTAGACGTACAACAGCATGGTGCGATTGGCTTCGCGCACCACAATGTTGGTCGCCGCTTCGATCCCGGCGCTGCCAGCGGCGAGCAGGAACTGGCGGTCAGCACTGCTGTTTTCCCGGGCGAACTTATCCGCCAGCGCCACCACCGCATCCAGCGTCTCGGCCTTGTGGTCCTTCAGGAAGGCAATCACCGGCATCAGCGAGCAGTCGGTATTGAACAGTTCCGGTGAGTTGACCGAGGCCTGTTGCGCGGCGTAATTGAGCACGTCCTGATTGCGCTGGATGCTGTTGAGCTTGGGGTTGCCTTCGTACGTGCCGGCGGTGATCTGCCGCACTGCGTTGACCAGCGACGCCGTTGCTTGCACGCCGGGGTTCTGCTGCAGCGTCCAGGCCAGCCGATCGGCCAATATCAACGTTTTATAGTTCAGGCAGCCTTCGGGCGGAGTCTTGATCATCACCGCGAACAGGTCGCTGGACAGTGCGTAATGCTGAGTGATGTAAGCGTTGTCGCGGTTATAGCGCGAGTCGGCGCGCAGCTCCGGGGCGCCACTTTGCAGGTCGCCGATCTTCAGTTGCAGGCTGATGACGAAACCGCCGATGCCCATCAACAGCGCCACCAGCACCGCCCCCGTGGCCCATTTGACCGTGGTGAAACGGTCGAGCCAGTCCCACAGCTTGCCGAAGCCTTTGTGCCGCTCGGCCCGGGTGTCGATCTGCAGCGCACGCTCCGCCGCTTTGGCGCCGACACCGACGTAGGACAGCGCCACCGGCATCAGCAACAGCGAGGTGAAGATCAGCACCGCGACGCCGATGCTCGCGGTGATCGCCAGGTCCTTGATCACCGGAATGTCGATCAGCATCAACACGGCGAAGCCCACCGCGTCGGCCAGCAACGCGGTGACCCCGGCAATGAACAAGCGGCGAAAGGTGTAGCGCGCGGCGACCAGTCGGTGAGTGCCGCGAGCGATGTCCTGCAGGATGCCGTTCATTTTCTGCGCGGCGTGGGAGACGCCGATGGCAAAGATCAGGAACGGCACCAGCACCGAGTACGGATCGATGGCATAGCCGAGCCAGGCAATGATGCCCAGTTGCCAGACCACCGCCACCAGCGAGCAGCCGACCACCAGCAAAGTGCTGCGCACGCAGCGGGTGTAGAAGTAGATGATCAGCAGCGAGGTGATCACCGCCAACGCAAAAAACATCATCACTTGAATCAGCCCGTCGATCAGGTCGCCCATCAGTTTGGCGAAACCGATCACCCGCACCTTGTACGGGCCTTTGCCCTCGGCGCCGGCCTTGCGCGCCGCGCTGTCACCGGCAAACTCGATCTTGTCGCGCAATTGCTCTTCGAGCATCCGCGAGAAGCCGTGATAGTTGATCGGCTGGCCGCCCGCCGCCGCTTTGTCGAGCAGCGGCACCACCAGCATGCTCGACTTGTAGTCACTGGCCACCAGACTGCCGACGATGCCGGCGCGGGAAATGTTCTGGCGCAACTGTTCGATCTGCTCCGGCCGGCCCTGGTAGGCATCGGGCATCACCGGGCCGCCCTGAAAGCCTTCTTCAGTGACTTCGGTCCAGCGCACCGCCGGGCTCCACAGCGACTTCATCCAGGCGCGGTCAACACCGTCGGTGAGGAACAACTGATCGTTGACCTGCTTGAGCACATCGAGGTACGCCGGGTCGAAGATATCGCCCCGGGTGTTTTCCACCACCACCCGCACTGAATTGCCCAGGCCGCGCAATGACTGGCGATTTTCCAGGTAGTTCTGGATGTACGGCTGGCTCTGCGCAATCATCTTTTCGAAGCTGGGACGCAGCTCCAGACGGGTGACGGCCATGTAGCCCAGCAGCAGCGTGACCAGTGTCATCAACAGCATGAACAGCGGGCGGTGGTTGAACACCAGCCGTTCCAGGCGGTTGCCGCAATGGCGGTCGAAGTCACGCAGATCGCGGATGACCGGCATGCCGTCTTGCTCGATAGTGCCCATATCCGGGTTCTCGCTCTGAGGTTTTTATTCTTGTTGTGTGCGCAGGCTCAGCACGCCACGACTGCCGGCGAGCACCAGCGCACCGTTGGCGGCTTGTGCGGCGCCGGCCACTGGCACGGGTTCGACTTGCTGTTGCCACTGCAAATGCGCGTCATGGCCGTGGCTGAGCAACATCTTCCCGCCCTGGCTGAACAAGCGGTAATTGCCATCGGCATCGACGAGCCCGGCGGTGATGCTCACGTGCAGGCCGCTGGCCTGCGGCGTCCAGTTGTTGCCGCCGTCGGTGCTGCGCCAGATGTTGCCGCGCAGGCCATAGGCGAGCACTTCGCCGGGCTTGCCGAGCACACCGAAAAAGCTGCCCTGGTACGGCGTCGGCCGCGCAACGAAACGCTGGCGGGCGTCCTCCCACTTGAGCAGCAGGCCTTGCTCGCCGGCGATGTACAGCCCGTCGCCGGTCGAGGCGATGGCGTTGAGGTGAAAGCCTTGCGGGTTGTCGGTACGATCCTGGAACGGCGTCCAATGCTGGCCGCCGTCCGTGGTGCGCAGAATCAGGTTGAACACGCCGACCACATAACCGAGCTGCTCGTTGGCAAACCAGACATCCAGCAACGGTTTGTCGGCGCCCTGCTCCACCAGCCGCTGACCTTCAGCCACCAGCAACGGCCACTGCGGATTGTCGGGTTCGGCGCGGGCCAGCGCGCCGTAGTGCTCGACCAGCAACGCGCCGATCTGCCGGCCATCGAGTTGCTTGCGCCAGGTCGCCCCGGCGTCGTTGCTGTGCAACACCACGCCGTCGTTGCCGACCGCCCAGCCTTGCGTCGGCGAAGCAAAGTTGACCGCGCTGAGGTCAGCGCTCACCGGTACGGCGGCCTGCTGCCAATGCTGGCCGGCGTCATCGGAATAGACGATGTGCCCGCGCTGCCCGACCGCAACCAGTCGCTCCCCGGCGCGGGCCACGCCGGTCAACGGACTGCTGGTGGCCAGCGCGCTGACCTTGGCCGGCAGGTCCAGCACATCGACATAATCGCCGGCAGCAACCCAACCCTGAGCCAGCATCAGCAATGCGCCCAACGCCCACTGCCGGTGTTTTGTATGCGCATGCATGACGCGTCCCCTAGCGAATACCACTGCCGGCCAACGATTCCGAGGACCACTGCGCTTTCGAAAGCGGCTCGATGTACTTGATGCCGCCGTACGGCCCCACCACTCCGTTGATGTTGTACGAACCGCCGACCAGGTCGTAGATCATGAACGGCGTGGAGTCCGGGACCTGCTTGTCGTAGCTCTGGCTGAGGAAAGCGAACGAGCCGCGATACAGCTGACCGCGAGCGTCGTATTGATCGGAGGCCAGAGCGGTCCAGCTGTCTTCATCCAGATAGAAGCGGCGCTTCTGGTAGATGTGCCGCGCGCCGGCCTTGAGCGTGCCTTCCACCACCCAGACCCGGTGTTTTTCCCAGCGCACATAGTCCGCAGCGAGGTGATTGGCGGTGGTCAGCGCTTTCGGATCCTGGGCATAAGTCAGCTTGTAGGTGTTGTAGGGCACGATCATTTCCTGCTTGCCCAGCAGCTTCCAGTCGTAGCGGTCCAGCGCGCCGTTGAACACGAACACATCGTCGTAGGTGCCCGCGCCGGCGGTGCCAGGATTAGGCGTGTCGTAGGCCAGGTTCGGTGCCAGCTTGACCCGGCGCTGCCCTGGCAAGTACTGCCAGGCACGGCGCGGTTGCTGCAATGGGTTCGCGGCGTCCTTGAGCATGATCGCTTCGCCGGCCCGTCGTGCTGGCCCGGTGTACGACAGTTTCATCTGGTAGTAGATATCGGCGCTGTTGATCGGCTGCGTGAGGTTTTCGTAGATCGGATAGGAAATGAACGCCTGCCCGGTGATCGCGAGGCTCGCCACGCCCGCCGAGTCAACGTTCCACGAGTCGTACTTGGAATTGATGCTCACACCCTGATAGCGCAGCAGAAAATTCCACATCGCCTCGTTGCCTGATTGCGGAATCGGAAACGGCACCCCGGGCAGCACGTTGTCGATCGCCAGCCCGCCTTCCAGCGACTTGGCGCCAGTGGCGTTTTTCACCCCGTTGTCGAGCACCGCTTTGGGCAGTGAGACCGTGCGGTGAGTCGGGTACACATTGATATGGAAGCTGGGGAAGCGCTTGGCGAGTTCGACGCTGGTGGCGCTGAGTTCACCCTTGTACTGCTCGACGTTTTTGCCATCGATCATCAGCAGCGGTTTTTCCTCGGCAAAGGGATCCGGGCGCATGCTGTCACCGGGTTTGAAGGTTGCCGGTGGCGTGGTCAGACCGCCCGTGTAGGCGGGAATCGAGCCGTCGGCATTGGCGGCTTTTTCGGCGCCGACCAACGTCAGGTTGCTGCCCAGTTTGGCGGCGTCCTGCGCCGAGACGGCGGCTTGGGCCTGAGCGGCGATGGCCATGGCCAGTGATACGGCGAGCAACGTGTGCACACATTTCATCTTATTGTTCTCCTGCCTGCGGGACTGAGCCCTTGAGCCGTGGGTGATCAAGCGTTGAGTCAAAACGTGGTTTTCATCGTCAGGTACACCGCGCCACGGTCGGCGGTGGTGGCCCCGCCACCGGAAAACGCCGAATAGCCGCCGCCGTAACAGGCGTAGTTCTGATTGCCGCTGAAGGCATTGGGCGTGGAGCCGTCGCCACCGCTGGCCTGGGCCGCGCCGGTGCTCATGCCGCTGGCGTCGCACTTGTCGGTCTTGCCGAAGGAGTCCACGTATTTGAGGTCGATGAAGTATTTGTTGTACGCCACGGCACCGACGCCCACGGCGTAGTTGCCGGTGTTCTTCGCACCGCCGCCAGACACCGGCGACACACCGGCCAGCCCCGCGTTGATCGACAGCGGCAGGTTGAAGTCGACACCGGGCAGCACCTGGTACCAGGTCGGCGTGAAGTTGACGGCGATGCCCCAGTTGTCGCGGGTCGGCGCGTCGATCCCGCGATAACTGTCGTTGCCCTTGTACAGCGCAGCGTTCTTGTTATCGAGTTTGAGCAGGTTGCTGTAGTACAGCTCGGAAAGCAGCGTCGCCGAATCGAACAGTGGGGTCTTGCCCATGCTCATCAGGCCGTTGAGCGTCCAGTGCAAGGTGTCGCCGGTGGCGCTCATGCTGTCGCCGCGACTCGGCGTGTCGTAGATCACCCCGGTCTCGGCGGTGCGCGCCGGGAGCAGGCCGAGGCCCGCGCCCAATCCCAGCGGGCTGGTGGAACTGACAATCGCCGGGATACTCGCCAGCGGCATGTTGTGACGGATGTTCAAGTCCGAGCCAACGCTGATCCCGCCAACGTCCTTGGACAGGCTCAGGCCGAAGATCTGAATGTTGTCGGCGTAGGCCAGTTGGTAGGTGCTGGTACTCAACGAATTGAGAATGTTCACCACCCCCGGCACCTGCCCCGCCGGCCGCGAGCCGTTGGCATTGGCCGACGTCAGCCCGGTCGCGTTGAGCCAGGCCTGGGGCAGGATGTCCGAGGTGTTGCGGTAATAGACGCCGAGCGTGCCATCGAGCCAGGCCGGCGACCACTTGGCCATGACGCCCCAGTCGCCGCTGCTGCCGGGCGTCAGGTCATGCCCACGGCGCACGTTGGTCAAACCGTTGCACGGCGCCAGGCCGCAGCCCAGCGGACTGCCCGGGACCACCGCATTGGTGTTGCCCAAGAGGAACGATTGCGCACCGAAGCCGACCAGATCGGAACCGCCGTAGTAGGTCCCGGCCTCGGGCAACCGCGCGGCGTCCCAGTCGAGAAAATACTGCGCGCCGACGGTCAGCTCGGGATTGACCGTGAGCGACATCGACAACTGCTTGCGCGGTACGAACAGTTCCTTGGCTTCGGTGCCGGGGGATGCGGCGAGTTTCGCCAGGTCCAGTCCCGACTGGCCGTAACTCACCGAGTGCACCGGGTTAAGCAGGGTTTCCCCCCAGAACACATTGTGCTGACCGGCCTTGACGCTGAGCAGTGACTGCTCGCCAACGTCGGTGCTGTAGAACACGAATGCATCGAGAATCTCGCCGGACGGTCCGCTGTAATAGCGCTTGGCGTAGTTGCTCAAGTGCGGGCTGCCGTTGCCGACGTTGTCCTGGGTCACCCCGGCCAGACGCGGGTCGTTGGCGACCAGTCCGGAGCGGGCGTCATTACCGTTGACGAACGGGTTGCTGTTGGAACCGGCGTTTTCATAAGCCTGGTCGTACCAACTGGCGGCACTGACACGAAAACCCATGGCGTTCTTGTAGACCACGTCCATTTCGGTCAGCAGGTCGACACGGTTGCTGATGGTGGTGCCGGCCTTGCGAAAGTTGTAGTCGCCATCGTTGTTGTTCGGCGTTGCCAACATGCGTTTGTCGGCACTTTCGGTGCGCACGCCGTAGTTGTATTTGACGGTGTTATCCAGCCGCGCCGTCCAGTCCGGGTTGCCGGTGTCCAGCTCCACCGCCTGGGCGCCAGGCATGGCGGCGGCGAGAATGGCCGAAGCCAGCACGGTGCGACGCGAAGGGGCGAATCGGTGACGCTTGTCAGGGTTGTGCATGGTGTCTCCGCTTTTTTGTAGTTGTTTTAAGCGCAGCTGCCCTCGCGCTTCCCCAAGTCAGGGCAGCGTGTTCAGGTGTGAGGGCGATGGCCGGTGGCGTGCAGCCCACCGGCACCTGAAATCAGCGATCCAGTGCCTGGATCAGGGTTTCGGCAAGTGGCCACGGGCCGAAGCCGGCAGCCGGATTGAGATGGCCGACGGCGCCGGCATTGTGCAGTTCGGCGCCCCAGCCGGCGGCCATGCGGCTCACGGCCTCAAGGCTGGCGAGGTGATCGTTGGTGCTGGCGACGACCAGGCTGGGAAATGGCAGCGGGCCGGTCGGCAGTGGACTCCAGCCTTGCGTGCGCAAGGTGTCCGGCGAGGGATAGCCTTGCGGCCATGGCGCGTCGAGATCCGGCGGTGCAACCAGCAGCGCGCCCTTGATCGGTCGGCGGCTTTGCGCGGCAAAGTGCGCCGCCCAGTGCGCGACCATCAGTACGCCGGCACTGTGGGCCACCACAATCACCGGGCCATCGATGGCTTGCAGTTGCTGTTCGATCGCGCGCACCCGGGCGCCGCAGTCGAGTTTGTCGGTCGTCAGTGGCGGCACGCTGCGCACGTTGTGCAGCCTGGCCGCAAGCAGCGTTTGCCAATGTTCGGCCACGTGCTCACGCAGGCCCGGTACGATCAGAACGGTTGCGGCAGTCTGCAGTTTGTCCACTTCGACACCTTCGCTTTCTCGATGACTCGACTGGCTGTTGCGCCAGGGGCTTTTTGTAGGGTCGACATTAAAGAGCGCCCACCCGGGACGCTTTTCATTGGACGTCAGTGACTTTTCTTTTGATGACAGATCGACGACGCCGGCGGCACGTTGACCGCTGATCGAAAAACCTCGCAAGTTGCCGTCCAGTCGCTGTAATCAAAGGGCATCGCGGCGTTCGCGGCTTTGCGACGCCGTTAACAGGCTGCGCATTTGGCGAGTGCCACGGCCCCTGTCGCAACTGTTCAAGTGCAGGTGCGCTGGATATAGTCGCCAGGCTCCTCTGAATCGCAATCGGCCCAGGAAAGACCTCAGCATGCCCACGCTTGTTCGCGCCGCTGTCTTGACCAACTACCTGGAGGTCACCCAGTACCTTGGCTTCAACCCGCGCGACGTACTCGCCGGTGTCGGCCTGAGCAAAGCGCAACTGCAAGCGCCGGAGCACCGTATTCCGATCGATGCAGCGGTGCGCCTGCTGGAGGATTCATCCGCCGCCAGCGGTTGCCAGAGCTTCGGCCTGAGCATGGCCGAATCGCGTCAGCTCTCGGACTTCGGCGTGGTCAGCCTGTTGCTCAGCCACCAGCGCACCCTGCGCGACGCCTTGCAGGTGGTGGTGCAATACCGGCATTTGATGAACGATTCGCTGGCGATCTTCATTGAGGAGGCCGGCAAGATGGTGATCATTCGTGAAGAGGTGGTCACCGAAACCCCGATGCCCAGCCGCCAGGCCACGGAGCTGGCGATCGGTGTGATGTTCCGCCTGTGCTCGGCGCTGCTCGGCACCCACTGGCACCCCTACAGCGTGAATTTCACCCACCAGCCGCCGGACAACCTGCAACTGCACCGACGCCTGTTCGGCTGCACCCTGGAGTTCGGCAGCGAGTTCAATGGCATCGTCTGTTCCGACGCCAGCCTGGACATGACCAACCCCAACGCCGACCCGGCCATGGCCCGTTACGCCCAGAGCTATCTCGACTCGCTGTTGAGCCACGAAGGCCCGTCATTGCTGTTCGAAGTGCGCAAGGCAATCTACCTGCTGCTGCCCATGGGCCGCGCCACCATCGAACAGATCGCCCAGACCCAGGGCATGAACGTGCGCACCCTGCAACGTCGCCTGAAGGACGAAGGCTGCGCGTTCAACGACCTGATCAACGACGTGCGCCGCGACCTGGTGCTGCGTTACCTGGAAAACCCCAACTACTCGCTCAGCCGCATCGGCGACATGCTCGGTTATTCCATGGCCAGCTCGTTCACCCGCTGGTTCATCACCCAGTTCGGCATGCCGCCCGCCACCTGGCGCAGCACGCAAAAGGGCCGGCAGCAGGCCTGAGCAAAAAAAACGGCGACTGTCGAAACAGTCGCCGCAAAAAACCAGTGTGATTAACACCGGTTCAAACACCGCACCGGGCCGGCGAACCGGCTCGACGCGGCCTGCCTGAACTTAAAAGCCCCAGTGCAATACCAGCAGCACCAGCACCGCGAGAAACACCGTTTCCCCGACCATCAGCAGGATCGGTTTGATGCCGACCGCCGCCAGTTCCTTGAGCTGGGTCTTCATGCCCAATGCACTGATCGACACCACCAGGCTCCAGCGCGACAGCTCATTGACCGCGCCCTGCACCGCCGGCACCACCCAGCCAGTGCTGTTGATGCCGGCCAGCAACAGAAAACCGACGGCAAACCACGGCAGCAACGGCGGGCGTTTGCCCGAGGTGTCGAGGCCTTGGCGGCGGGTGATCATCGCCGCACAGAGGATCACCGGCAGCAGCATCGCCACCCGCATCAACTTGACCACCGTGGCGGTGTCGCCGGTTTCGGTCGACAGGCTGTAACCGGCGCCGACCACTTGGGCGACATCGTGAATGGTTGCGCCGAGAAATATCCCCGCCAGCTGTGGCGATAACGACAAGGCGTTGGCGATCATCGGGTAGAGGATCATCGCCGTGGTCGACAACGCCGAAACGCCGATCACCGTGAACAGCGTCGCCCGCTCTTTCTGCGGGTGGTGCGGCAACGCCGCCGCCAGTGCCAACGCTGCCGAAGCGCCGCAGATCGCCGTGGCGCCACCGGTGAGCATGCCGAACAGCCGCTGAAAGCCCAGCGCTTTGGCGGCGATCACCGACACGCCAATCGTCACCAGCACCAGCATCACCACCAGCGCCACCGGTTTCCAGCCCAGCGCGGCCATCTGCTCCAACGTAATGCGCATCCCCAGCAACGCGACGCCGAGGCGCAACACGGTGCGCGCGGTGAACTCGATACCGGCCTTGCACACGCCGTCACCGGCAAGAAAGTTCAGCGCCATGCCCAACAGCAAGGCAAACAGCATCACCGGCGCGCCGTAGTGCTCGGACAGGAACGAGGCGGCCGCCGCGACGATCAGGCTGACGATAAATCCCGGTGCCAGGACGCGGGTCTGGCTGTGGATGCGAGTCAGCACAAGGGTACTCATGAGACGGTTTCCTCGGCAGCGATCACGATAAACACCTCGCCGTCGATCACCTCGACCGGGTAGCAAGGGACTTTGAGCACGGGTGAATTGAGCAGGTAACCGCTGCGCAGATCGAAACGCAGACCGTGGGCGCAGCACTGGATCACCCTGCCCTCCAGCCGCCCGCCACACAGCGAGGCGCCCTGATGCGGGCAGCTGTCGTCGATGGCCAACAGCTCGCCGTCGATGTTGAACAGCGCCAGGCTCTTGTCTTCGAACTCGATCAACGCCCGGCCTCCAGGCCTTGGGCAGCGGGCTTCAGACACGGGTATGCGACGGCACACAGCACTCACACCTTCACCTCCAACACAGCTTTGCTCATGGGTTCGTTGAGCCGTTCTCCGGCCAATCGGGCGATGTCCTTGCGGTAATGACATTTGGCGTAAAAGAACACCGCTGCCGCCGCGATGCTTACCAGCGGCACCAATTGGAACGCGCCCTGCAGGCCGATCAGGTCCGACAGCCTGCCGGTCAGAAACGGCCCCGGCGCCAGGCCCAGCAGGTTATTGGCCAGGGTCAGCGTGGCGAACGCCGTGCCGTGCACCGAAGCGTGGGTCAGGTTGGCAACCATCGCCCCGGCAGGCCCGGTAGTGCCGGCGGCGATCAGCATGCCCAGGCCGATCAGCAGCAATTGCGCAGGCCCCGGCGGCAATGCAAATGCGGCCGACAGCAACAGGCAACTGCCCAGGCAATAGCCGATGGCGAGCGCCACTTTGCGTTCCGGCGAGTGCCGACACAGGCGATCACTGAGCATGCCGCAGACGATCATCCCGGCGCCGCTGCACAACACGATGATTGCCGCGACCGCGCCGGCCTTGTCGGTGCCCATGGCGTAATAGCGATTCAGGTAACTGGGCATCCACACAATCACCGTGCCGCCGACGAACAACTGCAAACCGCTGCCGATGTAAGTGGCAACCACCGAACGGCTGGAATACAGCGTGCTCAACGGGCGCTTGACCGCTGCGGTGGCCTTGCTCGCGATCAATGCTGCGCGCTGCGGAGCGATCCGCGCTTCCTTGACGATCAGCGGGTACAGCACCGCCAGCAGCAGGCCGAACAGCGCCATGCCGGCAAACGACCAGCGCCAGCCGAGTTTCGCGGCGATAACCCCGCCCAGCGCCATGCCCAGCACCGAACCGAACATGCCGCCGGCCATGAAGGCGCTGGTCAGCGTAGCGCGCAGATGTTTGGGAAACACCGAGATCACCACGGCAATACCGACGCTGCCGTAAGCGGCTTCACCAACGCCGACCATGAAGCGCGCGATGAACATCTGCGGATAATCCTGCGCCACCGCGCAACCCAGCGTCGCCAGACTCCACAGCAGCGCCATGAACGCCAGGCTCCTGACCCGGCCAAAGCGGTCGGCCAGGAGTGACAGCGGGAATGTCAGCAGCCCGACCATCAGCGCCACGATGCCGCTGAGCAGGCCTAGCTGGCTGTCGCTCAAGGCCCAATCGCCCTTGAGCATCGGAAACACGGCGTTGAGTACCTGGCGCGACATGTAATCGGAAATCAACAGGCCGAACGTCAGGGCAAACACGATCCAGGCGTAGGGACGCGCCACGCCGACGTCGCTGGCAGCGTCATCGCTGGCGATGGGGTGATAGGCCATACAGCCTCCTCGAAACTTTGTTGTATTTGTTGTTATCGAGCGTTTCAGGTGAAGCAGCGAGCGAGGGCGTCAGCCGCCCTCGCCCGCGTCGGTCAGCGGCGTTGCGGCACGCCTTTCTGCCCGGCCTTGCGGTTGGGCGCCATGCCATTGGCCAGCAGGGTTTCTTCGACGCTCTGGTATTGCACGCCGATGCGATAAATCTCCCGGGCTTCCTTGCCGCTGGCGATGTCCCGGCCCAGTTCATGGGCAATGCGCACGGTCTGCCGGATCTGCTGCACCGAGCTGAAACGCGCGCCCTTGTGATCGATGATCGTGTCTTCGTTGCCCACCCGTGGGTGCAGGCCCATGGCCAACGCCATGGTGTTGAACGGCAGCACGTTCTTCAGCAGCGACTCGGAGGTCAGGGTGCAACCGTCCGGCACGCGGTGGATGAAGTTGAAGAAGTTGAACGGATTGGGGCCGTCGAAACCGCCGCCGATGCCGATCCAGGTCAGGTTCAGCGGGCCCATGTACACGCCGCTGCGCACCAGGCGCATCAGGGTTTCCAGCGCATGCATGCCGGTCAATTGAAAGTGCGGCTGCACCCCCGCCGCCATCAGCCGGCGCAGGTGTTCAGCGACCCAGGCCGGGCCGGCCGGCACGGTCATTTCACTGTAGGCGGCATGTATCGCCGGGCTCGCCAGCGAGGTGCCTTCGAGGTATTGCGGGTACAGCAACTCCATGATGTTCATCTGGGTGGTGTTGATCGCCACCGTGACCTGATCCGGCTTCGGCGTCAGCTCCGCCAGCATGTGCCGGGTGTCATCCGACAACCACTTGGCCGCTTCGCCTTCGCTTTCCGGGGCGAAGGAAATCGAGCCGCCGACCTGAATGATCATGTCCGGCACCGCTTCCCGCACTCCGGCAATCAGCTCATTGAATTTGGACAGGCGCTTGGAGCCCTTGCCGTCGAGTTCACGCACATGCAGGTGCAGCACGGTGGCGCCGGCCTCGTAGCAATCGACCGCTTTCTGCACCTGCTCGTCCATGGTCAGCGGGATGTCTTCGGGGAAGTCTTCGGGCATCCACTCAGGACCGTACGGGGCCACGGTGATGACGACTTTTTCCATGGTTTCCGGGTGCAGGGAATCGTCGAGAAATTGCATGGTTTACTCCTGTTTTTATGATTGTCCGCCCAGCCGGGTTCACACCGGCCCGGCGTCTTGACGAGGAAAAATGCAACAGTGCTGTATCAGTACGGCTTGTCGCCGACGATCGCGGCCCGATCCATCTTGCGATGGCACGGCGGGTAGTCCATCACGGCGTAGTGCTGGGTACTGCGGTTGTCCCAGATCGCGATGCTGTCGGGCTTCCACCGCCAGCGCACCTGATACTCGGGGATGTAGGCCTGACTGATCAGGTAGCGCAGCAGTTCGCCGGCACCGGGGTTGGCGTCCTGGCCGAAGCGCACCCGATCCGGGGTGTGGAAGTTGCTCAAATGGGTGGCGAAGGCGTTGACGAACAGCACCTTCTCGGCGGTTTCCGGGTGGGTGCGCACCACCGGGTGCTCAGCGTCCGGGTACAGCGCCTTGAGCGCCAGACGTTTTTCGATCGGCATCGCTGCACCGAAACTCGCTTCGATGCTGTGGCGTGCGCGCAGACCAGCGATCTTCGTTTTCACGTCATCCGGTAACCGCGCATAGGCCTCGACCATGTTCACCCACATGGTGTCACCGCCCACCGGCGGGCATTCCACGCAGCGCAACACGCAGCCCATTGGCGGCGCTTCACGCCAGGTGGCGTCGCTGTGCCAGGAATTCTCGTAACGTTCCGCCGGATGCTCCGGGCTCTTGTAGATGCGCACCAGACCCGGATGCTCCGGGTCGCTGCCGGCCACCGGATGATCCTCCAGCTCACCAAAGCGTCGGGCGAAGGCTACGTGTTGAGCGCGGCTGATGGGTTGATCACGCAGAAACACCACCCGGTGCTTGAGCAACTGTTGGCGGATTTCGGCAAAAAGGTCGTCGTCATGCACGGCATCGGCGAGGTTCACGCCGATCAGTTCCGCGCCAATGGTGCAAGTCAACTGTTCGACTTTCATGGCTGACGACTCCCTTAAATGACGAAAATCGATGAGCCCGTGGTCTTGCGTGATTCCAGGTCGCGATGGGCCTGAACGGCATCCTGCAAGGCGTAGTGCTGATTGATTTCAATCTTGATCCGACCGCTGCCGACGTGATCGAACAGCTCGCCGGCGAGTGCGGCTTTTTCCGCTGGATCGGCGATGTAGTCGGCCAGCGCCGGACGGGTCAGGAACACCGAGCCCTTCATCGCCAGCAACACCGGGTCGAACGGCGGTATCGGCCCGGACGCAGTGCCGACGCAGACCATCAGGCCCCGGCGCTTGAGCGAATCGAGCGACCCCATGAAGGTGTTTTTGCCGACGCTGTCGAACACCACGTTCACCCCGACCCCGTCAGTCAGTTCGCGAACGCGTTGCGCCACGTCTTCATGGCTGTAGTTGATGACGTGCTCGCAACCATGGGCGCGGGCGATTTCAGCCTTGGCCTCGGTGGACACGGTGCCGATTACCTTCAGGCCGAGCAACCGCGCCCACTGCGCGACGATCAGGCCAACGCCGCCCGCCGCCGCGTGCAACAGAATGCTGTCACCTTCCTTGAAGTCGTGGATACGCCGCATCAGGTAGGCCGACGTCAGGCCGCGCATGGTCATCGCGGCTGCAGTTTCGAAACTGATGGTTTCCGGCAGTTTGATCAGCGGTGCGGCAGGCATCAGGCGTTCGGTGCTATAGGCACCCAGGGTGTTGAGGAACCCGGTGTAGGTCACCCGATCACCGACGCGGACGTTGCTCACGCCCTCGCCGATGGCCTGGACCACGCCGGACGCCTCGACGCCCATGCCGGCAGGCAGTGGAATCGGGTAAGTGCCGTTGCGAAAGTAGGTGTCGGCGTAGTTCAAACCGACCGCGACATGACGCAGGCGCACCTGGCCCGGACCTGGATCACCGACGTCGACCTCTTCCAGGCGAAGGACTTCGGGACCACCGGTTTCGTGAAAGCGTATGGCTTTGGCCATGTTTTCTTATTCTCCCTGCAAGATTGGCGGGCTGCCTCGTTGGGCGTTGACTGGACTGTAGGACTGCCGCCGCCGGGTCGCTTCGCATCAGACGACAATGACTTTTCATTTCATGACAAATTTGCGGCAAGGCCCAGTGATGGCGGGTCTGTCGTCAAATGCGAAGCCTCTGACGTGCAATGAAAAGCGACAGCTTTCGCGAGGCGGCTAGTGTTGAGGGGATCGATACCGATCACCCACAACAAGAGAGAACTCCATGAAGGACGACTGCAACCCGAGCCGTCGACGCCTGATGCGTGACGCCCTGGCCCTGACGCTGGCTGCCTCACCGCTGGCCCGACTCGCCAGCGCGGCGGAGCCGAATGCCGAGCAAGTGACCTTCGCCGCCGGTCCGCGTCCGCGGGTGCAATATCCGCAGAAACGACCGCTGATTCTTGTCACCACCCGCCCACCGCACCTTGAAACACCCTTCAGCGTATTTAATGAAGGCCCGCTCACGCCCAACGATGCATTTTTCGTCCGCTACCACTTGGCAAACTTTCCGCTCAGTATCGATCCGGACACTTACCGGCTGACGGTCAAGGGCTCGGTCGACACACCGCTGTCGCTGTCGCTCGCGCAGCTCAAGGCTCTGGCCCCGCCGGTGGAAGTGGTTGCAGTCAACCAATGTTCGGGCAACAGCCGTGGTTTCTCGACGCCACGGGTGTTCGGCGCGCAATTGGGCAACGGCTCCATGGGCAATGCACGCTGGCTCGGGGTGCCGCTCAAGGCGCTGCTGGACAAGGCCGGCGTCAGGCCCGAGGCGCGTCAGGTAACCTTTCGCGGGCTGGACAAACCGGTGCTGCCGAGCACGCCCGAGTTCATCAAGGCGCTGGACATCCGCCATGCCACGGACGGCGAGCCGCTGATTGCCTGGTCAATGAACGGCAGTGACCTGCCCTTCCTCAACGGCTACCCGATTCGTCTGGTGGTGCCGGGCTATTTCGGCACCTATTGGGTCAAGCACCTGAGCGAGATCGAGGTGATCGACCAGACCTTCGACGGCTTCTTCATGAGCAAGGGCTATCGCGTGCCCGACAACGACTGTTTCTGCGTGGCGCCCGGCACGGCGGCAGCGAAAACCCTGCCGATCTCGACGTTGCCGGTGCGCAGTTTCATCACCAGCGTCGCCCCCGGCGACGTACTGCCGCGCGCCACCGACGTGATGCTCAAGGGCATCGCGTTCGATGGCGGCGCCGGCATCGACAAGGTGCAGGTCTCGCTGGACAACGGCAACAGCTGGCGCGACGCGACGCTGGGCGAGGATCTGGGCCGCTACTCGTTCCGCGAATGGACGTTGACCGTGACCTTCAGCGATCCGGGCGTCACGCCCTTGAGCGTGCGGGCGAGCAACCGTGCCGGCGAGGTTCAGCCGCTGCAAGCCGACTGGAACCCCGGTGGTTACCGGCGCCACGCCGTTGAAACCTTGCATGTCACCGTCGCCTGAGGAACCTTGCATGAAACGTTCAAGCACCCGTTCGCTGTACGCCGTGCAGCTGTGTTTCCTTGCCGCGATGGCCAGCGCCGCGCCTGTCACCGTCAAGCTGCCGGCAGAAACCGCCACACTCAAATCCGCCACGCTGCCGGGCTACGACTTGGCGCAACAGAAATGTTCCACCTGCCACTCCGCCGACTACATCAACTTCCAGCCACCGGGCATGAGTCTGGCGCAATGGACCGCAGAAGCCGGCAAGATGCAGCACACCTACGGCGCGCCCATCACCGATGAGGACGTGAAACTCATTGGCGCCTATCTGGCCGTGACCTACGGCAGTGCCAAGGCCATCGACCCCGAAGTGCAAGCCGCCTCAATTGCGATGCCCGCCCAGGCCTCATCCGACGTCACGACCTTGCTGCAGAACAACGCTTGCCTGTCGTGCCACGCCATCGATCACAAAGTGGTCGGGCCGGCCTATCGCGATGTTGCCGCCCAATACGCCAGGGACCCGCAGGCACTGACTAAACTGATGGCCAGCATCGAGCATGGCAGCGCCGGTAAATGGGGTGAAGTTCCGATGCCTGCGTTTGCGCAGTTGAGCGCCGATGAGCTGCAAAAACTGGCGGCGTTCGTGTTGCAACAGTGATTCACGACTCCTTCGGCGGTTGCGCAGGTGCGGTGTACCACTTGTCCTTCGGCACCCACTTCTCGTGTTGTGGGTCGCCCAGATAGTGCGGCGACATGATCTGCACGCTGTACTCGTTGAACACGTCCTGAATGTTGGCGTGCAGCATGCTCAGCAGCACCGCCCTCGGGCGTGGCTGGCTGGGAATCGCCTGCGCCACCAGCCGATACTCGGGATAGAAGTCCGACAGCGCGGTCTGGAACACCTGGGCCGCCGGGTCTTCAAGAACCCCCGGGGTGCGCCTGGCCGCTTCCAGCAACATCGCCTCGACCTGGCGCCATGGTGTGTCGTAGCCGATGGTGACCACGGTATCGACCACGTAACCCGGGCCCTGCACGGTGCGCGAGTAGTTTTTGGTGACGGTGCCGGTGATCATCGAATTGGGCAGTGTCAGCACTTCGCCCAGCCCTGTACGAATGCGTGTGGTGAACATGCCCAGTTCGGTGACGGTGCCTTCGTACTCGCCGATTTTCACGAACTCGCCGGGGCGCAAGGTGCGGGTGTACGTCAGGATCAACCCGGCAGCGGCCTGCCCCACTACGCTGGTGG
Source organism: Pseudomonas sp. P8_229 (assembly GCF_034008635.1). Lineage (NCBI taxonomy): Bacteria > Pseudomonadati > Pseudomonadota > Gammaproteobacteria > Pseudomonadales > Pseudomonadaceae > Pseudomonas > Pseudomonas sp. P8_229. Next base: position 6,013,317 of record NZ_CP125378.1, on the reverse strand, counting down.
CGCCGAGGGAAATCATCAGGCCGATCAGCACCGACAACCCCTTGAACGCATCGGTGCCCGCCCCCGGCAAATACGGATAAGCCATCGCCAGGGCAAACAGCCAGATCGCCAGCGCGGTCAGGCGTTGGGTCGGTTGCAGGGTTTCGTGGTTCAGCCAACTGAAGGTTCCCGGGGTCGCCATACGCCGCAAAATGCGCCGGGTAAACGCCGTCACACCACGGGCGATAAAGAATATCGCCAGCGCCACGCCAAGGCCGGGAATCGCCCCGACAATGCCGTCCAGCAGATAAGCGGCCAGTTCGAGCAGGTAGTTGTTGAGACGTTCACCCCAGGGTCGGGTGTAGGGAAATCGCGACAGGACGAACCCGAGCCACTCATAGGTCAGCAGCAGGATCACCAGCCAGCGCAGTACCAACAGCAGGCGACTGACCAGCGGATAAAGGAAATTGGCGTCGATCAACTGCACCCGCCCGACCTTCAGCGCCTGGGTGTGGCGATCCATCAGTTCGGGCAGTTTGCTCAGCAACTTGCGACGCAGATACGCCAGGCACCAGAGCAAGCCGAGGTAGATCACCGTGGCCACCGCAGCCAGCGCCAGCGACCGCAGGATCAGGTGCAGGCTGCGTGCCTCGCCGGTTTCAGTGACCACCTGACGCAGCTTCTCGGCGGCGCCTTCGGCGGCCTGCTGCACCGAGGCGTATTCGACCCCGTCAACATCCTTGGGTGCAACGATGAACGCTCGTTTATCCCCCAGCAGAACCATGTAGCTGTTCTGGATCGGATCGACCGAGACCGTCAGATTGTCCGATTCATCCAGCGCCTCGCTGATGACCATCTTCGCCCGCTTGACCCGCGCCGCCGGCGACTCGCCCAGCAGCGTCGCGCGAAACAGCATGATGCTGCGGTTGGCGACCTTCAGCTCCACCGCCTCGTCCGCCGGTTTGACCGCGTCTTCCAGTGCCCAGCCAGGCCCGCTCCAGAGCACGGCGAACACCATCATCGATACCGCCAGCAGCCTGCTTCGCATGCGCGTGATTCCTTACGCCCGGGTGTCAGAAAGGGATACGTAAGGCAGCGTAGTTGAGCGATGAACGGTTGTCAGATCGGGACTGCAGGCTTCTCCTCACCCGTCAACATGCCGTGGCACAACAAGTTCAGTACACCGCGCATATGCTCAGCGTGCGCGTCTCTATCCGGCGTGGCCTCGGTCGCCAGGCGGATGAACGCCATGTTCGCGTACTGGTTGAACAGCGTCGCCGCCACGTCCAGATCGACCGATGCACGCACCTTGCCCCGCGCCTGAAAATGCCCGAGCAGCGCCTTGGTTTCTTCGATCACCGCCGCATTCCACGGGCTCAAGGCCTGCGCCAGTTCGCCAGTCAGCAGAAACGGCGCCAGTTCGCGCCACAGCGACGCCGGCATTGCTTGCAGCTGGTAATCGGTCATCAGCCCTTCGAACTCACACAGCGCTTCAAGCGGATCGCTGTCGTCATCCAGATTGGCCCGCGCATCACGCATGGCCTGCTCGTCCGGCTGCTTGAGCAAGGCCAGCAGAATTTCCTGCTTGCCGCCGAAGTAATTCACCACCGTTGGCGCGGACACCCCGGCCTGCACCGCGATCTGGTCCAGCGTAGTGGCTGCAAAGCCGTTGGTCTTGAACAGCTCAAGTGCCGCCTCGGCGATCACCTGCCGGCGCTGTTCCTTCTGCCGCTCTCTGAGTCCGCTCATGTTGCCTCTGATGATCCTTGCCAATGCGACTCAGCCTACGGATATCTTTTTTCACCGACAAATATTTTCTTTACAAAAATATTTTTAAGTGACAAATATTAGCCGTGCAGCGCTGGAATGAACGCACTTACCCGCCCCATTCTCTGGAGATCAGCCATGTCCGCCGAATTCGATCCGACTCGCAGTACCCGCGATTACCAGGCCGCCGACGCCGCCCACCACATACACGCGTTCGTCGACCAGAAGGCCCTCAACGAGGAAGGCCCGCGGGTGATGGTCAGCGGTGATCGCCTGGCGTTGTGGGACAACGACGGCAATCGTTACCTGGACGGCATGTCCGGCCTGTGGTGCACCAACCTCGGTTACGGGCGCAGGGACTTGGCCGCCGCCGCGACGGCGCAGCTGGAACAACTGCCCTACTACAACATGTTCTTCCACACCACTCACCCGCAGGTGATCGAGCTGTCCGAGCTGCTCTTCAGCCTGTTGCCCAAGCACTACAGCCACGCGATCTACACCAACTCCGGCTCCGAAGCCAACGAGGTGCTGATCCGCACCGTGCGCAAGTTCTGGCAGGTCATGGGCCAGCCCGAGAAGAAAATCATGATCGGCCGCTGGAACGGCTATCACGGCTCGACCCTCGCTGCGACGGCGCTGGGCGGCATGAAGTTCATGCACGAAATGGGCGGCACCATCCCTGACGTGGCGCACATCGACGAGCCGTACTGGTTCGCCCATGAAGGTGACCTCAGCCCCGAAGAATTCGGCCTGCGCGCGGCGAAACAACTGGAAGACAAGATTCTCGAACTGGGCGCCGACAAAGTCGCCGCGTTCGTCGCCGAACCCTTCCAGGGCGCCGGCGGCATGATCATTCCGCCCGCCACTTACTGGCCGGAAATCCAGCGCATCTGCCGCAAGTACGACGTACTGCTGTGCGCCGACGAAGTGATTGGCGGTTTCGGCCGTACCGGCGAGTGGTTTGCGCACCAGGCCTTTGGCTTCGAACCGGATACCCTGTCCATCGCCAAAGGCCTGACCTCCGGTTACATCCCCATGGGCGGGTTGATCCTGTCGCGACGCATGGCCGAGGCGCTTGTAGAAAAAGGCGGCGTGTTCGCCCACGGTCTGACCTACTCCGGGCATCCGGTGGCTGCTGCGGTGGCGATTGCCAACCTCAAGGCCCTGCGCGACGAAGGCGTGGTCAAACAGGTGAAAAACGACACCGGCCCGTACCTGCAGAATTGCCTGCGCGAAGTGTTCGGCAACCACCCGCTGGTGGGTGAAATTCAGGGCGTCGGTCTGGTCGCCGCGCTGCAATTCGCCGAAGACAAAGCCACCCGCAAGCGTTTCGCCAACGAAAACGACATCGCCTGGCGCTGCCGCACCATCGGGTTTGAGGAAGGCTTGATCATTCGCTCAACCCTCGGCCGGATGATCATGGCCCCGGCCCTGATCGCCACCCGGGCCGAACTCGATGAGTTGGTCGACAAAACCCGCATCGCCGTCGATCGCACGGCCCGCGAATACGGGCGCCTGTAACCCATACCCTGTAGGAGTGAGCCTGCTCGCGAAGGCGGCGTGTCAGGCAACATCAGCGTTGAATGTCACACCGCTTTCGTGAGCAAGCCCACTCCCACCTTGGTTTTGTGGGGTGTCAGAGATCGACAGGTATCTCACCGCCTCACAGCAAAAGTGCAGGAACTGCCTGGAACACAGCTCCCTGTGGGAGCGGGCTTGCTCGCGAAGGCGCCAAGTCAGGCAACATCAGCATTGAATGTCACACCGCTTTCGTGAGCAAACCCACTCCCACCTTGGTTTTGTGGGGTGTCAGAGATCGACAGGTATCTCACCGCCTCACAGCAAAAGTGCAGGAACTGCCTGGAACACAGTCCCCAGTGGGAGCGGGCTTGCTCGCGAAGGCGGCGTGTCAGGCAACATCAGCGTTGAATGTCACACCGCTTTCGTGAGCAAGCCCACTCCCACCTTGGTTTTGTGGGGTGTCAGAGATCGACGGGGGTCTCTCACAGCCTCACAGCAACGTGCAGGAACTGCCTGGAACACAGCTCCCTGTGGGAGCGGGCTTGCTCGCGAAGGCGCCAAGTCAGGCAACATCAGCATTGAATGACCCACCGCTATCGCGAGCAGGCTCATTCCTACAAGGGGATTGGCGGAAGGCAGCCGGAGTCGAACCTGCCCGGGAACGGATGCCGTCCCCAACCGGGTTTGAAGCCCGGCCGCGCCACCGGGCGCGATTGCCTTCCTTTGAACTCAGGGTACGTCGGTGCTGGCCAGCGCGTTGTCGTGGCGGATCACGCGGGACTCGCCGATGCGTCGGGTCAGGCCGAGGCGGTCGAAGTATTCCAGGTACTGAATACAGCGTTTGCGTCCCAAGCCTAGCGCATCACGAAAAGTTGTCACCTGGATCGGCGGATTTTCCTGTTCCAGTTGCAGCAACGCACCGGCCATGCGCCGCAGTTGCACGTCGGTCAGAAACAGGTCGCGCACCACCTGATGCATCAGCCCCAGGCGCGCCAGTTTGCGCAGCAGCAAGCGCACCACCGCGTCGTCCTCACCGAGCATTTTCGCGACATCGCGCACCCACGGCGGATCAGACCCGGCCTGTTCGAACAGCGGCTGCATGCGCTGCCACAGGGTTTCGTCTTCGGCATTCAAACGCACCTGATGATCCGGCAGGTGCAGCCACGGCCCGCTGGCGTTGATCGATCCGGCGGCGCGCAGTTCTTCCAGCAGGCTGGCAAAGGTCGAGCGCTCCAGCGCCAGACCGCTGAAGCGTCGCAGACGGTCGCGATCAGGCCCCATCTGGTCGGGCTCCAGCTCATGGAATTTCGCCAGTTGCTCCAACAGGGTGAACTTCAGCTGCCCCCAACGCTGCACGTTGAACAGCACCGGGCCTTGGCGGGTGTCGATCAGGCGCACATTCGCCGCCAGCGACCAGTCGCCACGCGGACGATTGAACTGGCGCTCCAGCCGCTGCGGATCAAGTCCACCGGTGCCGTGATTGAGCAGCACCGGCAGCGCGTGCTCTAGACTTTCGCTGCGCGCCAGGGCTTGCAGTTGCGCCAGCCGTTCCGGGCTGCGGCGTTGCCTGGCCGGGGCGAACGGGTCGAGCACCTGGCCGCCGCCGAGGGTGCGTTGCGCGCTCTGGTCACGCAAGATCACCCGATCACCCTTTACCGCATGCACCGGGGCGTTGATCAGCAATTGCGCGAACATGCGCTGGCCAGGACTCAAGCGCGGGCCTTCGAGCAAAGCCACGCGGGCGATGACATCTTGAGTACCGAGGTGCACGTGCACCGGGTGAAAGTGTTCGAACGTACGCTCACCCGGCAGCAGCTGAAACTCGATGTCGACCCGTTGCGTCGGTGCGTGCAGCCACTCGGCCAACAGCCACTGGCCGCGATGGATCTGCTCCAACGTCAGCCGATCGCCACTGATATTCAGCGCCACGCGTTGCCCGGCGAAGGCCTTTTCGGCGGGTTGATTCTGCGCATGCAAGCCACGCACCCTGACCGATTTGCCGGACGGCCCGAGCGCCAGTTTGTCCCCGACTGAAACCGTGCCCGACAACGCCGTACCGGTGACCACGATCCCGGCGCCGGCAACGCTGAAAGCGCGGTCGATGGCCAGGCGAAAACCGCCTTCGCGGCTGCGTTCATGCGCTTCGCCGTGAATCTGTAGCAAGCTCTGACGCAATTCATCGATGCCCTGCCCGGTCACGCTCGACACGGTCAGAATCGGCGCTGCGGCAAACGGCCCGGATTCGAGCAAATCCAGAATCTGCCGCTGCACCTGCTCCACCCTGCCCGTCTCGGCCCGGTCACACTTGGTGATCGCCACCAGCGCCCGGCGGATGCCCAGCAGCTGGACAATCGCCAGATGCTCGCGGGTCTGCGGCATCACCCCGTCATCTGCGGCAACCACCAGCAACACCAGATCGATACCCTGCGCCCCGGCGAGCATGTTGTGAGTGAATTTCTCGTGGCCCGGCACATCGATGAACCCGGTCAGCCCGGCACCGGGCGCAAGTTCGGCATACAGATAACCGAGGTCGATGGTCATCCCGCGTTCGCGTTCCTGCGGGCGGCGGTCGCCGGATTGTCCGGTCAGGGCCTGCAGCAGCGAGGTTTTGCCGTGATCGATGTGCCCCGCAGTGCCGACAATCACGGGTCGACCTGCAACTGCGGCAATTGCGCGAGCCATGCGGGTTCATCGTCGAGTTGGCGCAGATCCAGCCACAGTGCGTCGTCATCGATGCGCCCGAGCACTGGAATTGGCAGTGCGCGCAACGCCGCCTCCAGATTGAGCAGACAGCGCCCGCGCAAGCGTTTCGACACTTGCGGGCGCAGGCACAACGCGGCACTCGGCAGACGCGCCACCGGTTGGCTGCCGCTGCCGATCATGCCCAAGGCTTTCACCGCGCTGACATGCCAAGGCTCGCCGATGACGTGTGCCAGCGCCGGTTGCAGGCGCTCGGCCTGGGCGAAAATGTCCGCTTGCGGACGAGTCAACAAACGCAGACTCGGCAGGCGCTCGGCGAGGCGATCCGGATCGCGATACAGGCCGAGCACCGCTTCCAGCGCCGCCAGGGTCAACTTGTCCACCCGCAGCGCGCGTTTCAGCGGATTTTTCTTGATCTTCGCGATCAATTCTTTGCGTCCGACAATCAACCCGGCCTGCGGCCCGCCAAGCAATTTATCGCCGCTGAAGGTGACGATATCCGCGCCGTCGAGCAGCGCCTGCCGCACCGTCGGCTCGGCCGGCAAGCCCCAGCGGGTCAGGTCCAGCAGGCTGCCGCTGCCCAGGTCCTCCAGCAATGGCAAGCCATGGCGATGAGCCAACTCGGCCAGCTCGGCGGTCGGCACCCGGGCGGTAAAGCCTTCGATGCTGTAGTTGCTCGCATGCACGCGCATGATCAAGCCGCTGCGCGGGTTGATCGCCGCTTCGTAGTCTTTGGCATGGGTGCGATTGGTCGTGCCGACTTCATGCAGACGCACCCCGGCGCGGGCCATGATGTCGGGGATGCGGAACGCGCCGCCGATTTCGATCAGCTCGCCGCGTGAGATGATGCCTTCCTTGCGCGCGCCGAGGCTGTTGAGCGTCAGCAGCACCGCAGCGGCATTGTTGTTGACCACGGTGACCGCGTCGGCGCCGGTCAACTCGCGGATCAGGCCTTCGATCAAATCATCGCGATCACCACGCTTGCCGCTGGCCAGATCGAACTCGAGATTGAGCGGATAACGTGCGGCCATCTGCACCGCGTCGATGGCTTCTTCAGGCAACAAGGCGCGGCCGAGGTTGGTGTGCAGCACCGTGCCGGTCAGGTTGAATACCCGGCGTACGTTGCTGCGCTGTTGCTGGGCCAGACGCTCGCCGACGCGGCCGGCGAGCACTTCGGGGCTGATTTCAATCGCCGACAATTGCCCGTTCAACACGTCTGCACGCAGTTCATCCAGCAACTGGCGCAAACGGCTCAGCAACGCCTCACGACCGTAACGCTCAAGCAGCGGCACACAGGCCGGATGACGCAACAAACCATCAATGGACGGTAAACGCGGGGCAACACTTGCGGACATCAGCCACTCCCGAAAACAAAAGTCTTTCCGGCATGACCTGACGCAACGCGTCTAAACACAGCACACCGGCCCCCCAATTGTGGGATGTTTTTCAGGAGTGTAGACGCTCTGGTCATTCGTCTCCCGGCGCCAGCAACAGATTCGGTGCCAGACGCTGATAACCATCCTGCGCAAGACGCATGTCGAGCAACAGGCTGGTGAGATCCGCTGACAGCGCTTCGCCTTCGGCATCGTTTTCCAAATAGACCAGTTTCAAATAGCTGTTGCAGCCCGGGCAGACCTCCGCCCGAATCGGCGCCTGATTGGCCGCATGGCGATCGTCTTCAAGGCTCAGGTAATCCAGGCCTTTGCTCGACTCGCAATACACGCACTTGACCCGCACCACATGCCATTCGCAGGCACACAGCGAGCACACCAGATAACGCAGACCGTTATGTTTACCGCGATGGCGGATCACCCCGGCCATCGCCGGTGAACCGCAACCCGGGCACTGGCTGAGGCTGTCGCCGGGTTTCAGTTGCAGGTTGGGTGCGCTGAGCAGCCAGTGGCTCCATGCCGCTTGCAGCCCGGCGCCGAGAAACGGCACCAGTTGCGCCGGCACCATCGAGTACTGGCCGCTGACCAAGGCCACGGCCCACGCGCGCAACTGGCCCGAACTTGCGCCCTGCAGAGCATTGACCGCCTCAACAACGGCGGGCTGTTCAACCGGCTCATAGCGTTTTAGCAGGGCGCCGAGATACGCCTGCCAACCCTCTTCGCGCACCAGCGTGTCGGCAGCGAACGGCGGCAAACCGTGTTGCTGACAGGCTTCAATCCTTTGCTGATCAAACGGTGCCGTCAGCGGTGGATCGTCGAAAACCTGCTGCTGAGCCCGGCACAACCCGGCGATCAGACGCAGGTACTCGACCAGCGGATGCCCTTCGGCCAGGTGTTCCAGGCGTTGCGCGCGCAAGGTGAACAGATTGTGCGGTGGCAGGTGCAGAAACGGCGGCGAACTGGCCGCCGCTTCGATTTCCCCGGGTTCAAGAATGGTTGCCAAAGGTCAGCCCTTTTTGGTGATCGGTCGCTCCGGCACGTCCGGACGATGTTCATCGCTGGTGATGTCGCGGTACCAGAGTTCGTGGTGTTTCTTCGCCCAGGCGCGGCTGACCCAACCATGCAGCATCGCGTCCACCGAACCCTTGATCCACAGACCGGCGTAGATGTGAATGATGATGCTCAGGATCAGCACAAACCCGGCCAGCGCATGCAGGAGCATCGCCCAGCGGATCACGGTGATGCCGAAATATGCGCTGAAATACACGCGCCAGATCACCAGCCCGGTGAACAGCAAACCGAGCATGCACAGCAGTAAAGTCCAGAACAGCATCTTCTGCCCGGCGTTGTACTTGCCCACCGGTGGCACGCTTTCTTCATCGTTGACCAACACCCGATCAATGCGGCGCATCCATTTCCAGTCATTGTCGATAAAGAAGTTCGCACGCCAGAAACGAAACACCAGGCCGAGGAACAACACAAACATCGCCACACCCATGAACGGATGCAGAATCCGCGTCCACGGCCCGCCGCCGAACAGGTTGCTCAGCCAGAAGAGCGACGGATGAAACAACGCCAGTCCGGACAGCCCGGCCATGAAAAACAGAATCGCCACCAGCCAGTGATTGGTGCGCTGGTTGGCGGTGTAGCGCAGGATCGTCTTGTTGCTCATGGCCGGTCCTCCCCGCGTGGATCGAAGGTGTGCACCGCCGGGTCAACGACATGCACCGAAGTGTCCGGTGGCGTCGGCTGCTCATCCTCTTCGGTGCGGTTCGGCCCGATACGCACGTAGTGGAAGAACCCGGCCAGCACCGCCACACCCATCGCCAGCAGGCCTAGCGGTTTGCTGATGCCTTTCCACAGGCCCACGAGCGGACTGATGGCCGGCGCATCCGGCAACCCGGCGTAGATCTTTGGCGTATCGGCGTGGTGCAACACGTACATCACATGAGTCCCGCCGACGCCTGCCGGGTCGTACAGACCGGCGTTGTCGAAGCCACGGCTTTTCAAATCGACGATGCGCTCGGCGGCGTGTTCCTTCATGTCTTCCTTGCTGCCGAAGACGATCGCGCCGGTCGGGCAGGTTTTCACGCAGGCCGGTTCCAGCCCCACCGCTACCCGGTCCGAACACAAGGTGCATTTGTAGGCCTTGTGGTCCTTCTGCGAAATCCGCGGAATATTGAACGGACAACCGGTGATGCAATAGCCGCAGCCGATGCAGTGGTCCTGATCGAAATCGACGATGCCGTTGGCATGCTTGATGATCGCCCCGGGACTCGGGCAGGCCGCCAGGCACCCCGGTTCGGCGCAGTGCATGCAGCCGTCCTTGCGGATCAGCCATTCAAGGTTGCCGGCGTCGGTTTCGTGTTCGGTGAAGCGCATCAAGGTCCAGGTTTCTGCGCTGAGGTCCTGCGGGTTGTCGTAGGTGCCGTGGTTGTGGCCGACCTCGTCGCGCAGCTCGTTCCATTCCGAGCAGGCGACCTGGCAGGCCTTGCAGCCTATGCATTTGGTGGTGTCGATCAGCTTGGCGACTTCCTGCTGATTCCTCACCGAGGGCGGCACCGTGGTGGTGGCCGAGCGGGCAATGATGTCTTGGCTGGCCATTTATAGTTTCTCCACGTTGACCAGGAATGACTTGGATTCCGGGGTCTGTGTGTTGCCGTCGCCGAGGAACGGCACCAGGGTGTTGGTCAGGTAACCGTGACGCGTCTGACCGGTGAAACCCCAGTGCAGCGGGATGCCGATCTGATGCACCACCTGGCCGTTGACCTGCAGCGGCCGGATCCGTTTGGTCACCACCGCAACCGCCTCGATGAACCCGCGTTTGCAGCTGACCCGCACCCGATCCCCGGCGGCGATGCCCTTCTCCTTCGCCAGCACTTCGCCGATTTCGACGAACTGCTCGGGCTGGGCAATCGCATTCAACTTGCAATGCTTGCTCCAGAAATGGAAGTGCTCGGTGAGCCGGTAACTGGTGCCGGCGTACGGAAAGTCCTTGGCTTCGCCGAGGCTTTCCCAGACCGAGTCGAAGATCCGCGCCGCCGGGTTGCTGGTGGCTTTCTTGTTTTGCGGGTGCAGCGGGTTGATGCCGATCGGCGTTTCGAACGGCTCGTAGTGCTCGGGGAATGGCCCTTCGTTCATCTTGTCGACGGCGAAGAACCGCGCCACGCCTTCGGGGTTCATGATGAACGGGTTCATCCCGGCTTCCGGCGGCACATCGGCCTTGTAGTCCGGCACGTCGGTGCCGCCCCAGGCCTTGCCGTTCCACCATACGAGGCGTTTTTTCGGATCCCACGGTTTGCCCGAGACATCCGCCGATGCACGGTTGTAGAGGATCCGCCGATTGGCCGGCCACGCCCAGGCCCAGCCCAGATGCTGGTGCATGCCATACGGGTCGGCATTGTCGCGCCGGGCCATCTGGTTACCGGCCTCGGTCCAGCTGCCGGCGAAGATCCAGCAACCGGACGCGGTGCTGCCATCGTCCTTGAGCTGAGCGAACGCCGCCAGTTGCGAGCCGGCCTTGACCATCGCGCCACTGGCATCGGTGAAGTCGACCATGGCGCTGCCGTTGATTTCCTTCGCCAGTTCCTCCGGCGATGGCTCGTCGGGGATCTTGTACGGCCACGACAGTTTCAGCAGCGGATCGGCGAATTTGCCGCCCTCGGCCTGATAACGCTTGCGCAGGCGCAGGAACAGTTCGCTCATGATACGAATATCGGTCTGCGCTTCGCCAGGGCCGTCGGCGCCTTTCCAGTGCCATTGCAGCCAGCGACTGCTGTTGACCAGCGAACCGTCCTCCTCGGCAAAGCAGGTGGTCGGCAGGCGAATGACTTCGGTCTGGATCTCGGCGCTTTTCACGTCGTTGTACGGCCCGACGTTTTGCCAGAACTCCGAGGTTTCGGTCGCCAGCGGGTCCATCACCACCAGCCACTTGAGCTTGGCCAGCGCGCCCATCACCCGGTTCTTGTCCGGCAGCGCGGCGATGGGGTTGAAGCCTTGGCACATGTAGCCGTTGACCTTGCCCTGGCTCATCAGGTCGAACATCTTCAGGACGTCGTAGTTGGGAATGTCGAGTTTCGGCAGATAGTCGTAATTCCAGTTGTTCTCGACGGTGGCGTTGGCGCCGTACCACGACTTCATCAGGCTGACGTGGAATTTGCTGTAGTTCTGCCAGTAGGACAACTGACCCGGACGCAGCGGCATTTGCGTGCGTTTTTTGATGAAGGCGGTGTACTCCTGTTCGGCATCGCCACCCAGGGTCAGATAGCCCGGCAACGAGTTGGACAACAACCCGAGGTCGGTCAGGCCCTGAATGTTCGAGTGTCCGCGCAGAGCATTGACGCCCCCGCCCGGCATGCCGACGTTGCCCAGCAGCAATTGCACCATCGCCGCACTGCGGATGATCTGCGCGCCAATCGAGTGCTGCGTCCAGCCGAGCGCATAGAGAATGGTCATGGTCTTGCCCGGCGTGGAGCACGTGGCAATCTCATCCCAGATTTTCTGCATGGCATCGACCGGCATCCCGCAGATCTGGCTCGCGAGGTCGATGTTGTAACGGCTGTAATGCTGCTTCATCAGTTGATAGACGCAGCGCGGATCCTGCAGGGTCGGGTCGACCTTGGCAAACCCATCCTCACCCAGCTCGTAACCCCAGCCGGACTTGTCGGTATAAGTGCGCTTGGCCACGTCGTAACCGCTGAAGATACCGTCTTCAAAGCCATAGCCTTCTTTGACGATAAACGAGACGTCGGTGTAGTTGCGCACGTATTCGTGCTGGATCTTGTCCTCGGACAGCAGGTAATTGATCAGCCCGCCCATGAAGGCGATGTCGGTGCCGGTGCGGATCGGCGCGTAATAGTCGGCCACGGACGCGGTACGGGTAAAACGCGGATCGACCACGATCAGCCGGGCGGCGTTGTGCGCCTTGGCCTCGGTCACCCATTTGAAGCCGCACGGATGCGCTTCTGCTGCGTTGCCACCCATCACCAGGATCAGATTCGCGTTAGCGATATCGGTCCAGGTATTGGTCATGGCACCACGGCCGTACGTCGGGGCAAGACTTGCCACCGTCGGGCCGTGTCAGACACGCGCCTGGTTATCGAACCCCAGCATGCCGAGACTGCGAATCACCTTCTGGGTGATGTAGCCCGCCTCGTTGGACGCTGCCGACGCGGCGAGGAACCCGGTGGTGAGCCAGCGGTTCACCGTTTGCCCGGTGGCATTCTTCTCGATGAAGTTGGCGTCACGGTCGGTCTTCATCAGATCGGCGATGCGATCCAGCGCTTCATCCCAACTGACGCGGGTCCATTCGCTGCTGCCGGGCTTGCGCACCTGCGGGTATTGCAGGCGGCCCGGGCTATGAATGAAGTCCAGCAGGCCCGCGCCTTTTGGACACAGGGTGCCGCGGTTGACCGGGTGATCGGCGTCGCCCTCGATGTGAATGATATTTTGCGCGACGTTCTTCGCGGCATCGCCCTGGCTGTACATGATCAACCCGCAACCGACCGAGCAATACGGACAGGTGTTGCGGGTTTCATGGGTGTGGGCAAGCTTGAAGTGGCGCACCTGCTCGGCGAAGGCCAGCGTCGGGGCCATGCCCAACGCGCCCAGGCTAGAGCCTGCAAGGCCGATACCGGCGACCTTGAAGAATTGACGACGGCTGAGATCCATCGTGCACTCCTGATCAGGTGGAACCCGGTACTGGTGCCGGGTTTTATCTGGACAATCACGGTTGCGGCAGAATGGCTGCCGACTTTTTCACTGTAGACAAAGACCACACACTCTGTGTGAAAACCGACCGTCGGCGACAATCGGTCATGCGCTGAGAAACCTGTGGGAGCGAGCCTGCTCGCGAAGAGGCCCTGTCAGTTGAGACAAATATTGACTGACACACCGCCTTCGCGAGCAGGCTCGCTCCCACAGGTTTTGTGTGCTCCCACCGGGCCATGGGCTTAGAATGCCCGGCAGGACCCATCCCGCCTTCACGAGACCGCGCATGACTTTCGATTTTGATCAGGTATTCGACCGCCACAACACCGGCAGCACCAAGTGGAGCCGCTACCCGGCCGATGTTTTGCCGATGTGGGTCGCTGATATGGATTTCGCCGCGCCGCCGGTGATCATCGAGGCCTTGCAACAGCGTCTGCTGCATCCGCTGGTGGGTTACAGCGTGGCCCAGGACAACCTGCGTGAAGCCATCGTCGCCGACCTGTGGAACAAGTTCGCCTGGAAGGTCAAACCGCAGGAGCTGATCTTCCTGCCGGGCGTTGAGTCCGGCTTCAACATGGCTTTGAAAGCCTTGGTGCAACCGCAACAGAACGTCGTGGTGCAAGTGCCGAACTACCCGCCGCTGCGGCATGCGCCGGGCCATTGGGGGCTGAACAAGGTCGAACTGGAATTCGTCGCCCAGGCTGACGGCACCTACGCCACCCCGCTCGACACCTTGCGTGACGCGCTGAACGGTGGCGGCGCCCTGCTCCTGAGCAACCCGCACAACCCGATCGGCAAGGTGTTCGGCCGTGAAGAGCTGCAAGCCGTGGCCGATATCTGCGCGGCACAGGACGCCTGGATCATCTCCGACGAGATCCATGCCGAGCTGTGCTTCGATGGCCGCGTGCACATTCCGACCGCCTCCCTGAGCCCGAAAATCGCCGGCCGCACCATCACCCTGATGTCGGCCAGCAAGGCTTACAACATCGCCGGCCTCAAGACATCGTTCATGATCATCCAGGACACAGCCCTGCGCGAACGCGTCAACCACGCCCGCTGCGGCATGGTCGACAGCGTCAACCCGCTGGGCATGGAAGCGACCCGCGTCGCCTACAGCGAAGGCGCACCGTGGCTCGCCGAATTGAAAACCTACCTGCAAGCCAACCGTGACTGGCTGGTGGACGCCGTGCGCAGCCGCTTGCCGGGCCTGACCATTAATGTGCCGCAAGGCACATACCTGGCGTGGCTCGATTGTTCGGCGCTGGGGCTGGACAATCCGCAGCAGTTCTTCCTTGAGCAAGCCAAGGTCGGCCTCAGCGCCGGTGTGGATTTCGGCGATCAGCACCAACAGTTCGTACGCCTGAACTTCGGCTGCCCGCGCTCGCTGCTCGAAGAAGGCATCGCCCGCATGGAGCGCGCCCTGACTAACCGCAATTCCTGAAGCCACAGCAGCTCCCCTGTGGGAGCGGGCTTGCTCGCGAAGGCGGTGTGTCAGCGACATGAATACTGACTGACACTCCGCCTTCGCGAGCAAGCCCGCTCCCACGTTGGTTTCGCGTTGTCATCGCAAGAAATGCCTCCAACATCCGATCAAACTCGCCCGGTCTCGACTTCGGTGATCAACACCAGCAATACGTACGCCTGAACTTCGGCTGCCCGCGCTCGCTGCTCGAAGAAGGCATCGCCCGCATGGAGCGCGCCCTGACTTACCGCAATTCCTGAACCCACAGCAGCTCCCCTGTGGGAGCGGGCTTGCTCGCGAAGGCGGTGTGTCAGCGACATGAATACTGACTGACACTCCGCCTTCGCGAGCAAGCCCGCTCCCACATTGGTTTCGCGTTGTCATCGCAAGAAACGCCTCCAACATCCGATCAAACTCGCCCGGTCTCGACTTCGGTGATCAACACCCGCAATACGTGCGCCTGAACTTCGGCTGCCCGCGCTCGCTGCTCGAAGAAGGCATCGCCCGCATGCAGCGCGCCCTGACTAACCGCAATTCCTGAAGCCACAGCAGCTCCCCTGTGGGAGCGGGCTTGCTCGCGAAAGCGGTGTGTCAGCGACATGAATACTGACTGACACTCCGCCTTCGCGAGCAAGCCCGCTCCCACGTTGGTTTCGCGTTGTCATCGCAAGAAACGCCTCCAACATCCGATCAAACTCGCCCGGTCTCGATTTCGGCGATCAGCACCAACAGTTCGTACGCCTGAACTTCGGCTGCCCGCGCTCGCTGCTCGAAGAAGGCAGGAGCGCGCCCTGACTAACCGCAATTCCTGAAGCCACAGCAGATCCCCTGTGGGACGGGCTTGCTCGCGAAGGCGGTGTGTCAGCGACATGAATACTGACTGACACTCCGCCTTCGCGAGCAAGCCCGCTCCCACGTTGGTTTTGCATTGCCATGGCAAGAAATGCGCCGCAAATCCGATCGAACTCACGGCAAACCGTCCGGGTCAACCATCCATACCCGCCATGAGACCCCGGAGATTTGTGATGACCGACTACCCAAAACCACCCTTTCCCGCCCAAGCCCAAGCCGTTCCCGGTGCGCAACGAAAAATGGAGCCGTACCCCGATTGTGGTGAACAAAGCTACGTCGGTTCCGGACGACTGACCGGCAAGATTGCACTGATCACCGGCGCCGACAGCGGCATCGGTCGCGCCGTGGCGATTGCCTTCGCCCGTGAAGGCGCGGACGTTGCCGTGGCCTACCTTGATGAACATGACGACGCCAAAGAGACCGCGCGCTGGGTCGAACAGGCCGGTCGTCAGTGCCTGCTGCTGCCCGGCGACATCGCGCAAAAAGCTCATTGCCAGGCGCTGGTGGACAAGACCGTCGAACGCTTCGGGCGCATCGACGTGTTGGTCAATAACGCCGCGTTCCAGATGACCCACGAAACCTTTGAAGAAATCCCCGACGAAGAATGGGTGATGACCTTCGACGTCAACATCACGGCGATTTTCCGTCTGTGCCAGGCGGCGATCAAACACATGCGCCCCGGTGCGTCGATCATCAACACCAGCTCGGTCAACTCCGACCTGCCCAAGCCGACCCTGCTGGCCTATGCGACCACCAAAGGCGCGATTGCCAACTTCACCGGCGGCCTCGCACAGATGCTCGGCCCAAAGGAAATCCGCGTGAACTGCGTCGCCCCCGGCCCGATCTGGACACCGCTGATCGTCTCGACCATGCCGGATGACGAAGTGCAGAACTTCGGTGGCAATACCCCGCTAGGCCGCCCCGGGCAACCGGTGGAAGTGGCGCCGATCTATGTGCTGTTGGCCTCGGATGAAGCCAGTTACATCACCGGTCAGCGCTATGGCGTGACGGGCGGCAAGCCGATGCTGTAAGCATTCATGAGCTTTGTCATCTGGATCGCGGTGCTCGGTGCCGTTTTGCTGACCCTCGCGCTGACCTCTTCGTATCTGCGCTGGATGCCGGTCACCACGTCGGCCGTGTGCCTCTTGTTGGGCATCGGCATTGGTCCGAGCGGCCTCGGCCTGTTGAAGCTGTCGGTGGAAAACGCCTCGGTCTGGATGGAACACCTGACGGAAGTCGCGGTATTGTTTTCGCTGTTTGTTTGCGGACTGAAGCTGCGTCTGCCGTTGCACGGCAAGCGCTGGCGGATCGCATTCGGGCTGGCGGGACCGGTGATGGTATTGACCATCGCCGGGGTCAGCCTGTTGCTGCATTGGGGTTTGCAATTGGCTTGGGGATCGTCGCTGCTGATCGGCGCGATCCTGGCACCGACCGATCCGGTGCTCGCCGCGCTGGTGCAGGTCAACGATGCGCGGGATGTCGACAGTGTGCGTTTTGGCCTTTCCGGTGAGGCTGGATTGAACGACGGGATTGCCTTTCCGTTCGTGATTCTCGGGCTGCTGCTGATTCATGGCGAAGGCAGTTCCGGCGAGTGGCAGGACTGGTTGTTGCGCAGTCTGTTATGGGCGGTTCCCGCAGGACTGCTGACCGGGTACTGGATGGGGCGCGGCATTGGGCGGGTGACACTTTCGCTACGCATCCGTAACGACGACAGTACGCTGAGCCCGAATGATTACCTGGCGCTGTCGCTGATAGCGCTGGCTTACGTCGGCGCAGACGCCATCGGCGGTTATGGTTTTCTGGCGGTGTTCGCCGCTGGCCTGGGCTTGCGTCAGGAAGAAGTGAAATCCACTGGCGCCAGCCAGCCACCCGCTGAACACCTGGTGCAGCCGGTGGTCGGTCATCAGAACATCGAGCCGCAACATGCGGTGCACGGCAATACCGAACGGTTGGAGAGCAGTCAGGTCGCCGCCGGGATCATGATGGGCGACATGCTGTCGTTTGGCAGCCTGGTGGAACGGGCAATGGAAGTGTTTCTGGTGACCCTGCTCGGCGTGGTGTTGGTGGCACATTGGGACTGGCGGGCGCTGCTGGTGGGCGCGGTGCTGTTCTGCGTAGTGCGTCCAGCCTGCGTGGCGCTGATGCCGTGGGGCGCATTGCTCGACGCGCGTCAGCGGCTCTTGATCGGCTGGTTCGGCATTCGCGGGATCGGCAGCCTGTTCTACCTGTTTTATGCCTTGAACCATGGCCTCAGCGCCCCGCTCACCACACTGTGCACCGACATTACGCTGTCGGTGGTGGCACTGAGCATTTTGCTGCACGGCATCAGTACTCAGCCGCTCCTCGCCCGCTACGAACAACGGCAAAAACGAAAAGCCTGATTTTTCCGCGCGTGTTCTCGGGTTAATCCATCGAACTTTCTTCTAAAAATAAATGGATCCGCCTGCAGATCCTGGCAGTCACAACCATAACCCCTCGCTGGATGCACTCGGCGGGGTCCGGCAGGTTCGGTTCCCCTGCGGCTCGCAGCCCATGAAAAGGAATCTTTGAATAACAAGGTTACGGTCATGAAAGAATGCTCGACTCCTGCACAAATCAAGGCTTGCAGGGCTTTGGCCCTGGAACGCAATCGTCAATTGTTCGAAGACGCCCACGCCCTCAACCGAACGGCTCACGAGCTGCTGGAAGCGGACAACCTGGATATCGAACAATTTGAGCGTTATCGAGCATTGCGCCGCAAAGCCGATGCGAAGTTCGAGGAAGCCATCGACCATTTGTGTGTCCTCAACGAGGACTTTCCACCGATTCCGATGTCGCCGCATCACTCGCAGGAACTGCGGCGGCAGCTTGAAACCGTCGAATAAACCGCACAAAAAAAGCCCGGCTGTGAAGTCCGGGCTTTTTCTTTGGGCGGCGATCAGGTCCCGGGATTGGTCACCTGAATAAACACCGCATAAGTCCCCAGCAGCATCCAGAACGTGGCAAAAATCCACGGTGTGCGCACCGAAAACAACAGCGACTTGCGATAGCCCTTGTGGCTCGACTCCATTTCACTGAACAGCGGCGACTCGTCGTAGGCCAGGCCCATGATCGGCTCGCTGCGCAACAACTCGCTTTGTTTGTAGTGCCAGTGGTCGATGATGTCGTAAGCAGCACGAATGCCGGGCCAGGCGTTGAGCGAACTGAGCAACCCGAGCAGCGCCAGAAACGGCGGCACCACCAGGGTGAACAGCTTGCCCCATTCCGGGTTGAGATTGGCCATGCACGACGCAAAAGCAATCACCAGAAATGATTGCGCCGCCAGATAGGCATCGGTGCGATTGGCGAGGATGCTGGTTTCGTACTGGATTTCCTTGCGATAAAAATCCAGCCGTTCCTTGGGGGAACCGAACATTTTCGCGTTGTGTTCGGTCAGCACTTCTTCGGCGGTGGGCTGGGTCAGTATGCGAGGCAAGGGACGCACGCTCCGGGGCAGGGAAAGTGTTTAGAAGCGCCCCCTCACGCACTAGTTCAGCCGGATCTGTCGCCCGGTCATTTCATCGACTGGGCAATGATTTCCACAAGATTGAGTTGGGTGAACGGCTTGGGCAGACGCGGCAGTTGAGCCGCAAAGCCTTCCAGGCGTTCGGCGTATCCGGTGGCCAGAATGATCGGCAGGTCCGGTTTGAGCAGACGCACCGCATGGGCCAGTTGCGCACCACTCATCTGCGGCATGGCCATGTCAGTGATCAGCAGGTCGATGACTTCTCCCTGATCGAACAGCATCAGCGCATTGGCTCCAGAGGTGGCACTGACCACGCGATGCCCGAGGTCTTCGAGCAGCAACGTGGTGCTGGTCAACACCAGCGAGTCATCGTCCACCACCAGCACACTGAGTCGCGGCACCGCCGCCGGTTCAGTGCCCGGATACACCGATGACCTGGTTACGCCGCCCGCCGCGACCGGCAGCCAGAGTTCCGCCACCGTGCCGTGCCCCTTCTGGCTCTTGAGAATGAAGCAGCCACCGAGCTGTTCGATGAATCCGTGCACCATCGACAACCCCAGCCCGGTGCCCTTGCCCAGGCCCTTGGTGGTGAAAAACGGGTCCCGGGCCGACGCCAGCGTGTGCTCGTCCATGCCTTCACCGGTGTCGACCAGACTCAGGCAGACATAACGCCCCGCGGCCAGGCTGGAATGGTTTTGTTCAAGGACGACTTCCGGTCGTGCACTGATCACCACGCTGCCGCCATCGGGCATGGCATCCCGGGCATTGGTCGCCAGATTGAGCACCGCCAGTTCCAGTTGGTTGGTATCGGCCAGCACCGGCTCCAGCCCTTCGGGCAGCGACGTTTCGATGCTGATCCCCGGGCCCAGCGAACTGCGCAACAGCCCGGTGATGCCTTGTACCAGTTGTGCGACGTCGACCGGCTCGGTCTTGAGTTCCTGACGCCGGGCAAAGGCCAGCATGCGCTGGGTCAGCGACACGCCGCGCAATGCACCCTGGGTGGCGTTTTCCAGCAGACGGTTGATTTTCGGGTCATCACCGACGCGCTTGCGCAGGATCTCGAGGTTGCCGAGGATCACGGTCAGCAGGTTGTTGAAGTCATGGGCGATGCCGCCACTGAGTTGGCCGATGGCCTGCATCTTCTGTGCCTGGAACAATGCTTCACGAGTTTTTTCCAGCGCCTGCTGCGACTGATGTACCTCCGTCACGTCGCGGGTAATCTTGGCGAAGCCGAGCAGCGTCCCGGTATCGCCGCGGATGGCATCGACCACTACATGCGCGAAAAACCGGCTGCCATCCTTGCGCACCCGCCAGCTCTTGTTTTCGAAACGCCCTTCCCGCGCTGCGGTCTCCAGCGCCCGTTGCGGCTCGCCGTGCTCACGGTCCTCAGCGGTGTAGAAAATCGAAAAATGCTCGCCGATGATCTCTTCCGGCCGATAGCCCTTGATCCGCTGCGCGCCCTGATTCCAGTTCGACACCCGACCGTCAGGGCTGAGCATGTACAGCGCGTAGTCGGTCACCCCCTGCACCAGCAGACGGAACTGCTGCTCGCTTCGCTTGAGGGTTTCTTCGGCCATCTTGCGGTCGGTCAGATCGCGGGTGATCTTGGCAAAGCCCAGCAGCGTCCCGTCCGGATCGATGATCGGATCGATCACCACATGGCACCAGAAGTGTGTGCCGTCCTTGCGTACCCGCCAGCCCTCGCCTTCGAATCGCCCTTCGCGGATCGCCGTGTCCAGTGCGCGTTGCGGTAAGCCGGCAGCGCGATCCGGCGCGGTGTAGAAACGAGAGAAGTGCTCGCCGAGAATCTCTTCCTTTTCGTAGCCCTTGAAGCGTTTGGCGCCGGAGTTCCAGCTGGTGATGATGCCGTCCGGGTCGATCATGTAAATCGCATAATCAACCACCGCATCGATCAGCAGACGAAAACGCATCTCCTCGATCGCGGCGGTTTTGCTCGGGTTCTCACTCATCAGGTTCACCGCTGGTTTTTGTTAGCCCAAGTATGCGGTAAAGCGACACCTTGGGAAGTGCAAACACGCTTCAATCGATGGCCACGGGTTCGATCTTCAACGATTTACGTATTTGACAATGCGAGAGTACAAGGCGTTGTAAACAAATTCGGGAATCTGCTCGGCATATTGAGCGGTTTTTTGCAGGGCCAGATGGCACTCCTTGATCATCTCGTCACGCTCGGCAAGGCTGTTGACGGTGTTGCTCGCAATGCTTTCATAAGTATCGTAGCTGTACGGTTGTCCGGTCGAAGTCAGCTCCAGAGCACCCTGCGCGTTTCGTGTGCAGGTGCTGTGCCCGCGCAGCACGCGTTCCTTCAACGCACCCAGTCCGCGCTCATAGAGGTAGATCTGCGATCCCTCAACGGTTTTTGCCGCGTCCTCGAGTTGGCAGATCACTGCATGGGCGTTGTTCATGCTGGTTTTCAGATCCGAAGACCTGACAAACCGTTCCAGTTCCGACTTCTCCAGGCTTTTCAACCCGCGCTTGACATTCGACAGAAAAGCAAAGGCATGCCCGCACGCAACAATGTGAGCTTCCAGCTGATAACCGCTTGCCGTGGCAGCGCTCGGCAGCACGGCAAATTCGATGCTGTCGAAGGCACACTCGATGATGATGTCGAGTTTGCGCCGGAAAGCTTCCTCGAAAAGTTTGCCGCACACCTCTCTCACAAAGTCCTCACTGTGTTCATAGGCATGCAGTTTGCCCAGCTTGACCATTTGCGCGTATTGAGGGTGCTCTTCGCGATATTCCGGTTTGTACAGGCGCACATAGTTGGCGTATTGGCCCGACGTCAGCAGACTCTTTTCCAGCAGATAGGTTTTGCCTGAGGCCTGGACGCCAGCGGTAATCAGCATTCGCGGGATGGTCTCGGCGGTTTTGCCGGAGAACAGTGTGGCGCTGATCTTGTTGAAGGCCTGGATGACGTCGGCGGGGCTGTAGGTGTAAGCGGTGGTGACGGTCATGTTTTGATGTCCTTATCAAAATATCGAGGGCAGATTCAGGTCTGCCTTCTCAATAAAGCCTGATTGCGGACGTTGCGCAAAGAGCGTATCACGACAAGATATGTCACTGATTTTATGATGAGTTTTCCTACGCCAGCATCGAAAAAGACCCACCTCTCCTGGGCTATAAACGGACAGAATGTACCGCTTCATCCTGCCTGGATCGTTGCGTTTTCGTCTGTGCCGAGGGACCACCAGCGTGGCAACAGTTGCTGAATACGCGGTTCGGCAAAGCGGTCGTCGATCAGCATCACCACGCCGCGATCCTGTCGCGTGCGGATTACCCGTCCGGCGGCCTGCACCACTTTCTGCACGCCGGGATACAAATAGGTGTAGTCGTAACCGGCACCGAAAATCGCCGCCATGCGCCGCTTCAACTGCTCGTTGACCGGGTTGAGCTGGGCCAGACCCAACGTCGCAATGAACGCTCCGATCAGACGGGCCCCGGGCAAATCGATGCCCTCGCCGAATGCACCACCCAACACGGCGAAGCCGACGCCCTGGCTCTCGGCGGTGAATTGGTCGAGAAACGCCTGTCGCTGCCCTTCCGCCATGCCCCGCGACTGCTGCCACAGATTGATCTGCGGATGGCGTTCGGCGAGCAGCGTCAGCACCTGTTGCAGGTAATCGAAGCTGCTGAAGAACGCCAGATAATTGCCCGGGCGCTCACTGAACTGGCGGGCGATCAGTTCGACAATCGGTTCCAGCGACGCCTGACGGTGGTTGAAGCGCGTGGAGATCCGGCTGACGATCTGCACCTGTAATTGTTCAGCGCTGAAAGGTGATTCCACGTCGATCCATACCGTGTCGGCAGGTGTACCCAGCAAATCGGCGTAATAGTGCCGTGGGCTCAGCGTCGCCGAGAACAGCACGCTGCTGCGCGCCGCTTTCAGCCGTGGACCGATGAACGCGGCCGGCACCACATTGCGCAGGTACAGCTGCGACAGCGGCCGTTTGCGCTCGAGGTCGCGCTTGCTGATGTCGAACAGGTAATGCTCGTCGAACAGTTCCGCCACCCGACCGAACTGCAACATGTCGAAATAGAAGGCCTGCAGGGCGCTGTCGAGTCCCTGCGGATGATCGTTGAGGTAATCGCCAATGGCAGCGCTGCACAGGGACACCGCTTGCAGCAGTTTCTCCGGAGCCTTGTCGTAAGCCTGGTACGGCGCCAGTTGCGGCTGATGCAGCGCGTTCCATTCACGGTTGAGCCGTTGCAGGGATTTCTTCAAGGCTTCAGGGGCAGACTTGCGCACGCTGGCCAGCGCGGCCTGATCGAGACTGGCGCTGTACATCGACCGCCCGCGTTCGACCAGGTTGTGCGCCTCATCGGCCAGGACCGCGACTTTCCATTGATTGAGCTGGGCGAGGCCGAACAGCAGCGCGCTGAAATCGAAGTAGTAGTTGTAGTCCGCCACCACCACGTCGGCCCAGCGGGCCATTTCCTGGCTCAAGTAATACGGGCACACCGTGTGCTGGCGGGCCACTTCGCGCATCGCCGCCTGATCGAGCAGATTGATCCGGCTCGCCGCTTCACGGGCGGCGGGCAGGCGATCATAAAAGCCCTGGGCCAACGGGCAGGACTCGCCGTGACAGGCCTTGTCCGGGTGTTCGCAGGCCTTGTCCCGGGCGACCATCTCCAGCACTCGCAAGGGCAGGCTTTCACCCTGTTCGAACAACACCTGACTGGCATCCAGTGCCAGTTTGCGCCCCGGGGTCTTGGCGGTCAGGAAGAACACCTTGTCCAGTTGCTGCGGCGCCAGCGCCTTGAGCATCGGGAACAGCGTACCGAGGGTCTTGCCGATTCCGGTGGGCGCCTGAGCCATCAGGCAGCGGCCGGTGCTGACCGCTTTGAACACCGATTCGGCCAAATGCCGCTGGCCGGGGCGAAAGTCCGCGTGGGGAAAGGCCAACGCCTGCGCCGCCCGATTCCGCGCTTCGCGATGGGCCATTTCCTGCTCGGCCCAGTCGAGGAACAACCGGCACTGCGCCTCGAAAAAAACCTGCAAGTCTGAGGCGCTGAAAGCCTCGACCAGGCAGGTTTCCTTCTCGCTGACGATGTCGAAATACACCAGCGCCAGATTGATCTGCTCAAGCGCGAGCTTGCGACACATCAGCCAGCCGTAGATTCTCGCCTGCGCCCAGTGCAGCAGGCGATGGTTGGCCGGTTGCTTGCTCAGGTCGCCGCGATAGGTTTTGACTTCTTCCAGGCAGTTTTGCGCCGGGTCATAGCCGTCTGCCCTGCCCTTGACCTTCAGTTGCAGAAACTCGCCTTCGAGCGCCACTTCGCTCTGGTATTTGTCGCTACGCCGCGAGGCCACAGTGCGGTGCCCGAGCATGCCTTCGAGCGCTGTCGGCGACGGGGTAAAACGCAGGTCAAGGTCGCCGGTCTTGGCAGTGAACTCACACAACGCGCGCACCGCAATGTTGTAGCTCAAACGCTCTGCTCCGCCCATTGCACGTAACACACGGCGACCGGCATCTGGTGTTCGTGGCAGAACTCCAGCCAGCGCAGTTGATTGTCCTGCAAGCGGTCACCGGGACCTTTGACTTCAATCATCCGGTAGGTCCTGTGCTGCGGCCAGAACTGGATCAGGTCCGGCATGCCGGCGCGGTTGGCCTTGATGTCGAGCAGCAGGCGATTGAACCAGTGCTTGAGGTGTTCGGCCGGCAGACAGGCCAGCGCTTGCTCAAGCAGCTCTTCATTCAAAGCGCCCCAGAACACGAACGGCGACTGCACGCCCCATTTGGTCACGAAGCGCTCGCGAATGGTCGCGGCATACCGGCCGTCGTCGAGCTCGTCCAGACAGGCCTGGAACAGTTCGGCGCGGCGTTGCTGGAAGTCTTCATTGAGCAGGTCCACCGGCCCGCGTTGAAACGGATGAAAGAACGCCCCCGGCAGCGGCGCAAAGATCGCCGGCCAGCACAACAGGCCAAACAGCGAGTTGATCAGACTGTTTTCGACGTAATGCACCGGGCCGGCGTCTTCGTGCAGGTGCGCCTGAACGTAGCACTCCACCGACAGTGCCGGGTCGGTGCGCGGCAATTGCAGGTCGAGGCGTTCAACCGGTCGTGGCGCTTGTCGTTTAAGCGGTGGCCCGCCGAGTTTGCGCCGCAGTCGCGGCAGCATCCGTTGCAGGCTCTGCTGTTCGGCGGCGCTTTCCGGCGCCTGTTCGGCGAAGGTGGCGAGCTCCAGCGCCAGTGCGTATTCGCCGCTGCGCTCCAGCACCCGGATCACTCGCTGGCGGGCACCGGGGTACGCGCACTCGCGGTAAATACTCAGGGCCAGGGCAAACTCGCTGATGCGCTCGCAGTACTGGCCGATCTGGAAGAGCAGCTTGCCGCGCCGGCGTTGCAGCCACGGGTTGGCAAACTGCAGCGCGCTGACCTGTTCAACAATGGTTTGCAGCGGCTCACCGGCTTCGAAGCGCAGCTGGCAGTGATGCAGGAACAGGCAGGCATCGACGTCTTCACGGCTGCGCAGGCCGCGGAAGTCGGCGCAGAACTCGACTTTTTCGTAGGTGAAGATGCCGAGGTCGGCAAGGACGAATTCCGACCAGTCCTGATAAAGATTGCCGAAGAACATCAGGCGCAGGCGGTCGCACAGGTCCATGATGGTCAGGCTGAGCAAACGTTCGGCGAGCGTCGGCGCCCAGTCGGACAGACTGCGCGATTCAGTGAACTGCTCGGCCAGCGTCGGCAGCCAGTCGTCCTTGCGGCCCTTGGGTTGCTCGATGAAACTGCCGAACGTCTGCAGGAGTTCGGCCTTGAGCAACACGTCGAACACCTCCGTCACCGTCAACCGAGCCTGATCGTCGAGCCAGCCGTGACTCAGCAATGGTTGCGCGGCGTCGCTGATGTCACCGATTTCTGTGTAGTTGAGTTTGCCGAGGCGAAAATGCACACCCTTGCGCATGACCATCCGCACCAGCAAACCCTGCGAGGCACGGGGCAGTGACTTGAAGTCGCGGATAAATCCGTGCTCGGATTCACTCATCACGTCGGCATAGCGAAGTTCAAGCCAATCAAGCACTTGCCGGAAGTTGTTGAGGTAATAGAACGGATCGTCGAGGGGGTTGGCTGTCACGGGAATTCTGGGCCATGGCGGGCGAATACTGGTTATGCGTACAGATACCAGCTCTGCCCTGTGGCGTGCAAACGGAAATAGATCAATGGCGGCGGCAATCGGGATTTTTTCAGGGTGCCATCGAACTTTTCGCGGCTTGATGGCACCAACCGCGTTAGAGACCGACAACGGTCAATTGATATGGAATGAGGTATTAGAGGTGGGTATGAACATCAAGACTCTGGGTCTTCCCCTGGTGGCAGTGGCCCTGCTGGCATTGGCCGGCTGCTCGACACCGACCGTGGTGACCTTGCAGAACGGCACTCAGTATTTGACCAAGGACATGCCGAAAACCAAAAACAAGGACGGCTTCTATGAGTTCGAGGATATTTCCGGGGCCAAGGTGAAGGTGCGCTCCGATGAAGTGGCCACGGTGCGCAAGGAAGACTGACCGGTGCGTGTGGAGCTGCCGCCATGGCAGCTCCTGAATCCGGTGTTTACTCGGGCATCGTCAGGCCCAAAATGCTGTTATCGCAGCTGAAATACTGTTCACCCCGGCGCGCCAGTTCGGCTTGCAGGCGTCGGCAGCGTTCCAGATCCCGTTGGGTCATGCGGTCAATGCTCAGGTTACCGGTGGCTTGCGCTTGTTTGCTGTCACCCTGCCGAAACGTCACGAACGGCTGTTCGGGCTGAATCTGAAACAAACTTTTCTCTTCGACCGGTTCGACCGCTTCGGTCTTCGCAGGCTTGGGCAGTTGATCGGTACTGACCCCGTAACGGCTGAGAATCGAGGTTGGCGGCAGATCGGCCCAGGCATTGGCCGATAACAGCGCCAATCCGATAATCGCGACATACCCCTTGAACCTTCTCACGTGTGCATCTCCTGTACTCAATGGCGGCTAGCTATAGAACGTGTGTGCACGTGCTGGCTTTAGGCCGCTTTTACTGTTTGCAGAGCTTTTGAGTCAGGGTGTGGCTATCGAGTCACTTCCAATACCGAGTTAAATCCTTCGCGAGCAGGCTCGCTCCCACAAGGTCTATGTAAACGACACAGATCCAGTGTGGGAGCGAGCCTGCTCGCGAAGAGGCCCTTACCGGCGCCACCTCAACCTCAGGCGATCACAATGCCATCGGCGTGCAGACTGTTGAGCGCCACCCCGACCAGCGTCACCGAGTCATTGCCAAACGTCAGCACCGTGTCCTGCCCCACCGTCGTGGCATGGGCGCGGAAGTCGTCGGCGGGCAATACACCCTGCACGCCAAGGAACACCAGTTTGTCGTTGGACGTAAAACCGACCACCCGGTCCTGACCAAACGCGCCGTTGAAGAGGAACGTGTCCGCACCGCCCCCCGACTCCATCAGGTCATTGCCGGCGCCACCGACAAACACATCGTTGCCGGCACCGCCGATCAGGTGGTCATTGCCGTCCAGACCGAACAGCCAGTCACCCGTGGCATGCGCCTTGAGCGTGTCGGCGCCGCTGGTGCCTTTGACGCTGGATTCATACTGGGTGACGTTGTTGCCGACCTTCAGGCCGCTGGCCGTGACGCTGTGGGTTACGTCATCCTTGAACAGGCCCCAGAGAAAGCCCGGCTCCTTGGTGACGATGCTGCCGATGTCGCGGGTGATGCTGATTCCGCCGTTGGCGTCGCGGATGTACAGGTTACCGGCGCCGTCGTTGGCGAAGTCGAACTTGTTCACCGATTGCTGCAAGTCGAGGGTGTTGTTGCCGGCGCCGCCGAGGATGACGTTGTAGCCGCCACCATCACGGAAGGTGTCGTTGCCGGCGCGACCTTCGAGGTAGTCGTTGCCGCTGCCGCCCTGGATCAGGTCGTTGCTGTCGCTGCCGATGATGAAGGTGCTGCCCTTGTGGGTTTCGGCGTTGCGGTTCAAGTCCTGCACCCAGGTGTTGGCCCGCGCCGGGTCCGACAGGTTGGCGACGATGATCGTCGAGTCCTTGCTGGTCAGGTCGTAGAACTTCGACTCGATGATCCGGTTCATGCCGTCGCCGTACGCAGTCGGCAGGTGCGAGATCCAGGTCGGGATGTTGAGGATGGAGAACGGCAGCAGATTCCACGCGGTCGAGGCGTAATGATCGTTGAAGCTGACAATGTTGTCGGTGGCCGATTCCTTGGGCGCATCGTGCACGCCGACCGAGGCGCCGGTGAAGGTCGAGCCGTCGAGGGCGCGGAATACCGGATCGTTTTCGTAACCGACGTTGAGCACCTTGTCAGTGCTGCTCTGGGTCGGCGAGGCGTAGGCGATGTAGTTGGAGTCGGCGAAGAACCCGCCCCACTTGCCGCCGCTCAGGTCGGCCATGCTGTTGACTGCCAGCCCGCCAAGGCTGTGGCCGCTGACCAGCACGTCCTTGCCGGTGAGGCCGTTGGCCTTGGCGAACGCCACCACATCGTTGAGCAGATTGCCGAACGCTTCGCCGACGTAGTTCTTGGCGTAATCCTTGGGACCGAAGGCCGCCAGCAGGTCGTTGATCACGTCGCCGATGGAGTCGAGGATCAGGTTTTCCCGCGGGCCGCTGGTGCCGCGAAAGGCCACGCCGATTTCCGTGAGATGGCCCTGAGCGTCGTACTTGCCGAGGATCTCGACCTGCGCCGTGGTGTAACCGGCCTTTTCGCCGAAGAAGGTTCCCCGGGCGTCAGTCTTGCCGTCGTAACCCAGCTGCGAAGCAGTGATGGGTGTCCAGCCCGCCTTTTTCACCGCGTCGAGGGCGAGTTTTTCCGAGTCGGGGTTCCACGGAATGCCGGGAATCACCCCTTGCGAATCGGTGCCGCCGAGCAGCGCCGTGACCAGAGTGGCGGGCAGACCGAGACCGAAGCCATTGTGCTGATAGCCGGCGGCAAAGCCATTATCGAGGTTGTGGTAGGAATACAGCGTGATCGCCATGGCATCGCTGAACAACGCCTTGGAATCGGCTGTGCCGAAGTTCTTGTAGTCATACACACCCATTGCCATTGCCTCTCTTTTGTTGGAATTGTCAGAGATAGCTCACAGCCAGGGCGCCCCTCACGGGCACGCCCCGGAGCATTTCAGTACTACTTGTTGCAGATCTTCCCCTGTGGGAGCGGGCTTGCTCGCGAAAGCGGCGTATCAGCGACAGCAATGTTGACTGACACGCCCCTTCGCGAGCAAGCCCGCTCCCACTTTGGAGCTAGGCGAAGACGAACGCCGAGTCCGACAGGTTAGCCACTCCAACCCCGACCAGGGTCACGGCATATTCGCCAATCTTCAGCACCGTATCAGCGCCAGACTGCGCAGCATGCTGCTTGTAGTCGTAACCCTGCCCCGCGCCTTCGACGCCCATGAACACCAGTTTGTCGCTGCCCTGGTAGCCATTGATCGCGTCGAAACCGAACGCGCCGCTGAACAGGAAGGTGTTGTTGCCACCCACCGCCGTCATCACGTCGTTGCCGGCACCACCGACGAAGGTCACGTGGCCCTTGTCGCTGATCAGTTGGTCATCGCCACCCAGACCGAACAGCCAGTCACCGTCGGCGCTGGCGTGCAGCGCGTTGCCGTAAGCATCGCCGTTGAGCGAATGGCTGTACTGGGTCAGTTCGCTGCCATTGGTCAGTCCCTTGGCCGTCACGCCCCAGGTGATCTCCTTGCTGCCCCACCACGATCCCGACTCCTTGCTCACCAGCGCGCCGATGTCGCGGGTCATGCTGATGCCGCCATAGGCATCGCGTACGTACAGGGTGCCGTCACCGTCGTTGGCGAAGCTGAAGTTCTGCAATGGTTTCTGCAGTTCCAAGGTGTTGTGGCCCTGGCCACCGAGGAGGATGTTAAAACCACCGTCATCGCGGAAACGGTCATCGCCGCCCAGCCCTTCGAGGAAGTCGTTGCCCGCCCCGCCCTTGAGCCAGTCGTTGCTCTGGGTGCCGATGATGAAGGTGCTGCCGGTGTGCGGCTCGCCGCTGCGCCCCAGATCCTCGACCCAGGTCTTGCCCCGGGACGCTTGCTCCAGGTTGGAGACGATGATGGTCGAGTCCTTGTGCGTCAGGTGGTAGAACGTCGAGTCGATCACCCGGTTCAAGCCATCGGCATACCCCAGCGAGCCATGGGCCGACCAGTTCAGCGGATTGACGATACTGAACGGCACCAGGTTCTGCGCGGTGGACGCGTAGTTGTCGTTGAAGTTGACGATGTTGTCGGTGGTCGACTCATGCGGCCCGTCGTGTTTGCCCAGCGACCCGCTGCTGAACGTGGTGCCGTCCAGGGCGCGGAACACCGGATCGTTTTCGTAACCGATGTTCAGCACGTTGTTGCCGGTGCTGCTCTGGGTCGGCGAAGCGAATGCAATGTAGTTGGCGTCCTTGAAGAACCCGCCCCAGTTGCTGGTGCTCAACTCAGCCACGCTGTTGACCCCGAGACCGCCGAGGCTGTGGCCGCTGAACAGCACGTCCTTGGCCGCAATACCATTGGCAATGGCGAACGCAGCGACAGCCTTGAGCAGGTTGTCGAAGGCGTTTTTCGCGTATTGACTCGCGTAATCCGATGGCCCGATGGCGGCTAGCAGGTTGTTCTTCATGTCGCCGAAAGTGTCGCTGTAACCCAGCCCGCCGGTGCCACGAAAGGCCACGCCGATACCGACCAGCTTGCCGGCCGCATCGTACTTGCCGAGCACTTCGGCCTCGGCGCTGGTGAAGCCGTCCTTCTCGCCGAAGAACGTGCCTTGCGCCCCGACCTTGCCCTGATAACCCAGCGCCGTCGCGAAAACCGGCTTCCAGGCGGTGGCCGGCAAAGGCTGACCGGTCGGGGTGTAGGCATACAGCGTCAGCGCGATGGCGTCGCTGTACAACGCTTTGCCATCGGCATTTTTGTAATCGAACAATCCCATGTTGTGCTCTCTCTTCCTTCAAAAACGGCAGTCCCCTGCGGGACTGCCAGTACTCCTTCAGAACTGCCAGTCGAGGGTCAGACCCACACCGTGGTCCTTCTCGTTGTTACCGATCAGTCCGTTGTAATCCAGGTTGACCCGGACATCGCGATTGAGCGCCAGACCGGCACGCACGCCGACCACTGCGGCATCACGATCCATCGACACACTCTGCACAGTGAACGCGCTGTTGCCATTGGCGAACGCCAGGTGGCTGTCAGCATCGACGCTGCTCAGGTTGTGCTGCCAGCCGAGGGTTGCGCCCAATTCCAGCTGATGTTTCTCCGACAGCGCGAAGGTGCGCTTGGCGCGCACACCAAGGGTCGACAGCACCACATCGCGATTGTCTTCGCCGCCCTTGAGCGCCGCGGCATCACCCTTCTCGGTGAAGCTTTCGGTGTTCAGGTGCACGTACGACAGATTGGCGAACGGCTCCAGGTTCATCGGTTGCAGGCGCAGATCGTAAGCCGCTTCAGTGAACAGTTGGGTGGTTGCGGCATCGTGCTTGGTTTTCTCTTTGCCACTGACGCCAGCGAACTGCAGATCACGTTTCACGTCCACGCGATGCCAGCTGTAAGCCGCACCGGCAGTCAGACGCAGTGCATCGATCTGGTGCCCCAGGTACGCACCGAGGTGGTAGCTGTCGACCGAGGCCGACGAATGCGTGCCGCCCCCCATGTTCAACGAACTGTCGCTATAACCAGTAACGAAACCCAGACGGGTATCTTCAGCAATCAAGCCGTCGACACCGGCCAGCAAGCCGCCGATAGAGCTGTTGGAATCGGCGTTTTCATGCCCGCCATCGCTTTTGCCCCACGAACCGAGGACCTTGACCCAGGCATTGCTGCGATCGTCGGTCGGTGCATTGGCATTGAACAGATCACGCTCGCGCAGACGCTCACCCACCGCTTCACGCAGGTAACGGCTGTCGTTGATCAGCATCGTGCCAATCGCCGGGTGAATTTCCCCGGACAGTTGCTGGAACGCCTGTTGCGCCGAGGCCGCGTTCGGCGACAGCAGCAGAGTTTCGAACAGTGCATTGCCCGCGCCCAGACGCTCGGCAGCCGCACCGACTGCACGCTGGTTCGGCGTCAGGCCGACACTGGCGAACGACGCACCGTTGCGCCCGACGTCCAGTTGCACGCCGTTCGCCGAGTACGCCAGGGTGCCACCGAGGAACGCGTAGTTCGGTAGCACTTGCCCGAACTGGCCTTGAATGCCACCGGCCGCTTGCAGAATGTTGAACTGGGCGCCCTGCAGGCTTTTCACTTCGGCGGTGGTCAGCAGCGTCGGGCTGTTTTCCAGCGACAGACTGACGGTAGCGCCATCAATCAGCGCTTTGCCACCGGCGACGATCTTGTCACTGCTGGTCGGCGACACTTCCACCGCGTAGGTCGAACCGCGCTCGAAGGTCACGTCACCGGCCACGTTCAGCGTGCCGATGGAGTTGCCCGGCGCGACGGTACCGCCGCTTTTCGCGGTCAACGCGCCGATGTGGCCGTTACCGCCGAGGATGCCGTTCTCATTCACGGTGACCGCCGACGCCAGCGAACCGTTGATCGCCAGACGCCCCTGATTGACCAGGGTCGGGCCGCTGTAGGTGTTGTTGCCGGTCAGCACCAGCGTGCCGATGCCCTGTTTGGTCAGGCCACCGTGACCGGAAATGTCGTTGCGCCAGGTGTCGAGGCCGCAGGTGATGTCGTTGCACACACGCTCGGTCGGCTTGCCCTTGTCGATGATCGCGCCGATGCCCGGCAGGTCTGCAACAAACTGGCCTGAGCCGTAAGCCCCCTGGATGCGGAACTCTTCGGGAATGTCCTGCTCGGTGACGAACATCGCCGGGCCATCGATGCCCTTGCGCAGGTTGATCATGCCCCAGCCGTACAGGGCGTCGATGCCCGGTGCGCCGAGGTCGGTGGCGGTGGTGCGCAGTACCGTGGCGACCTGATCGCCGGTCATGTACGGGAAGCGCTCCATCAGCACCGCCATGGAACCGGCCACATGCGGCGCGGCCATCGAGGTGCCGTTGTAGTTTTTATAGCCGGTGGTCAGGTTGTCGGCGTTGGTGCCCTCAATGATCGAGCTGTAGATTTTCGTGCCCGGCGCCGAGACGCAGAAGCTCGCGGTGTAGCCACAGCGCGAGGAGAACGTACTCATGATGTACGGGTTGGCGCTGGCCTGGTCCGGGTTCTTCTGCAACGCGGCGACGGTGATCCAGTTCGGCGCGATGTCCGGCACGAAGTAGCCGAGGCCGGCGATCGCGTCGGGGTTGTTCAGGTTGTAATCGTTACCGGCGGCGAAAATCGTCACGATCCCGCTGCGGGCGGCAGCGATGGCGCCGTCGTAGGCACCGCCGGGCTTGGTGCCGAGCAGCGTGCGAATTTCATTGAACTGCAATTGCGCGTCGTTGACGGTGAAGTGCGGATACGCCGGGTCGCGGCCACCGAGGTCGAAACGGTCGGTGATGCCGATGCCCCAGCTGTTGTTGATGATCCGCGCACCGCTGGCGATCAGCGCATCCCAACCGGCCTTGTACACCGCGCCATCGTTGCCACGGACGATGCCGTCTTCCGGACCCGGGTCACCGTTGTCGGCACTGATGATCTGCGCACCGAACGCCACACCGTGCATCGGTCCGCCGTCACGGCTGCCGGCGGCAATACCGCCGACGTGGGTGCCGTGAGCACCGAGCTTGCCGTCGGAACCGACCGAGGGCGAACCGTCATAGCGGAACGCATCGCCGGCTTTGACCGGGATGTACGGGTCGGTGTATTCGCGGATCCCGCTGGTGACCAGCGTCACGACTTTATTGGTGCCGGAAAACTCCGGGTGCGCGGCGTACACCGGCTGGTCGAAAATCCCCAGCTTCACACCCTTGCCGGTGTAACCGGCAGCGTAAGCGTGATCGGCACCAATGGCGCCCAGGCCCCATTCCGCCTGGAACTCGGCACTGCGCCAACTGGCGGGATCGCCTGTGCGTCCACTTTCCACGTAAGGCGCCGCGTGGGCGGTGCCCCAGGTGGCCAGTGCGCAGAGCACGGCGCAATTAAGGGTTTTCATGGCGAAGCGACCACCCGTTTGCGCGGGGGTATTATTCTTATTCATCCAGCGACCTTCCTTAGTGTTGTTGCGAAAAATCCGTTTACCAGCCCCACACCTGGGCCTGGGAGTTAACGCTTGTGTTGAGGGGATTTAGCGAAACGTCGCACCCCCGATGGTTGCGAAGCGGCCCCGAACAGTCTCTTCCGTAAACCGAGTCGTCTGGGTGTGCGACTGCTGCGCAGTCGATCGGGGATAAATCCCCTCACCACAAGTGTGTGTGTTCATCTGACCTGCAGGCGCTCAGAACTGCCAGTTCAGGCTCAACCCCACGCCATGGCTCTTCTCGCGGTTGGCCAGTTGGCCGTTGTAATCGAGGTTGACCCGTACGTCCTTGCTCACCGCCAGGCTGGCTTGCACGCCGACCAGCGCCGCATCGCGCACCAGTGCCGAACTCTCGACCGCGTACGGTGTGCTGCCACTGGCAAAACGCAGATGCTGTTCGGCGTCGATATCGCTCAAGCTGTGCTGCCAGCCAAGGTGGCCGCTGACATCGAGTGATTGTTGAGCCGACAGATTGAACGTCTTGACCGCGCGCACACCGAGGGTGCTGAGCACCGCATCACGCTGCTCGCCGGAGCTTTTCAGCGCCGCCGCGTCGCCCTTTTCGGTGAAGCCTTCAGTATCCAGATGCACGTAAGCGAGGTTGGCGAACGGCTCCAGCGCAACCGGTTGCAGGTTCAGGCGATAAGCCGCTTCACCGAAGACCTGAGTGGTGGCCGCGTCGACCTTGGTTTTCTGTTTGGCGCTGACGTCGCCGTACTGCAGATCGCGTTTGACGTCGGCGCGGTGCCAGCTGTAGGCCGCGCCCGTACTCAGGCGCCAGGCGCCGATGTCGTGACCGGCGTAAGCGCCCAAGTGATAGCTGTCGACTGAAGCCTGTGAATGCGTGCCCGAGCCCATGTTCAGCGAACTGTCGCTGTACCCGGTGACCAGACCGATGCGGGTCTGCTCGTCCAGCGCGCCGTCGACGCCGGCCAGCAAGCCACCGATCGAGGTGCTGTAGCGCGAGGTGTCACGACCGGAGTCAGTCGTGCCCCAGGCGCCGAGTGCCTTGATCCAGCCGTTGCTTTGCGTGGCGCTTGCATCGCGCAGACGTTCGCCGACGGCGTCGCGCAACTGGCGGCTGTCATTGATCAGCATAGAGCCGAGCGCGGGGTAGATTTCCCCGCTCAGCTGCTGGAATGCCTGTTGCGCGGAAGCGGCGTCTGCCGACAGCAGCAGGCTTTCGTACACCGAGTTGCCGGCGCCCAGCCCTTCGACGGCCGCCGCCACCGCGCGCTGATTCGGGGTTTGTCCGACGCTGGCGAACGAGGTGGCGTTGCGCTGGATGTCGAGCTGAATGGCGTTGGCCGCGTAGTCGAGGCTGCCACCGATGAACAGGTACTCCGGCAACACCGCGCCGAACTGGCCCTGAATACCACCGGCCGCTTGCAGTATGTCGTACGAATGACCGAGCAGGCTGCGGGTTTCAGTGGTGCTGAGCAAGGTCGGGCTGTTTTCCAGCGACAGGCTGACGGTGGCGCCGCTGATGCTCGCGGCACCGCCGGCGACGATGCGGTCGCTGCTGCTCGGCGACAGCTCGACCGCGTAGGTCGAGCCCGGGGCAAAGGTCACGTCACCGGCCACATTCAAGGTGCCGATGGAATTGCCCGGCGCCACGCGGCCGCCGCTGTTGGCGGTCAGCGAGCCGATCCGCCCGGACCCGCCCACGGTGCCGCTGTCATTGACGGTCACCGCCGAGGCCAGCGAACCGTTGACGCTGAGCACGCCGCCATTGACCGTGGTCGGCCCACGGAAGGTGTTGTCGCCGCTCAGCAGCAAGCGCCCTGCTCCGGACTTGATCAGGCTGCCCTGATAGACCCGCGTCGCCGCGGCGGCATCACGGGCCATGCCCACCGCGTAGTCGGTCTGATCCTGTTGGCTGGCACCGGGCGCAATACCGTTCTGCCAGCCCTTGTCCTGCAGGGTTTGCTGCCAGGCGCTGTGCTCGACGAGGTCTTCGCCCTGACGCTGAAGCAAGGCCTTGTCGGAGATGTCATTGCTCCAGACATCGCTTTGCCCGGCGGCCAGATTGGCATTGAATGCCCCCAACAATTGTCCCGGCCCGTGCATCGCCCGGTTCAGGTTGGCCACGCCCCAGCCGACCCGCTCGGTCGGTGCATCGGTGACCGAGCCGTCGAGTTGCGTGGCGGTGGTCAGCAGCACTTCGAGCGCCTGCTGATTGTTCATGTACGGATAACGTTGCATCACCAGCGCCAGTGCCCCGGTGGCGTGCGGCGCGGCCATCGAAGTGCCGGACTTGATCGCGTACCCGGCCCCCGGAATGGTGCTATCAATCCTCGCCCCAGGCGTGGTGATGCACCAATACTTGGCGATGCCGCACTGGTTGTACTTCTGCTGATTGCTTTGGTCGAGCCCGGAGACCGCCAGCCAGTGCCCCTCGAGATCCGGCTGAAAGTACGGCAACGCCGAGCGCACGCTGGCGTTCGGGTAGCCGCTGTTGCCGGCGCTGAACACGTTGATCACGCCGCGGCGCGAGACGTCCGCTGCCGCGTCGAGCCAGGTGCCCTGATTCCAGTGCTGGGCGTACGCTGCGTGCAGATCAGCCAGGGTGCGATAGCTGACATCCGGCGGCTGGCTGCCCCAACTGTTGTTGATTGCGCGCACGCCGGCATCGGCCAGGGCGTCGTACGCCGCTTTGAAATAACGCGGATCGGGTTTGGGGCCGAACAGGAAGCTGTCGTTCTTGTTGGTGTTGCCGACGAAGATCTGCGCGTTGTACGCCACGCCGTGCATGCCGTTGCCGTCACGGCTCGCGCCCATGGTGCCGACCACGTGAGTGCCGTGGGAGTCGTTGTTGGGGTTGAGGGTGCCGTTGACGCTGAACAGCGAACCGTCGACGTAACTGCCTGACGCCAGCACCGGGTGATAGCGGTCGGTGGCGAACTCGGGGTGGGTGGCATCGAAGCCGGAGTCGAGGGCGCCGATCTCCACGCCTTTGCCGGTGATCCCGGCGGCGTAGGCCTGATCGGCCTGCATCCGCGCAAGGCCCCAGTCGCGCTGGAATTCGGCACTGCGCCAACTGGCCGGATCGCCGGGTTTGCCGGTTTCAAGGTACTGCGCATTGGCTTGCGCGATGGAAACTGCGAGCAACAGGGTGCCGACCGCTGCCGGCTTGATGCGTACTTCCATGTTCACCACTCACTTTCTTTGTTTTTTTAGAGTTGTTATGCCGATCACCCAGCAATCAACACGATTGCTGTGGCGACGTTTCGCTGAATCCCCTCACCACAGGTCAGTGCAAGACCTTAGTTCGTGTTGCTTTTCGGGCCTTGTCCGAAGGCCTCATCCACCCGCGCCAGATCCTGTTCGTTCAATGTCCCTGCGTAGTAATGCAGCTTGGTCCAGGCCATCAAGTAGTCGTAGCGTGCCTGAGCCAGATCGCGGCGGGTGGTAAATAGTTGTTGTTCGGCGTTCAGCGCATCCAGATTGGTTCGCTCACCGCCAAGAATGCTTTGCTTGGTCGACACCACCAGCGCTTCGGCCGAAGACAGTGCCTTCTGGTAGGCGCGCAGTTTGTTGACGCCCGACAGGCAGGCGCTGAACTGACGACGCAGCTCGATCAATGTCTCGCGAGTCTTGCCGTCGAGTTCGTATTCGGCCTGCTCCATGGTGCGGCTGGCCTGACGGGTCGAGGCCGACACCCCGCCCCCGGCGTACAACGGCACGCTGACTTCGAAACCGATGGTGTTGGTCTCGTAGCGCTGGTTATAGGTGTTGCCGCTCTCGGATTCGTTCTGGCGCATCGAGGCATAGGCGTTGACCTTGGGCAGATGCCCGGCGCGATTGCGCTCGACTTCATATTTCGCCACTTCCACCGCCTGCCGCTGCGACGCCAGGTTAGGGTTGTTGCTGATTGCCAGCTCATGCCAGGTGTCATAGTTGGCCGGCATCAGGGCGAACGTCTGGAAATTCTGATCCAGCGGCACCAGATCGCCGATGTCCACCGCCGGTACGCCGATCAACGCGCCCAGCTCACGCAGGGCGGCGTCTTGCTCGTTGCGCGCCTCGATCTCTTCGGCGGTCGCCAGTTCATAGCGCGATTCGGCTTCAAGGATGTCGGTGCGCGTGCCCTCGCCCTGCTTGAACATGTGCTCGTTCTGCTGGAACTGCTGCTCGTAGGCCTTCTTTTTGGCCTGGGCGATGTCGATCTGATCCTGGGCGAACAAGGCCTTGGTGTAGTTGTCCAGCACCCGCACCAGCAGCTCCTGGCTCTTGCCGCGAAACGCCTCGTCAGCAAACAGCGACTGCGCCACGCCTTTGCGATACGCCGCGTAGGCTTCGTAGTCGAGCAGCGGTTGCTGCACCGTCAGGGTCGAACCGTAGCTGTTGTAGTTGCGGTCCTCGGTGCGATTGCGCGCACGCTCGTCAAGTGAAGTGGCCTTCGACGAGTTGCGGCCCTTGTTGTAGTTGTAACCGACCTTGGGCAACAGTCCTGCGCGGCCGATGATGCGGTTTTCCAGACCCGCGTCGCGCTCCTTGATCGCACCGAGGAACACCGGGTCGTTGCGCAATGCCTGTTCGTAGACCTCGAATGGCCCCATGGCCGCCAGCGCGCTGTTTCCTGCGAGCAGCGCGAACGCTGCTCCCAACATCGAAAGCTTATTCATACAGCCGAACATCCTTATTCTTCGGTCAACGCGGAGCCGGCCCGATCGAGCAGCGGTTTGAACAGGTAGTTGAGCAGTGAACGTTCGCCAGTGCGCACGAACATTTCCGCCGGCATACCGGGCTTGATGACCAGGCCATGGAGTTTCTCCATCGCCTGATCACTGACGCTGCTGCGCAACACGTAGTACGGCACACCGGTTTTCTCATCGACCATCTGGTCGGCGGAAATCAGGCTGACCTCACCCGGCACCCGCGGGGTCTTGCTCTGGTTGAACGCGGTAAAGAGGATGTCCACCGGCAAATGTGTGCCGACCTTGTCGATCAGGTTGATCGGCAAGTGCCCTTCCACTTCCAGCGTGGTGCCTTGCGGGACGATCTCCAGCAGGGTTTCGCCCTGCCGCACCACGGCGCCTTCGGTGTGCACGCCAAGGTTGACCGCCACGCCGTCGGCGGTGGCGAGAATCTCGCTGTGCTGCAGGTCGAAACCGGCCGAGGTCAGTTGCTCGGACAGAGTCACGCTTTTGAGCTGCGCGTCCGCCAGTTGCGTGCGCACCTCCTTCTGATATTCCTCGCCATGCTGTTGCAGCTTCAGGCGCGATTCGAGGATGCCCTGCTCCACGCGGCCGCTTTCACCGGTGTTCTCGGCCAGTTGCTGTTGCACTTGCGACAGCTGACGCTGGTATTCCATCAAGCGATTGCGCGGGATGTAGCCGTTGTCCGCCAGCGGCTGCAGGTTGCTCAATTGCTGTTGCAGGGAATCGGCCTGGGCATTGAGGTCGGTGCGGGCACGACGCATGCCGGCCAGTTGCGACGTGGCGCCTTCGATGCTTGCGCGCAAGCCGGCCTGTTCGCGGTAGAACGCTTCGCGGCGGCTGCTGAACAGTTGCCGCTGGCCTTCAAGCACCAGCGCCAGGCGCGGGTCCGGATCGTTGCTCAGCTCGGCGGGAAAGGTTATCTCTTTGAGGTTGTCACGCTCGGCCTGCCAACGCGCGAGGCTGGCCCAGGCCATGCGGTATTGCGCCTGCAGCGATTGCACATCGGCAGCGACTTGCGTCTGGTCGAGACGGAACAGCGGTTGGCCCTGTTTGACGATCTCGCCTTCGCGCACGAGGATCCGGCTGACCACGCCGCTGCTCATCGACTGCACGGCCTTGCGTTTGCCCGAGACCACCACGGTGCCCTGCACTGGAATGCCTTGATCCAGCGGCGCCAGTGCGGCCCAGGTGAAAAAGCTGCCGGCGCCGACAATGGCCAGAATCCAGCCCATGCGTGCGAAAAATTTCGCATCGCGCTCCGGGCGCTCGGTGATGTAGGTGTGTTCCATGCTCGCTTCGTTTTCAGTGTTCATGCTGGCGCTGCTCATACACCCGAATTCCTTGTCGTGGGCTGGTACTGCCGGCTCATGCTGAGCCCGCCCGGTGCCTGCGCAGATTTTTCCCGTTGTTGTTCCTGGGCGCCGGACAGCGCCTTGAGGACTTCCTGACTGGCGCCAAACGCCTGCAAGCGACCGTCGTTGAGCACCAGCAACTTGTCCGCCTGGGCCAATACCGAAGAGCGATGCGTCACCAGCACCACCGTGGTGCCTTGGGCCTTGAGCTGGGCGATGGCACTGGCCAGCGCGGCTTCACCGACGGTGTCGAGGTTGGAGTTCGGCTCATCGAGCACGACCAGGCTCGGCTCGCCATACATTGCACGGGCCAGGGCCACGCGCTGCTTCTGACCACCGGACAGGCCACTGCCGTCCTCGCCCAGTTGCGTGTCGTAACCTTGTGGCAGGCGCAGGATCATCTCGTGTACGCCGGCCTGTTGCGCGGCGGCCACGACTTTTTCCGGGTTGGCCTCGCTGAAACGGGCGATGTTCTCGGCGATGCTGCCGCTGAACAGCTCGATGTCTTGCGGCAGATAGCCAATGTACGGGCCGAGTTCGTCGCGGTTCCAGCGATGGATGTCGGCACCGTCCAGGCGCACCGTGCCACCGAGGGTCGGCCACACGCCGACCAGCACCCGGGCCAGGGTCGACTTGCCAGAACCGGAGGCACCGAGCACACCGAGCACTTCGCCCGCGCCCAGATTGAAATTGATCATCTGCAAAGTCGCCGCGCGTTGCCCCGGAGGGCCGGCACTGACTTGCTCGAAGGTGATCTGGCCTTTCGGCGCCGGCAGCGCCATGGCGTCGTCACTCGGCGGGAACGCCTGCAGCAGCGAGTCCAGACGACGGTAGGCCAGCTTCGCCCCGCTCCACTGTTTCCACACTGCGATCAACTGGTCGATCGGGCTCAGCACGCGGCCCATCAGGATCGAACCCGCGATCATCATCCCGGCGGTCATGTCGCCCTTGATCACCAGCAAGGCACCGAGGCCCAGCACCAGCGATTGCAGGCACAGACGCAGGGTTTTACTGATCGAACTGATCACCGCACCGGTGTCGCTGGCCTGGTTCTGCAGGCCGAGGAAGCGCGAATGTACGCCAAACCAACGCTTGCGCAGCGCACCGAGCATGCCCATCGCTTGAATGGTTTCGGCGTTATGCAGGTGGCTGGTCG
Organism: Pseudomonas sp. P8_229; assembly: GCF_034008635.1. Lineage (NCBI taxonomy): Bacteria > Pseudomonadati > Pseudomonadota > Gammaproteobacteria > Pseudomonadales > Pseudomonadaceae > Pseudomonas > Pseudomonas sp. P8_229. The sequence continues at coordinate 5,972,164 of NZ_CP125378.1, read as the reverse complement.
CCAGTTGGCTGGACTTCTGCGAGAAACCGGCGGCTTCGCCCAACGGCTTCTTGGTCATGTATTCGTTGAGGCACGCCAGCGCAATCAGCAGCAGCGCGCCGGCGGTGGCCAGCACGCCCAGCCAGACGTTGAACAGATAGATAACGAACAGATAGACCGGAAACCACGGCGCATCGAAGAACGCGAACAGTGCCGGCCCGGTGACGAACTGACGAATGTGGGTCAGATCGCCCAGCGACTGCCCGGCATTGCCCTCGCCCTTGAACAGGTTACGTTCGAACGCCGCCTGATACACCCGCAGGTTGAAGCGGCGCTCCAGTTGGCTGCCGATGCGAATCACGATGAAGCTGCGGATCACTTCCAGCATGCCGATGAACGCAAAGAACCCGACGACCATCAACGACAGCATCGCCAAGGTGGTTTCGTTCTGCGAAGACAGCACGCGGTCGTAGACCTGCAGCATATAAATGGAGGGCACCAGCATCAGCACGTTAATCAGCGCGGTAAAGCAGCCGACGCTGATCAGAATGCTTTTATAGTCACCCAAAGCCTTGAACAAGGGAGCGGTGGCTGGGGCCTTCGCCATCTTCATTGATTATTCCTGAAATAATTTCCCCGCCATTCTTTGGCGAGACGTCTCTGTTAATTATCCGTGCGCATGCCGGAATACTTCTTGCAACTTTGCACTGACACTTCAATCACAACTTCCGTCATACAACCGGTCATTCGTTGTATTGGCGTGACGCTTATAACTGCGACGTGGCACCTTATATTCAACTGTCAGTCGTTACTGATACTCACGGCTGTAGCGCGTTGCGCTTGAGTGTAATCACCAGACCCGACTTCAAAGTACTCAGATAAAGCCCATCACGTTGTCGGCTGAAAAACTGGATTCTTGAACCTTCCTTGCCGGTAATCGACAGGCCGTCCGGCTCGGGAAACCAGCCGATCGGCGTCTGCTCAAGCCACGCACCCAGGCAGTCGGCACCCTTGCCCAGCGTCTGGTCGGGTTCAAGATCGATCAGGCAGGTGTTCGATGGTTTGTCCTGCAACGCCTGCGCCTCTGGGGCGTCATCAGGTGCGGTCAGAATGGCTTGCCACTGTCCGGCGAAAACGGATGGATCTTCGAGTCTGAGGCTGCTTGCCATGGTTGTTTCTCCAGAAATCATGATGAACGCCGCCGAAAGCCACGCCACTGCCTTGTAGGTAAAAGCTTTACAGATCATGAGAAAATTCGCTCCGGCCCGTAGCCTTGCCCAGTGGTCGAATGGATGCAAGTAAAGAAAACGGCGCATCACGCGCCGCTTTCCCGTTTCACATCACGCCACGATGTCGCTGGTCGCTGCCTGGCCAACGGTGCTGACCTGGAAGTCCGCCACGCCGTGCCCGGAGAAGTCCACCGACAACAGGCTGTTGCCGCCCGACGACGTCAGGATCGCGTCGCCGGCTGCACCGGTGAAGCTGTTGACGAAGTGCAGGCCTGCGCCGTTGGTGATGGCGCTCAGATCGATTTTGTCCAGACCGCTGACGAAATCGAGGATCTGATCGATCGCACCCGGCTTGGAGTCGGAACTGGCTGCGAACACAAACGTGTCCGAACCCGAGCCGCCCCACAGTTTGTCCGCACCACCGGCGCCGTAGATGATGTCGTTGCCGGCACCGCCTTTCAGCTCGTTGGACGCACTGTTGCCGATCAGCAGGTCGTTACCCGAACCACCGATGGCGTTCTCGATGGTGACGCCCTTGGCAATGGAAACGTTGCCGATCATGCCGCCGACGTCGGAGAACGAGGCCTCATTGAGGTTGATCTTCTGGTTCTGGGTGAAACCCGAGAAGTCGAAGGTATCCTTGCCGCCCGCATCCCACACCGAAAACACCAGCTTGTCGCTCGACGACGAGGCGCTGAGGAAATCGCGACCGGCGTTGGAGTTGAAGCCGTAGGTGGTGTCACCGGTACGGGTGTTCATGTTGGCGCCGTAGAGTTTCTGGATCGCCGCAATATCATCCATCAGCGGGCCGGAGGAATAGGCTTCCACGCCGCCTTTGCTGAAGTTCTGGGCGGTGTTGCTTTCGCTCCAGTAACTCATGAGGCTGTAACCACGGGTGTCTTGCCCGTAGGAAGCATCCTTGTAGGTCGGGTTGCCTTCGCCGGCGTTGTAGTCGCCAGGGTGAGACAGGCCCAGGGTGTGACCGATTTCGTGCGTCAGGGTTTGACGCCCGTAATTGCTCAGCCCCGGGGTTTTATTGACGTCATAGCCACTGCCGGTCAGGTACCAGGACTGACCGTCATAGCCTGGCTCGGTGCCTGGCAGGAACGCAAACGCCGCTGCGCCTTCCTGGCCGCCGCTATAGTTACCGAACGTCATGTGACCATCGCCGCCACGGGCAGCTTCGGTGAACGTAACGTTGGCGACATCCGCCCAGGATTGCATGGCGAGCACGGACTGGGCTTTTTGCAGGGCACTGAACTGACTGAAACCGGTGACACCCAGGCCGCTGAAGTTAGCGGTTTTGGCGGTCAGAAAGGTGTAGGTCAGTTCGATCTTGCCGCTGTTGTCGAGGTCGTGCCAGGAGGCACCGTCTCGCAGCAGTTGTGTGGCGGCTTGATCCACCGAGAAGGAGGGTTTGCCATTGACCGTGAGGTTGCCGCCACGGTCGTACTGATGACTGAAGCTATTGATCTGGTTCCAGGCGGAACTGGTTGCAGCCAGAGACTGCACTGCGCCTACAGGCACAAATGTCTCGGCGGCGGTATCAATAGCGTTAGCTTTAACTTTCGACATAAACACACTTCCTTGTTTAGCAATGGAACAGTTTTTGTCAGATAGCGACAATCCCTGGCGAGATCGTCCTATCACTCGCCCAATGAAGGCATCAGAAACCTGACACAATTTGAAATCTGTCGTCTAGCGTTTTTTTTAGATCAAATTGAACTGTTCCGGCAAACTGCCGTAAACAAAGCCTGTGGGATCGGAAGAATGTTTTAGCGGGTCACGCCAGGTGCAACTGTCTGACGATTTTCTATTTAAATATTAAATATCGGTAAGTTGTTTTTTGTTAGACGCGTCTCACTTTCCTGCACTCTATTAGTGCAATGCCAGTGTATTGATATCAATCAATTAAAGTAATTTCGGACGACTGCATGACTCATGTGGGAGCGAGCCTGTTCGCGAAGACGTCCGCCCAGACAACAATCTGTTGAATGACTAAACGCTTCGCGAGCAGGCTCGCTCCCACAGGTTTTGTGTGTGTTGGAAATTTCAGCTACCGGTGCGGATCTTGTTCCACACCCGCGTACGAATCCGGTCAATGTTCAGTGGCATCGCCTCCAGCGCAAACAGCTTGCCCATCATCTCCGGGCTCGGATAGACCTTGGTGTCGCCCTTGATCGCCGGGTCGATCAGACCGTCAGCTTGTTGGTTGCCGTTGGCGTAGTGCACGTAATTGCTGATGCCGGCCATCACGTCCGGGCGCAGCAGGTTGTTCATGAACGCGTAACCGGCCTTCTCGTCCGGCGCATCGGCTGGCATGGCGACCATGTCGAACCAGATTGCCGCGCCTTCTTTGGGAATCGCGTAACCGATGTCGATGCCGTTCTTCGCTTCCTTGGCGCGATTTTCCGCCTGCAGGATGTCGCCGGAAAAACCGACCGCCACGCAGATATCGCCATTGGCCAGGTCGCTGGTGTACTTCGAGGAATGGAAGTAACTGACGTAGGGCCGCACTTTCATCAGCAGCGCTTCAGCCTTCTTGTAGTCCTCGGGATTCTTGCTGTGCGGCGGCAAGCCCAGATAGTTGAGCGCCGCCGGCAGCAATTCCGGGCCATTGTCGAGGATCGCTACGCCGCATTTCTGCAGTTTTTCCATGTACTCGGGTTTGAAGATCAGGTCCCAGGAGTCCACCGGCGCGTTGTCGCCCAGCACCGCTTTGACCTTGGCGATGTTGTAGCCGATCCCGGTGCTGCCCCACAGGTACGGGAAGCCGTGTTCGTTGTTCGGGTCGTTGACCTGCAAGGCCTTGAGCAACACCGGGTTGAGGTTCTTCCAGTTCGGCAACTGGCCCTTGTCGAGCTTTTTCAGCGCCCCGCCCTGGATTTGCCGGGCCATGAAGTGGTTGGACGGGAACACCACGTCATAACCGGATTTGCCGGTCATCAACTTGCCGTCGAGGGTTTCGTTGCTGTCGTAGACGTCATAGGTGACGCCGATGCCGGTGTCTTTTTCGAAGTTTTTCGTGGTGTCCGGCGCGATGTAGTCGGACCAGTTGTAAACCTTGACCGTTTCGGCGGCATGGCTGATCGAGGCGGCCAGCAGCAGCGGCGCCAGGGCGAGGGTTTTCTGGATCATGAGGTGATTCCTGTAGTGGCTATTTTTGTTGGCAGGCAATCAAAGGATCAAACAATCAGAAAATCAGCACGTAGGTCTTGCGCACGGTCTCCTGGATATCCCAGATGCCGAGCGTGTTGGCCGGCAACATCAATGCGTCGCCACCTTGTATGTGCAGGGTTTCGCCGCCATTGTCCGGGGTGAATGTGCAACGGCCGGAGATGAAGTGGCAGAACTCCTGCGCGGTGATCTGCCGGCGCCAGCGCCCCGGGGTGCATTCCCAGACGCCGGTTTCGACGCCGTCGTCGCGCTCGACGCTGGTGGTCGAGGCAATGGCGATCGGCTCGCCAAGTGGCACGGCGACCGGGCTGGATTCGTCCAGTGGCAGGGTGGCGGTGTGTTTGAACTGCGTAATGCTCATGGTGGGACCTGTCTTTTGAGGAAAACGGCGGTTAGTGCATGAAACCTTCCATGAAGCCCGCCACCTGACTGGCAAGCTTGCGCCGCCACGGTGCGGTGGCCGGATTGGCCAGGGTCTGGTCTTCGTGGACGAAGCTTTTGATGATCGCGTTGTAGCCAAGCCAACGGCACGGCTCCGGCTCCCAGGCGCGCAGCGCATGAATCCCGCCGTCCGGCAGTACCCACGGCTGGTGCACCAGCTCGGTATCACGCTCCAGAATCAGATCGGCCAGTGTGCGACCGCCCAGGTTGCTGGCACCTACACCCTCCCCGCCATAACCACCGGACAATGCAATACCGTTGGCGCGATCGCAGAGCATGTGCGGCTTGAAGTGTCGGGACATGCCGAGGTTGCCGCCCCAGGCGTGGGTGATCTGTACGTTTTTCAACTGTGGGAACAGTTCACCGAACAGATAGCGGCGCAGCTCGACTTCATCGCGGGTCAGATCGAAGTTGTGGCGCAACTTGCCGGCGAACTGATAACCGCCGCGAGCGCCGAAGATCAACCGGTTGTCAGCACTGCGCTGACCGTAGGTGACCTGACGACTGAACTCGCTGAACGCCTGGCCGCGATTGAGGCCGATTTCATCCCAGGTGGCGGCCGACAATGGCTCGGTGGCAACAATCAGGCTTTGCACCGGCAACTGATAGCGACCCAGCGGCGGCAATGTGACCGAATACCCTTCGACGGCCGGCACGATCCAGCGACTGCGCACGCTGGCCTTGGCCGTGCGCAAGCTGCCGGACTGCCAGTGCGTGACCGGGCTGTTTTCGTAGATTTTCACGCCCATGTTTTGCACGGTACGCGCCAGACCGCGCACCAGCTTCGCCGGGTGAATGGTTGCCACGTGCGGCGCATAGATGCCGCCATAAGGCTTGGCGACGCGAATCTGTTGCGCCAATTGCTCGGGGCTCAGCCAGCGGTAATCGTCGTCGGTCAGGCCTTGGGCGTGCAATTTGTCGAGGTATTCGCGCAGGCTGGCTTCCTGCTCCGGGTAGCGGGCAGCGCAATACAACACCCCGCCTTTGCGGTAATCGCAGTGGATGCCTTCACGTTCGAGGACGACTTCCACTTCATCGGGGATGCTGTGCAGCAGATCAAACGAAGTGCGGCGCTGTTGTGGCGACAGGCCGGCGAGCAGCCGATCCTCGCCCAGCAGGTTGCCCATCAGCCAGCCGCCATTGCGCCCGGACGCACCGAAACCGGCGGTTTGCGCCTCGACGATGGCGATATCCAGACCCGGTGCGTTTTTTTTCAGGTAGTACGCGGTCCACAGCCCGGTATAACCGGCGCCGATGATCGCCACGTCGACATCCAGATCCTGCTCCAGCGCCGGCCGCGCAATCAGCGGCTCGTCGAGTTGATCCATCCACAAACTGATAGTGCGCCACGCCGGCATGCAAGACTCCGCCACTGAAAACCTTCGATGGCGTCGATCCTAGTGCGTGACTTCAATCACTGTCTTGCGCGCGTGCCCGCAAAGAAATTTGTTTGGCGTAGGCCTTCGGTGACTGGCCGGTGTGCTGGCGGAAACAGCTGTAGAACGCCGACAACGAGTTGAAGCCAGCGGCAAACGCCAGTTCGTCGATGCGCAGCGGTGGCGTGGCGTGGTCCAGCGAGTTAAGTAAATGTTGCAGGCGCGCCTGGTTGACGTAACGGTAGAAGCTCTGCCCCAGCACCTGGTTGAGCAGGTAGGAAATCTGATTGCGGCTGTACCCGCACTCCTTTGCCACCCGCTGCAGGTCCAGCTCCGGATCGAGGTACGGCTGCTGCCGTTCGAAGTATTGCTGCAGGTCTTGGGCCATGAAGCTCAACTGGCGCGGCGACAAGCCCAGACGACTGACAGCCGGTCGCTGACTGGGCGCGGCGGCGCTTTGGGATTGCGCACGCACCAGCGAGGCGTATTCATTCACCCGCCAGATCAAGCCGTCCTTGACCGTGATCGCTTCGCTGGATCGGAACGACACCAGCCCGTCGCCACCGCGCAAAGTCACTTCGTATTGAATGAACGCGGTGTTGCCATCCACGCGAATCCGGTCGCAATGCTCGAGCGCTTCGTCGGATTCTCGCGGCATGCTCACGCGCACGTACTCGCGCAATTCGTCGAGGCCGAGGACGCGGTTCTGGAAAAAATCGTTGTACTGGACGTCCGGGTGATACAGCGCCATGACGCTGTCCAGATCGCGGTGTTTCCAGCTCAGGTGATAGCGCATGACCGTGGCGGCCGTGGCCGGAGTCTGTTCCGGGCCGTCATCGTCGGCTTGCATAAAGGGCTCGCTGCAAAAGAATCGAGCTTGCCCAAGTTCGGCACAGCGATCAACGGCTAAACCCTGATGGCCTCTTGGCGATGATTGATCCTGACGTGACTTACATCAAAAAATGCGCAGCAATCGCAAAATGAACTGAAAAATCTCACGGAAAATTCACATCCAGATGCTACTTTTAACGTCACTGACCGGTTGAGCCATTGAAGGCTCTTCCCACCTAACATGAGCAAAAGGAAGCGCTCGATGAAGAAGGCGGGCAACACATGAATAAAGGTTCCAGTAAAGTCACGTTCCCCAACGCGTGCCAACTGATGCGCTGGCACTTTCATCCCATGGGTTTCGAGGCGACGATGGACGCACCGGGCAGCATGATTGCCCGCCTGTTCGATCGTGCCAGCGGTGAAACCGTGATCGCCATTGCCGGCATTCCTTGTGCCACGGTGATGAACGCGGCCGATGTCGAACGAATTATCGAGGCCGTGGAAGACGAACTGGAGGCTTTCATTCCTCCAGAATCTCTCAAGAGTTATGCCTGAGCTTTTGTTTTGTTTAAAAAATGCCCGCCAATGATGGCGGGCTTTTTTGTGCCTGACTGTTACGCGGTTGTCACCTTGGTGCGGTGATCGGCAAAGAACGCCTTGCCTTGGGCAACCCGGTCGGACGCCCTCGGCATGTTCACGGCCTGGGTGTCCTGCGGTTCGACGTACCAGTAACAATGGCTGACGGCACGTGTAATGCCGACGTACGCCAGCCGCAGGATCTCGTCTTTTTGCGCCGTGTCATAAGGCTCGCTGTCGCCAGCCTTGCCCAGGCCGGCCATGCGATACACCTGATTCTTGTAAGGTGAACTGGTCAGATGCTGGCAATCGCCAAGCAGGAAAACCGCGTCCGCCTGCAGGCCCTTGGCGCTGTGGTAAGTCAGCTGTTTCAAGCGTCGCGCTTCGTACGGCAAGCTAGAATCAACATTAAGTATAGGCTGAATATGCTGTTCTATCAATGATTTATCACTGCTTTTTCGATAAAGCATCAAGATTGAATCACCACGATTGTAATGTTCGGCCAAGCGCTGCCCCATGGCTTGATCATCGCGCTCCAGCACATTGACCGGCTGCACCGGCTTGGGTGCGCCGCTGGCCTTGGCCTTCTTGCCCGCAATTGCCGGCGCGGCACGGACGATGTGCTCGGCAGCATCGATGATGTGCTGATGACTGCGGTAGTTGTCGCTGAGCATCACCCGCGTGGTGCTCGGCGACGGGAATTCCTTGTTGAATTCCATGAAGTAACTCGGCGAACTGCCGCGCCAGCCGTAGATCGACTGCCAGTCGTCGCCCACACACAGCAGCGATGAACGCTGGGCACCCCGCCCGACATGCATGGCCGGGCCACGGCTGCGGATTTCCACGAGACTGGCGCGGATCCACGAGACAATCTGCGGTGATACGTCTTGAAACTCATCGATCATCAAGTGCGACATCGGCCGTAGCAGCTCATCGCCCAACAACTTGAGGTTCTCCGGTGAATGCTCGCTGAACAGCGCGAACATTCGGTTGTAGGTCATCACCGGTGGTTTCTGATCGAGCAGATGATCTTCCAATGCGCGCCAGAACAGGCTCAACGCCTCGAAGAAGAATCGGTCCGGGTCGTCCTTGGCAAAACTCATACGGCCGACCGCGTCCGGCACATCCAGCCCGAGGTTTTCGATGAAGCCGGCCGCCGCGACAAAACAGTCCAGCAGCGGTGCCGATGTGAGCTCACCTTTGACCTTGTAATCGAAGCCTGGACCGGCGCTCGCATCCGCCGCCAGCGTCGCCAGAACTCGCTTCGATGACTCGTAACTATCAATCCAAATCAATGGCTTACGACAGAAAGCTTGAAACAATGTGCGCTTTACAGCCCACTCGGCGCGCACGCTGAGCCTGGCGTTTGGCCGGCAAACCTGCGGGTTTTCCCGGGGATCGAAACCGAGCACCACCCAGGCATCAAGGCTGGGGATGTAACCATGGCAATGGAAGGTCGAACCGTTGATCTCGAAGGTCTGCCGGCTGGGCTCAATGCCCTTGATCGGCCATGCGCCGGCGCGAAACCAAAGATCTTCGATGGCATCACACAGTTCTTCATCGCGCTTAGCCGCCAACTCGGTCACTGCCATACGCTTTTGCACGTCCGGGTGATCGCGCTCCAGCTCCTTGAGCTGCAAACCGGCCTTGGCCAACGGCTGAATCAACTGACGGAAACGTTCGTCTTCGGTAAACAAACGGTGGTAACAGGCGTTGAGTTGCCGGCGCTGGGCGTCGTTGATCCGCAGATCGAACGGACTGCTGTCGACCTCTTCGTCAGCGCCTTGTGGCCGGTCGCCGAGATTCTCGAACGCCTGCAAGCGCTCGAATCCCGGCAGGCTGCGAACCATGGGCAGAATGCGCGAGTGAAAGGTGCGCACCAGTTCTCGTGCCTGTTTGAGGCTCAATGCCTGACCCCAGAGCGCGAACAACTCGATCAGCTTGTTGATGAAGTCCTTGCGTGACTCGCGGGTGAAGGTCACCACGGTCATCGAGTCGAGTTCAAACCCCAGGTAGTGCGTGAGCAATAGAATACGCAGCACCAGCGTCGTCGACTTGCCGGCACCGGCACCGGCAATCACCGACGTTGAAGGTGTATCACTGAAGATCATTTTCCATTGCGCCGCACTTGGCTGAGCGTGCTCGGGCAGCAGGCGCGCCACATCGGCCTTCATGCGTTTCTTCAGCTCGGCACTGAGCGGCAGTCGCCAGTCGTCGAACAGATGATTGTCGACATTCGGCGGACGATGCTCGGTGCTGCGGCTGTCACGGATCAACAGAACCTGTCGGCCTTCCTCCAGTCCCTCAAGCTTCCCTTCTTTGAAACCGTACTCCACACCTGCAGTGTGACCGCTGCGAAAGCCATCGGCCTGGCCGTGTAGCCAAGAGGCACGGTGCTGCGCGCGCAAGCGTGTCAGGCCATGGCCGAAAAAACGCGCAGCCAGGCGCTTGAACCATGGCATCTCGGCCAGAGGACGGAGTTCGGGAGGAAGATCGGGAGTGTGTTGCGCCACGCTGAGGGGCTCCAGTGTGTGAGGCTGTTGCGGCTATGGTGGCCGTATTTGCCCATGAGTTCTAGCGAAATGCTTACAGGTCATTGGTTTAGGCGATGAACTGAAAGTCGGACGGGAGCGTTTCGAGCCTGCTTACCATCAACTGATTCGATGAGAATGCCGCACTTTTTACGCTTTTTTCCGATTGTTGACTGACGGATGATGCCCGTCATTAACCGACGGTCTCGCTTCGTGGCTCAGGCGTTGCGCCCCATGACGAGCCTTTTGAGGAGACGATCATGCTTGAACTCAGACCTTTCAACACGCTGGGCGGCGCTCATCACGGCTGGCTGGATGCCCATCACCACTTTTCGTTCGCCGAGTACTACGATCCGCAGCGCATGAACTGGGGCAATCTGCGGGTCTGGAACGATGACGTGATTGCTGCAGGCACCGGGTTCCCGCAGCACCCGCACCGAGACATGGAAATCATCACTTACGTGCGTGAGGGCGCGATTACCCATCAGGACAATCTGGGCAACAAGGGCCGCACCGAGGCTGGCGATGTGCAGGTCATGAGCGCTGGTACGGGTATCGCGCACAGCGAGTACAACCTGGAAGCACAGGAAACCCGGATCTTTCAGATCTGGATTCTGCCGACTGAAACCGGCGCGCCGCCATCCTGGGGTGCAAAACCATTCCCCAAAGGTCAGCGCGAAGGTTTCGTGACCCTGGCCAGCGGCAAGGACGGCGATGACCAGAGCCTGCGCATTCGCGCCGATGCGCGGTTGGTGGCGGCGAATATCAGGGCTGAGGAAACGGCGGAGTATCGTCTGGATGCAGGGCGACGTGCGTACCTGGTGCCTGCCACCGGGGTGATTGAAGTCAATGGCTTGCGTGCACAAGCTCGAGACGGTGTTGCGGTGGAGCATGAGGCGGTACTGAGTGTGACCGCACTCGAAGACAGCGAAATCGTGCTGGTGGATCTGGCTTGATGGCTTGAATTGCTGGCAAAAAATGGGCGACCATAGTGGTCGCCCCCTTTTTTTGTAATCTTGTAGTGAGGGAATTCATCCCCGATTGGCCGCGAAGCGGCCATTATTTACCGTTGAACGGACTGCTACACAGTCCATCGGGGATGAATCCCCTCACCACAGAAAGCCCCCTCACTTACCTGAAAGTCACTTGGTGGAGATAGCGCCATCCACCAGAGTTTGCGCTTCAGCCACCAGTTGCTTGAGGTGGTCGTCGCCAATGAAGCTTTCGGCGTAGATCTTGTAGATGTCTTCGGTGCCCGAAGGACGCGCAGCGAACCAGCCGTTTTCGGTCATCACTTTCAAGCCGCCAATGGCCTGATCGTTGCCCGGGGCATGGCTGAGAATGCTCTGAATCTTCTCGCCCGCCAGTTCGGTCGATGTCACTTGCGCCGGCGACAGCTTGCTCAGCAGGGCCTTCTGCTCAGGGTTGGCCTTGGCATCGACGCGTACCGAGAACGGTTCGCCCAGCTCATCGGTCAGTGCGCGATAAGCTTGGCTTGGGTCGCGGCCGGTACGGGCGGTCATTTCAGCCGCCAGCAGGGCTGGAATCAAGCCGTCCTTGTCGGTGCTCCACACGCCACCGTCCTTGCGCAGGAACGAGGCACCAGCACTCTCCTCGCCACCAAAACCCAGCGATCCGTCGAACAGACCATCGGCAAACCATTTGAAGCCCACTGGCACTTCGTACAGACGACGACCCAGGCGCTTGGCCACACGATCAATCAGGCCGCTGCTGACCACGGTTTTACCCACGGCAGCATCAGCGCGCCATTGCGCACGATTCTGGAACAGATAGTCGATCGACACCGCCAGGTAGTTGTTCGGCGCCAGCAGACCGCCCGAAGGCGTCACGATACCGTGACGGTCATGGTCCGGATCGCAAGCGAAAGCCACGTCGTAACGTTCCTTGAGGCCGATCAAACCCTGCATCGCGTGGCTGGACGATGGGTCCATGCGAATCTGACCGTCCCAGTCGACCGTCATGAAACGGAACGTCGAATCGACTTGCTTATTCACCACGTCCAGGTCCAGACGATAGTGCTCGGCAATGGCCGACCAGTAGCGCACCCCTGCTCCGCCGAGCGGATCGACACCCAGACGCAGTTTGGCGTCACGAATGGCATCGAAGTCGATCACGTTGATCAGGTCGGCAACGTAGGTGTTGAGGTAGTCATGACGGTGTGTGGTGTTGGCCTTGAGCGCCTGCTCATAGCTGATGCGTTTGACGCCCGCCAGTTTGTTGAGCAGCAGTTCGTTGGCCTTGGCTTCGATCCACTTGGTGATGTGGGTATCGGCCGGACCGCCGTTGGTAGGGTTGTATTTGTAGCCACCGCTTTGCGGCGGGTTGTGCGACGGCGTGATGACGATGCCATCGGCCAGTCCCGAAGTGCGGCCACGGTTGTAGCAGAGGATGGCATGCGAGATCGCCGGCGTCGGCGTGTACTCGTCACCTTCGGCGATCATCACGGTCACGCCATTGGCCGCCAGCACTTCCAGCGCACTTGCTCCGGCCGGAGTCGACAGCGCATGGGTATCGATGCCGACGAACAGCGGGCCAGTGATGCCCTGTGCTTCGCGGTACAGGCAGATCGCCTGGCTGATCGCCAGTACGTGCCATTCATTGAAACTCAAGTCGAAGGAGCTGCCGCGGTGCCCGGACGTACCAAACGCCACGCGCTGGGTGGAAATCGAAGCATCCGGTTGGCCAGTGTAATAAGCCGTTACCAGTCGCGGGATGTCGACCAACAATTCTGCCGGTGCCGGTTTGCCCGCAAAAGGACTGATAGTCATGCAAAACCTCTGAAATAGAGTGGTTCAGGAAATACAGCGCAGTTTACTGGCAGTTTGACCACAGCGCGACGGGATCTATCCGACAGTTTTCAACGTTCATTCCAGAGGTGCCAGCCGCAACGCATCACCCAACATTCCGATTATCCCGACCAGGCCGTGTTCACCCTGCTCCAGCAGGCTCAAACGCAGATGATGGCCGTGTAATCCCTGCAGGCTGAACAGTTCACCCGGCGCAATCAGGACCTGCTGCCTGAGCATGCGCTGAAACACATCGCGCATGTCCACCGGACGCACTGAACGCACCCAGACAGTCGCCCCGCCTTGCGGTTCGACAACCTGCAACGCATCGCCCAAACGCTCGCGCAGCAAGTGGATCATTGGCGTTCGCCGCTCCTTGAGAAGCCGACGAAGCACATGCAGATGCTGGTCGATCCGACCGTTTCGATACAGTCGGGCAATGGCCTTCTGGCGGATGGGCGACAGTCGGAATGATCGCATCAGAAAATGCCGCAGCATCTCGTTCTTCCATTGTCGCGACAAGACGAAACCGTAAGGCGCTTCAATGCCAATGATTTTCTCGAATGTGGAGAAAACCAACAGCCGGTCGGGGTCGAGCCGATCACGCAAGCGCTCGCCATCCGTTGTTTCGCCAAGTTCGCCGTAACAATCGTTTTCCAGAACCCAAGTGCCATGCTCGTGAAGCAGTCTGGCGATGGCGTTGCGGTTATCTGCCGGAACCTGCGTACCGCGCGGCATGCACAGGCCCGAAGACAGGAGCACCAGCCGCACATTCCCGATGTTGAGCTGTGTTTCCAGCCATTGCGGCTCCAGCCCGCCACAGGCCTGCAACGGCAGTTCGATCACGCGCACCTCTGCAGCCTGCAGCATCCGCAATATCACCCAGTCGCAGGGCGACTCGACCAGAACGGTTGCATGCTTGAGCTGTAGAACGGCAACCAGGATTTCCAGCACCCCACGCAAGTCCGCACCGATGTAGACATCTTCGGCGTGCCAGCATTGACTTGGCGAGGTGGTGTAGCGCGCCGCCAGTACAGCGCGCAATTCCAGTTCACCGCAGGGTTGGTCGAGCAACGCTGGCTGGCGGGGGTACTGACGCAACAATTCCCGCTCCAGCAACAACAAAGGGCTGTCCAGCGATTGCACCGAAACCGGATCTTCGGCGCTCAATAATCGCATGCCCGGGCGCCGCGCATTGACGTAGACCGTTTCGAGCAGATCATTGCCAACGGCTGGAGGCGCCAGCGCCACAACCGCCCGGACGTAGTACCCGGACTTGGCGACTGAATAGATCCGCCCTTCCTTCTCCAGCAACGAATAAGCGTATTGAATGGTCGAGATCGATACGTTCAGACGATCTGCCAGCTGGCGCAACGACGGCAGCCTTACATTGCCATCACCGGCCGGTTCTGCAATCAATCGCATCAAGTAGCGATAGACCGCCTGGTAAGCAAACCCCGGTTCCTTTACAGCCTTCATGAACCGGCGACCATGGATACAGATGCACCGAAGGATGGATCACTCACCTCAGCGTTCCGCTGACCGGTCACCCGCGCCGGCATCGAGGCCATCGAGACCCGCCGTGTCGAGTGCAGTTTCCAATACATGCAGGGCAGTCCGACGCATTGGCAAGGGCTCCATGGCATAGAGACGGCTTATCAGCCTGACCGGCAACCCACTGACATCCATCATCCATTGCAGCACTTGTTCCGGGCCGTGCAGCCCCTGCATGGCCCGATGCAATTCGGGCATCGCCACCAGCATGCCAGGATGACAGCTGCGCAGAAAACGCTCCAGACCAGCGCCCCGCTCAATGAACGGCGTGAACAACAGACAGACCCATTGCGCTTCATTGAGACCGTAAGTCTTCTGCAGGCAACTGGCCGCCGTTTCGCGCAGTACTTCGAGCCTCTGTTGATCCCCCAGCCTTGCAATCATTTGTTCGCAAACCGGGTCCGGCACGCGTTTTTGCTGCATGTTCGCCAGCACGCGCTGAACATGTTCCGAGAACCCGGTGTCATAGCTGCGACCGTCAATGAACTCAGCCTCAAGGCCACGTAAATGGGCCTCGACCAAAGGGTCGGCGTATTCACCTTCACCCTGATGGAATGCCCATTCCTCTGCCTGAAACCCAAGAAACTCGCTGAGCAGCGGCCAGCGCTCTTCCAGCTTGCCCACAGCCATGTCGTGGATGTCGACAAACGTCGTGCGACGGCACGCTTCGAACCCGCCTTCCGGGCGCCAGCACAGCCATTCGCATTCGGCATAGAAACCGCGATACAAATCCCCTCCCAACTCATCGAGCAAAGCAAACAACTCGTCAAAGGTCCCGGCATTGGCCGGCAGCGCGCCCAAACCAGCTTTCTGCACGGCCCGATCAAGGTCGTCGATGAATTGTTGCTGGCGACGCGGCGACTCGCTGGCCACCCAGGCATCGACCCCATTGCCCCAGCGTGCAATCTGGCCGCAAAACTCGGCCCAGGCCAGACAGGCGTCAGCCGACAACGCGAGCTTCTCGTCCCCGATCCTTCGATGCCCCATCATCAGAAGGTTGGTGCGATTGGCATCTGCGCTGTCCTTGTCGAGGGGTGCCAGATGATTGAACGGCAATACTTGACGATGATCCACCATCAGCAACTCGACCCTGGGGTCATCGTAAAGAAACAGGGCGCCGAAGCTGCGATGCAGGTTGTCCAGCGCCGCCGACCCCGTCCCGCTCCAGCGCAATGTGGCGACACGCAACTGGAAGGTAGCAGGTGCGCGACCGGCAATACTCAGCTGCGCGGCTCGCAGCAACGCCAGCGTATAGCAACTGTCACGGGTGCCGGACGGTGTCACCATTACCTTGTAGTCACCGATGCGCTCCATTCCCCCGGCGGCGACCACCAGCCGCTGAATCAGCAACTGCAGCGCCGTGCGCTCGGCTCTGGAAAAGAAACTCAGCAATCGCTGCAACACTTGCTGGTAGACATAGTTCATTGCCTGATCATGGATCGTGCTCATCAGTACTTTACCCGGCGTAAAAAATTCATATCGCGCTCCAGCGGTGAGGCAGGCGCAATAAATTCATCAATAAGTAATAGACGCTCAAATACTAACACTTATGTTTTTGAAGTTATTTGAAACACATGATGCGACGAAGCCGCCAATCCCACCACAAAATACAACACAACACATTGTATTCATTGGTTTTTTTCTTGTTGAAAAATATCTGAGGAAACTTCTTACAACGTCCCACGAATATTGAGTACAAGAAAAGCAGAACGAGAATAGGAAACCCCCTACAACTCTTAAACAGAAATAGTTGTTCCGTTCATTGAAGGTTTCTTTAAACAGCGCTAAAAAAATAGAATGCACAGACATGGCTCATTCCTTGAGATGAAAGTAATCATTCAATTATCAGGGCTTATAGGGCGATTAGAAGATACAGATAGCGGGCAAAAACCGGTTCAGATGCACACGGGCCAGGCGCCGGGTCTGGCATGTCTCGTGATTCGCAGGGAGTACAACACAAGAGTCCGTGGGGCCACGGACTCTGATGGGAGGGAGTTACGCGGGTTCGACCTGAAGGGCGACCCGTTCGCGGCACGGGCATTCGTCCATGTAGCGATGTGCTTCAACGAACTCGCTGAACGCAAAGACGCGCGTCTTGAGTGGCAGCAACACGCGGTCGGCAGTCAGCTGGTTGATGTCACGCAGTGCACGTTGCAGCGCGACGTGGTCTTGAGTAATGCCCAGCTCGGGCTTGCCAGTGAAATTGCCGATGCAATGCACAAAGAACTGGATATTCTTCTGGAACGCCGCGCAGGCCGGGAACGGTGTCTGGTTGCCCCCCTGAAGTCCGTACAGGACCAGGCTGCCACGCGGTGCGAGCACATCGCCGAGCAATGACATCTGTGGGCCGCCAAGACCGTCGAACACCACGTCGACGCCACGGTTGTCAGTGATCTTGTTGATGCGCATCAACAGATCTTCTTCCTCGGTGACGATGACTTTCTCCGCCCCCAGGGACAGCAGGTATTCACGCTCATCGGCGGTTTTCGTCGCCGCAATCACCCGCACGCCCATGGCCTTGCCCAACTGGACAAAGGACGGACCAGCGCAATGGCTGGCATCCGTGACCAGGGCAAACTGCCCGGGTTTGACCCGTGCCAGATCGGCGTAGGCAAAATAAGCGATCAACAACGGTGTGTAATGCACGCTGGCTTCGATCGGGCTGAGCACATCTGGATAACGGGTCAACGCG
The DNA here is from genome assembly GCF_034008635.1 of Pseudomonas sp. P8_229. Taxonomy (NCBI): domain Bacteria; kingdom Pseudomonadati; phylum Pseudomonadota; class Gammaproteobacteria; order Pseudomonadales; family Pseudomonadaceae; genus Pseudomonas; species Pseudomonas sp. P8_229. The sequence goes on along the minus strand of NZ_CP125378.1, from coordinate 5,954,971 downwards.
GTACGTGGCAGAACGATTTGCTCGCCATACACCGGATAGTCGTTCGGGCTCTGGGCCGGAAAACTGGCGACTTTGTCGCCAACCGACAGATCGTCGACGCCTTCGCCGACGGCGGTCACCACACCAGCCATTTCATGGCCGAGGCCGGAAGGCAGACGTGCCTGCGACGAGGCCAGATTCTGACGCCAGAGAATGTCGTACCAGCTGATGCCGATCGCTTCGACACGCACCTGCACTTCGCCAGGACCTGGCTGAGCGGCCGCATGCTCTTCGCATTTGAGCACCTCGGCCGGACCAAACTTGTGAAAACGGATCGTGCGGGACATCGCAAACCTCGTCAAAGTAACCTCTAATGCCCTGAACTCTATCTGGGCTTTTGACCCAAGACTATCAGTGGCTATTAATAGTCGACATGCCTGTCATTGATTCCGCAGTATGGGCGGCATCGGCAAAATCCATGAAAAAATCGCGGTAAACGGCTGGCTAAAGCTGAATTTACCGGTGCAGAGTACCAGCCTTTCCCCGTAATATTCATGCCGGCCATTGTTCTCATATGGCCGCTCTCGTCAAGCTTGATGACTCTGCCAGGACTCCAGATGAATCGTAATGACCTGCGTCGTGTCGACCTGAACCTGCTGATCGTGTTCGAAACATTGATGCACGAACGCAGCGTGACCCGCGCCGCCGAGAAACTGTTTCTCGGCCAACCGGCGATCAGTGCGGCGCTCTCGCGCCTGCGCGGCCTGTTCGATGACCCCCTGTTCGTGCGCACCGGACGCAGCATGGAACCGTCCGCCCGAGCGGTGGAAATCTTCGCCCTGCTCTCGCCTGCCCTCGACTCCATTTCCACGGCGGTCAGCCGTGCGGCGGAGTTCGACCCGGCCACCAGCACTTCGGTGTTCCGCATCGGCCTGTCCGACGACGTCGAATTCGCCCTGCTGCCGATGCTGCTCAAACGCCTGCGCGCCGAGGCACCGGGCATCGTCCTGGTGGTGCGCCGCGTCAACTACATATTGATGCCGGGCCTGCTGGCTTCGGGGGAAATCTCCATCGGCGTCAGCTACACCACCGACCTGCCGGCCAACGCCAAACGCAAGGTGCTGCGTCGCAGCCAACCGAAACTGCTGCGCGCCGACACTGTACCCGGCCCGCTCAGCCTGGATGACTATTGTGCGCGTCCGCATGCGCTGGTGTCGTTCGCCGGCGACCTCAGTGGCTTCATCGATGAAGAGCTGGAAAAACTCGGGCGCAAGCGCCACGTGGTGCTGGCCGTGCCGCAGTTCAATGGCTTGAGTACGTTGCTCGCAGGCACCGATATCGTCGCGACCGTGCCGGATTACACCGCTGACGCGTTGACGGCTGCGGGCGGCGTGCGGGCGGAGGATCCACCGTTGCCGACGCGCACGTTTGAGCTGCACATGGCGTGGCGTGGGTCGCAGGATAATGATCCGGGGGAGCGTTGGTTGCGGTCGCGGATTCAGATGTTCTTTGGGGACCCTGAGAGTCTCTAAGCGTCTTCTGGCAGGGTTTTCATCTCATCATTTCTGCCTTTCCACAAACCATGGAACTCCATTCACTTACGGTGCATCGCTACATTGGGGGCATATCTGAGGGCATGCTTTGGATGGTTTGAAAAGGATGCCCCCAGCCCTATACCCAAGAATCCGCTCATGAAATCACTCCAGCCCAAGCCAAAGAGTGGCCTCCGTCCACGCTCCAACCGTCTCAAGATCTTCCAAGGTTTCCAGCAGAATCTTTTCCAAACTCAATGCACAGCATCCTGGCAGGCCAAAAGTCGTGGATATTTCAACCCCACTCGGCATTTGCAATTACCAGAGCCATATTTTGAATATCAGCTTGTCTACCCCGCAGCCGATCGACGCCGTCGCGACGTGTTACGCCGGCCCGTCGATAGTGCCGGCAGACAAGATCCGCACCGGCTTTAATGCCGTCTAACAGTCAGCCGGGCCGTCCGTGCCTGGGCAACGTAGTTAAATAGTCATCCATGCGTTGGATAAGTGGATCGGTCAGCTGTTTCATCGAAGGGATGGGAGTGATGACAGGGTGACTTTGCGGATGCTCAAAGTCTTCAATCTGTTTTTTCACTTCGATTTCAATACTCTTATCAGCCAATTCCTTGGCTATGGCAACAAAACCGTTATCTAACGGATGGGCACGTTCACCCGCTTGCACGCCGGGATAGTTAACGGCAGGCTGAAAATCACTGAGGACAGCTATCAATCTGACCGAGGAGTAAATCCACGGCCGAGCATCAGAAACGAGCGCTCCATATAAATTAATCAGAATGACTCCGCTCAACAGTGCGCCTACCGAATGCCCCTGTGCATCGATAAAGCTGAGCCTGGCTGGCGCAACTTTGCTCCATGCTTTGCGCAGGTACGGCAGCAGATTGAAAATATTCAACAGGTTTGCGATAACAGACAGAGGGATTAAAAGTAATGCTCCTAGCCCGACGCCGATTAAAAGTAGGAACCCCAGCAGGGTAAACACGAAGGCTCCCAAGAGCAGCCATGCAGGAATATAAAAGACAAGTACTAGAAATCCAACCGTAATGTCAAATGACTGCGGTGGCAGCCCCAAGGCTTCAGCCACAACCCATCTTGAAATGGCTGTCGATATCAGCAACACCAACAAGTGCAGCAGGATAATAGGGGTTTTACCAAACGGCTTGTCCCATACAGAGATAAACCAGCGATAGATGCGTAAACATACAAACATGAAGCCAACAACAAACCCTAGAGAAGCAATCAAGATAGCACTATTTAATATTGCAATACCCATTAGCGCTGACAAGAACATCCCAAGCACTGTAACAGCGACAGAAAAACTATAAAAACGCCCCGACCAACTCATGGCTTTTAACTTAACCTTCAACTTCCCGAACTCAAACATCATTCCTCCCGACTATTAATTAACTTTATATCAACCCATTGACGCTTCGCATATGCTCAACCGCTTTACGCACTACTATCCATCTTTATCACAAGTAGGACAGGTACCAAGCGTTCCCGGAGGAGGCTCCAAGCGCTGGAGTGGAGAACAACATAATCGTCGAGGCACTGCTCTCCTCTATCAGGCAGTGTGATACACCAGTACTGAAGCCACCCTGTAGCCCCTTGGTACTATGTCAGAAACCGTATTTGCGATTGCTCGCGCTGGGCGGTCATCCAGGTATGAAACGCATCCATCAGCGGCGCTGCTTTTTCCTGACGTATTCGTCGTCGGACGTCCGGTTCTAAATCACAGACTTCGCGTTCAACTTCACATGAGGCCGCGATGTAGTGATCGGCGTATTTCGCGACTATCCCCTGGGCCAACAAGCCTGCCGTTGGGATACCTTTGTCGATGACCTGGGCTGGCACCGGTGCCTGGGTCAGTGTTTCGCACTCATCGCAAACCCACTTACCCCGAACGTGCCGTTCAACGCTGAACACGCCAGGCGTGTAGTCGAGTTTCTCGCTGACATCCTCGCCGATGCGCTTGAGGGCGCAGCCGCATTGGCATTGAGTGTTTTCAGGTTCGTGATGAATCAGCGTGCGCGGAAATTCGGCAGGCAAGGCGATACGTTTGGGTTGCTGACGGACTGACGATTGCAAGGGCTTCGGTGCCAGGTATAGGCCGTGTTATCGGTTTTTCGCAGCACAGGACCGATACGAATTCCTGTGGTACTACGCGCTCAAGCCACCGTTTTACACCACCTGCTGGACCTGATCCGCTTCAGGCTCTATCGCATCCACAGTAGAGACATGGTTGGTGATGCCGAAAGGAATGTGCACGGATGGAGCAACTGCGCTAGTCGATTTAAGGTGCCCTGATTGGTCATCGAAGAAGATGTGTGGTTTCAATACACCTAAAATTTTTCCTTTCTCGATACCACCTAAGAAGAATGCGTCATTGGCCATGACCCCCCAACTCTTGAGTGTATTCATCGCACGCTCATGAGACGGAGCATTGCGGGCTGTGACGATCGAGACGCGTATGCGGTTTTCGTATTTAGGATTGAGCTTTTTGTGCTTCTCCTCGACCGACTGGATTTTGGATATCCGCACCATGAATTCCTTCAGCGGCCCGGGGTTATGGGGCTGCATGACGTTCTTCACTTCGTGCGCATGGAACTCAGACAATCCAGAGGCCTGCATGATTGTTTCGGACTCATCGCCGGCGAGTACGCCGTCAAAGTCGAATGCGATGCGTAGGGTTTTATCAGTCTCGTCGTCTTCAAATTTTGAATCGAGCACCTGGCCAGCCGGGTACCCGGCCCTGATAGCCGCTTCCACGTCTTTTTTGTCACCCGACAAAAATAAAGCGATATTCAGTGCTGGTATGTATTCATAAGGAGATTTTCCCTGCATGAAAATCGCCCTTGTCATCCCAAGCTCGTAGTGCTCGATAGTCTTCAGTACACGCAGCCCAGTGTCGGGATCATTGCGCGAAAGAAGTATTACCTCGACGAGCGGATCCGTAGGATCGACGCTAAGGTCATTCACTGACAGTAAGCGCTTGATGAAGGGGAACGCTATCCCCTTAGGAAGCGGGACGTGAAGATTTTTTTGCTGAAACTTGCGGTATTCCTCCTCCCCCTGACTCTGAAACACTGCGTCCGATGCCAACAAATCAAACACAGCGCTGGAAGCGACGCCGATCACCAGGCGATTTTCTAACTCGTAGGGCATTGGAACCTCTCTTGATGCCTCTAAACGCAAATATTGATGGGTATCGAACATGCCGATCGATTTCAGGGCGGATCGAGGAGCACACATCGCGCGCCTCCTCCCACGCACAGTCAGGCATATCAATCTTCAAATCAATCTGCAGGTTGCTTTATTATGGACGGATGACTTTGAACCTTGCTGATTGGCGCCGAGTCAGCCATCACCTGATCGCCGGATGTCGGCCCCAAGCTATTCTCCTAAGCTAAAATGGCATAATATGCCAACAATCAAAAGTACCTGTTTGCATAGAACTGGAGCTAGTTATGGCGACGCGAAACGTTGTGCTCACCCCTCACCAGGAACAGGTTATCCATGACTTGGTGCAGTCCGGCCGTTATCAGAATGCCAGCGAAGTGATGCGAGAAGGTTTACGTTTATTGGAGCAGCGCGTCGCCGAAGACACCGCCAAAATTGAGGCACTACGTCAGGCAACCTCGATCGGCATCATGGATCTTGAGCACGGGCGCTTTACTCAGGTTAACGAAGGGGATCTGGAGCACTACCTCGAGGGCTTGAGCCTGGAGGCAACCCTCTCCGCGAGAGAGAAACACTGAGCATGCCGCAGTATCGGATTTCCAACCCGGCGCGCGCCGACATTGTCGACATCCTTAGGCTCTCCCAGACGCAGTTCGGCGCTCAAGCACGCCAGCGCTACCAGGCGCTGATCCTCACGGCGCTGCAAGCGCTTGCCGCCACGCCCTATCGCATTGGCAGCCACGACCGCGATGAGCTTGCACCGGGCCTTCGTAGCTATCACCTCATCTATTCACGCCAGCAGGCCAAACAAACCCATGGAACGGTCAAAAGCCCACGCCATATCGTGTTCTATCGTGTGGCAAACGACGACGTGATCGAGGTCGTCAGACTCCTTCATGACGCCATGGAAGTGCAGTTGCACTTGCCTAACGACTGATCAGCGACCTGGCCCAACGGCTTAACTGGCCAGGAATAGCAAAGTCCGTCGGAGATCGCCATTCGCGATCACTCGCACACCCGGTACGAATGGGGGCAAAAGTGGGGGCAAACAAAAGTGTTATCGACCTAAAAACATTGTCCTGGAGCCCAGTCAAAATGTTTTTTGGCGCGCCCGAGAGTCTGTTGTGACGCTATGAAGAGGGAGCAGAAAATGACGGCTCTTTTTCAATGCGCGGCTTTAGCAACGACCCAACGATTGCTGCCATGGTGGCTGAGCTTGCCAAGCAGTTCGGGCTTGAGACAGTGACCGAATATTGGTCCCGTAGGGCTGTACCCGTGGGCGACGTCATCTCCATGCGCAGACTCGTGATTCAGGGCATATCCTACCCCCCACCGTCGAAACATAGGCCTGGATCTACCTGAGCAGAATGATGGGCGACTACGTCACAACCAGTACACTCAGGGCTTTCCATGACGGCGGCTTGTGCGATGCTCAGGACTTCGGCGATGAACAGGGCGTTAATTTCTATGTCGACGGGGACAAAGAATTAGGCGTTGAAGCCCTCTGCCCGGACCTAGACGCACAAGCCCACGCCTCGGCACTTGAGTTGCACCGTCGTATCAACTCCGTACAAAAGCAGCATGTTGGAATTTCGTTGACCTGAATCAACTTGATATAGGCATTGACTCCTCCTAGCGAGAAGTCCCATTAGGCTGTGTGCCCTCAGGGCTGGAGATGAATGGTTAAGGCGTACCTGGACTATTCAATCCTCGTCTGCCTCCGGGATAATCCATATATTTAGCTGCCCCATCCGTCATCCATAGACATCTGGCTGAAACGGTCAATTCGGAGGACCAATGGAATACAACCCTTATAGAGCGCGCCTTCAAGACGCTAAATCAGCATTGCAGGTCTTCGAGTGGAGCAAGCAGGAACAGACTGACGTGCTGGCTTGGCTCCATGGATTCGACGTGGACACTGCGAGAGTATCGCTGTCAGAGGCCCAGGATGAGGTTGAAGACCTCAAGAGGCAGATCTGGGCCTTCGATCACGTTCAACTTGCACACATACTCTCTCACCAAAGCATTTCTATTTTCGACAGGATACGCATGACGATGGCCGGCACGCGGCCGAGCCCCGCCCCTCAAAAGGATGCTAAAGAGAGAGAAGAGAAGCTTGAGGTGGTGAAGGCTTCACTCGCCACCCTCTCCGACACAATCATTGATCTGCGCCATAAGATCCAACTGCATTCCGTGCTGGATTGGATTGATGCTGACACTGAAATCGCTGAGCTCAGCAGGGAGATCAATAAACTCCTTCCTGAGGTGAGAAAGCTTGAAGCCGGCGCGGCCCGGTTTGATGAGTACCTAGTCGAGCCGTTGAAGCAGCTTGCGAAGCTAAAGTCAGAGCTGGCCACAGCTATAGAAACCAGAGACCTCGCGCAAACGTTTGATAAACGGTTTCAAGAGAGCAAATCTAATCGCGCAGCAGTCAGCCAGATCCGTACGCAGTGTCAAGCGATGTTCGGCAGCTACAACACTGACAGCGTACTTCGAATCAAGGCAGCCGATGTCGTAAAGCTGGAGAGGGAAATAGCAAAATGCAGAGAGCGCCTAAATGACCTATGGACGAGGGAATCTAGGGTCATCAACCGCATTGTCATTGATGGCAACAACCTGTCGTACCTCACAAAATTGAAAGGTGGCCCAAGCAAATTCATAGGGCCAGGCCCTCTCGCAGCGCTCATTCCAGTTATCCGCGCAGCGCATCCGAACGCTGAGATTATCGTTGTTTTCGACCCGGGCTACGTTCGCCGGACTGGGACCACGGCAGTCGAGCTTTTAAGTCTGTTCCCCAGCGATGTTCAGATTTTTGAGGTCGGCAAAGGTCAGAAAGCGGATGAAACTGTTATTGAACTAGCCAGCTCTCCAACCTCTTACGCAATTAGCAACGATCGCTTCCGAGATTTCGAGAGCCGTCCGCTCGTCAGCGATCGGCGTGTATTTCCTCATTGCATTACTCAAACGAGCATCCTGGTGCATGATCTATGGGTCTCGGTACAGTACCGGCCGGACCCTATGGCCCACCAGGCGGGCCAAAACACATTGGTAGTAACCTCTTAGCCACAAGGTGAAAGTTCCGCAGCGAAAGGGACGCATTTTCCAGCGGGCCCGTTGTTCTTTCGGCCCTGCTCGTTACCCTAGATTGCACTAAAGCACGAAGGGATGATGCGAGATAACCCTGAGTATCGCACCGCATCCCCCCTTTCATTTTTGATTGTTTTTCCCAGTGACATCGTAGGGAGCACCAATGAGTTCCGCGGAGCAGAGCAGCAAGATCGTCATCGAGGGCGTGGCTACCATCCAGCATTTGATCCGCCACTCGCATGCAGAACTGGTCATTGAGGGTGACTCTCCAGAGGCAGAAGCTGACAGGCTGCTAATCGCTGGCGAGTATGTAGAGGCAGTGACGGCCTATCAAGGGCTTGGCCCGCTTGATCGCCGGCAGCGTGAAAAGCTCAGCTACGCGATGTGGGCAAGAGGGATAGATGAAGCGTGGGATGAGCTCACGCTTGACTATCACGAGACATCCTTCGAAGGGCTGCTGATGCAGCTACGTGCCTTCGGTGGTGTTATGTGGCGTTCAGAGGTGGACGATGCTTGGCTCAAGGATTTCGCATTGACGGTTACTGGCCGGGAAGATTTGCGCTCAAGGGATGCACTCTTGGCCGCGACCATCTACATCGCGGCCTCCTTGTCACGTTACCGTTTCAGTGAGGATCTCTACCCTGAGGTTTGCCTTGAAGCGGTGCAAGGCCTCAGAAGTTCAGAATCACCCTACTCCCTCTGCCTTGAAGCATTTGCGCTGAGTCAAAAGGCCCGATTCAAAGAGCTCCACACTTCCGCCTTGGTAGATCTTGTCAGCAGACTAGACCCTCCGAAATGTCCTGTACTGGGATTCGGCTTTGTCGCAGCGGTGCGCGTTAATAATCCAGTGGCGGCGCGAGCCTTCGTCGCTGAGCTGTGTCGGCGCTTTCCGAACCACCCATATCTTAGCAATACAGTTGCTATTGCCTCTGTTCAAGCGCGTGATCCAAGCATCTTGGATGAGGCACCTGAACCAATTCGTTCAACCGCCCGCCTCCATCCCGAGGTCCAGCTCATCACCGCGCTGGCCGATAAGAAGCCTGAAACAGTTGAGAAAGCTTTGCATGCTTTCTGGTCAACTCCTAATGACCAGACTCTTCACTATCAGCAGCACATTCACGAGCCCTTTTTTCAAATCACTTGTAGGACCTGGGACGAAGGAACGTGGAGCACCAGTCCGTATTTCATAGGTGAACTGGCAGCAAAACTGGTACAGGTACTCCCTGCCGGCGCATCAAGGGATCGCGTGCTCATGGAGTTGGAGGTAGAGATGGCAACGGAACCCGACCAGGCCATACTGCGTCCATTTGTAGTGGATCTGTTCAACAGACAGCCAACAGCAGAGGTCGCGAACCTTTTTCCGGATTCGATTCCATTCGATGGCGTAGCAGTTGATTCGATGGCTAGGTTCATCTTTGAGCAGGCCATGGAGGATGATCCATATTGCTCAAGCCTAGACCCTGAGTTCGAACCAGATGTTCAGATCCTAATCGACCGTGGGGTGCCTGAGCACCTTATGAAATTGGTTCGACAGGTGCCCGATGACAAGCAGGCTGCTTGCGTACGGACCTTAACGGAATGGGGCCTGTTCAAGGCACCTGAACGTCTGGTCACATTCGCTTTCGAACACAATTTGCGCGGCCGGGGCCTATCCCCAGAACTACAAGCCAATGTGGCAGCAATACGCCAAGCCATCCAAATCTCGACACCAGACCAGATGGTTTACTTACAAGCCATCCTTGATGGACTATCAATCGAGGTCCAGCGGTCGACCACAGTAGCGGCCCAGGAAAGAACAGTCCTAGAGGCGGCCAATGAGGTGTTGCACCTGAAAGACAGATCGCTCAACGATCTCGGTCAAAAAAGGGTGAAGGAACTTGTGAAACGCTACGGCGCGGCAAAGTTACTTCCAGGTCTGAGTGAAATAACCAAGCAACCACAGGCGATCGCTGAAGGGCAGCTCATCGACGCACTCTCCAAGCATATGGTCGTCAAGCAGGGCAGCCTTGCGGGTCGGCGCAGCTATCTGGCCGGGATCTTGCGCAAGCGCCTTGTCAACCTGAAAAGCAACTGGCTCGATCTGCAGGTCTCGGAATGCCTGAATAGAGGCATCGATGTCGAGCAAATGATCGAGCTCTCTAAGACGGTCACCACATGGGATGAATGGACAGCTGGCTTGGTCCGCCTTGCGCCGTATTGAAGTTTCAGACGACGCGGGTAGCCTGGGCGGGATCTCAGGCTCACAGGCACCCCCTCCTCAGCATTATCCCTTTGATGCCGATAGCAACAAATGCCAAGGATTTTGTCACCGGCTAGACGGTGGTGCCCTCACACAACTAAAACAGGAGTTGAGCCCCTCTACGGGGTCATCAGGTATCTATGGATCAGACTAGAAAAATCGCCAGCCCTACCAGCCCGGCTTGGACGCACGAAAACCCCTACCTTGATGTGCTCGCCCCTCGCTTCTTTGAGAATACAGACAGTTGTGACTGGGCCGACCTTCCTCGCCGGGTAGTTCGCATGTTCACCGATGTTGAGCGTCGGCACGCCTCTGACGCTGAGGCAATCGCCCTGGGTGAGAAACTCCACCAGCTTTTGAGCGACGGTGCGTTTCTGCCCAATTCACCAGTGATGATGAACAGTGAGCACCATAGCTCTGCAAATCTATTCGCCTGTCACGTATTGGCCCCACCGGTAGATGCCGAGGCCATGGCTGTTGCTGGTAAGATTCATGATGGTTGCGGAGGTATCGGATACGACCTGACATCGGTTGCCGACCCTGTGGCCATGACGCGGTTCATTGAAAACCAGACAGCGGCGCTGAATCCTAATCGCAAGCGCAAGGCACATAGCGCAGTCACACTCCACGTTGACCATCCGCTTGTCAGCCACTTCATCGACATGAGCAGTTCCTTGGAGATAACTCATACCAATGTCGAGTTGGATGGCGCATTTTTCGCGGCCCTGGATCAGCAACAGCCGAATGCGGTAGCCACCTGGCAATCCGTGTGCTCCTCGATCTACAACACTGGGCGGCCGGCAATTGCATTTGGCGAGCACAAGTCACTGCGATCACCCAATGGTGAACGCCTGATCCTGAACGTCTGCGGAGAGTCATTGCTGCGGGAAAACGAATCGTCGCTGATTGGCTCGTTAAACGCTTCTCGCTTTGTCACCCAAGGCGTATTCGATGCTGATCGGTTCAAGGCCGCGGTTGAAATGGGCGTGCGGTGCCTTGACAACCTCCACGACATTCAGGAACACGCTTCGGCGACCGTTAGTGAACGCTGCATGCAGAGCCGCAAGATCGGCCTCAGTATTATGGGCTTCGCCGATGCGCTCCTGATGATGGGAATACGGTATGGGAGTCAGGAATCGCTGGATTTCGCTGCCTCTATCATGGGCCTAGTGCAGGCTACCGCTAAGGCTACCAGCGAAGTATTGGCCTCTACCCGCGGTAGCTGTGACCCTTCCCTACTTCGAGCCGGCGAGCCGCTGCGCCGAAATGCTTCGCTGATGGCGATCGCTGCGAACGGGACCCTCAGCTTACTGGGTAACGTATCAGGCGGTATTGAACCCCTTTTCAGCTATGTATCCCGCCAGACCGTCGAAGGTCGTGTGATTAACCAAATTCAACCCACGCTCCGCCGACTACTACGCGAGCACAGCTTGTCTGAATCCATGATCGATGAAATTGCCATGTCTTTGATGAATGGGGCTCAGCCTGAGGATCTCAAGCTGATACCGAGCAAAATCAGCCAAGCGATGGTGCGCGCGCACGATCTGAGCCCGGCCGACCATATCCGTACCCAAGCCACCTTTCAGTCATTCATTGATGGAGGCATCTCAAAAACGATTAACCTGCCGGCCAGCAGTACGATAGATGACATCGCGTTGGCCATCCTTGAGGCCCGCGCCCGCGGCTGTGTGGGTATCTCGCTTTACAGAGACGGCAGTATCAGCGGACAACCCTCCCAAATGGCTGGTGCGAAGCCTGAGGAGTCAGGGGAGGCTGCCGCTTGACGGATCCATTCTTTGTTTCTTTTGACGGTCCGAAGGCTACCGGCAAGACCACAGTTCTTAATGCGGTTGCCGAGCGATTACGCGCCTGCGGCAAGCACCAGGTAATCGAGCTGTGTGAAAAGGAACTCGATCCCTATCGACCCGAAACCTTGGAGATGATCAAGTCGCTTACGGCCAACCCGAGCACTGACTTGGAGCTTCGGGTTTGTGAGCGTCTTGCCGATGGCCGAGCCTGGATCTCGAGCAATGTAGTGTTGCAACAACCGGATAACGCGGTCGTCCTCATCGACCGTTGGTATCCGTCAGACGCTGCGTTTCGACGACTCGTTAATTTTCCGGACATTCTTAGGATGAACCTCGATCGCAGCGTGGTGACGCCTGACCTGCACGTGGGCGTTCTAGCCCCACCGAAAATATCATGGGAGCGGGCCGCCGGCCGCGCCAGGGGCCTAAGTAGTGTGGTAATCAGGAATTACAGCGAGCACGAAGCCTGCTCCGCGGCGTTCGAGCGTGCCGTAGACGGGTATGGATGGTTTACCTGCCAAAACGTGGGCACCGTCGAAGCCTCGGCTGACCTAGTTGTCAGCGCGATAGCTGCTGGTAGATCGCGTTCCTAGCCTAATTAAAATTCAAGCTGCTGGAACCTACCAGCTGGAATGCCGGCGCTTTGCTGTGAATCGGCCCGAGTTTTCTAGACCCCCTTAAAGCCTCACGCGGCGCAGCGCGCCCACTCCGACGCCGTGATTGATGCCTGTATAGGCAACCCTCTCAGCGCCATTCAAGAAGCACGCTGATGTAACCGAGCTAACAAAGCTGTCTATTCGGCGCTTGCCGTGTCCTTCATTTCACTCGGTCGGGTGTTCGCTGTGAGAACGTCGTCCTTCGCCGTCACGCTGCCAACAAAACCTCGTGCTTGCAATGCCTCCAGCAATCGTAGATTGGCTGCACTGGACGCTACCTCAATCTTTCTCACATTGGGCGCTAACCGGTCGAAACCTTCCGCTAGCAGCCCAAGCAGGGCTGTCACCTCTACCCACGTGCTGGACGCTAAACATTGGACGAGCATTTCCTGTCGCTGTTCTGACGACAGTCCATCCTCAGCCATGAGCTTTCTAAGTATGGGGGCAAATGAGGCGGGGAAACGCGACGTACCAGCGTTGAGCCAACTGCAGAGCCGGGCAATTTCCATGGTGGCTACGCTAGAGGTATCAAACGTTTCGAGCGGTACAGCAGTCCACATGTTGATTTTGTCATCTAGTGTCGGCACGCTGCTTTGACTGAGCCTGAGTACTGCCTCTATGGGCAATTGGGCGAAGTCAATTTGCTCCCGCGCTTGCCCCCAGTGAGCGAGGAGAAAAGGAACCTCCAGGTTTGTGTCGTATGCGCGGACACATTCTCGGATCTCGGCATTAAATGCCAAGAAATCAGCGCTCACCAGCATTGCCCAGCGCTCTGTCGGCAATTTGCCTAAGGCACCACTTAGGATCGCCGGGTTATCCAGGGTAAGCCCTGCGAACAGACCGACAAGGGTTTCGTTATCGACTTCTGATGAGCCCAGTAGATAACTCTGCAAATCTAAATGTCGAGCCTGATTGGTTGTCCATAAATATTGATTCAGCGGTTTTGTGTGGCGCTTGATGAAATCCGCGAAGGTATCCATGTCTGCCTGCTCTAAACCTTTCTCGGTAAGCGCCGGCAGCAATAAATTGTTGAAGTATGACCAGACGGCGTCAACCCCCATCAGCACTCGATCGGTTGACAGCACGTCCGCCCACAATAGTTGAGGTACATCCTCCAAACGCTCAACCTTGCAGGTTGTGCGCTCAAACAGCTGACGCATGCTGTTAATTTCCAGGGCATCGTCGAGCAATCGCAACAGCACTGAAAGTGATGCGGATGATTCGTCCAACTCGCCCACTTGACTCAACAGAACACTTGCCAGCGCGTTAGGCGATTCAAGCAACTGCTCATCAAGGCCCGTGATATTCAGCGCCTTTAGCCTGCGGTAACTGACGCTCGATCTATCGATAGCGGGTGTGCTCTGTAGGTCCGAAGTGGTTTTAGGGTCACCCTTCTGACAAATCAGTGAAAGCATGTGCAGGTTGAAGTTGATACAACGCCACGCGATCAATTGCTGCAGATCGCTCAGAGGCGTGGTGTCGCCCAAGCGACTGAACTGAATGGGCAAGGTCTTCAACCACCCCCAGCCTGCCGTGCCCAACTCAAGTCGCGGCATCAAGCGCGAGCTATCCTCAAGCCCCTCAATGGCCTCACGAATTTCAGTGCTCGGCTGATCATCAAGCGTCTGCATTTGGTCGGAGGTCAACGCGTCGCAGATGGCGCTAACCAGATATTGTTTCGAGAGCACAGGCTCAAAGCGAGCGGCGTCCGTCAACAGCGCACAAAACAATCTGGGCTCAAGTAAAAATATAGTTTGAACAAAGCGATTCGAGCTTGGTCCCAGGATCAGCAGCTCGGCGGCCTCCGCCATCCTATTCAGATCATCTTTGAATCCGCTCCCGAGAATGGTCGCGAGTAACTCGCGCTCGTGGTTCCCACCGGGCTCAGTGTACGAACAGCTAGCCAAGTAATCGATCAGCGTCGCGATGATGCCCCTTCCATCGCTAAGGTCGTCGACATCCAATTTGTCCGCCACAGTCTTGGGCGCGCTGATGACTGTCGTAACATCAGGCGTGACGCCGCCGCGGAGCCCCAGAATCAGGTTTTTATCTTCCGCCGTGAGCGAACCTGGGTAAAAGTAACCGAAGTAATCCGGATAGTCGGTATCAAGGTAGCCATGGCGCATCAGGTAAATAACAATATCCAGGCCCGCCAGTTTTTGAAGGATCACTTCGCCATAGGCTTTTTTGGCCGCGCCACGAAAGGACAGGCGATTGATCCGGCCCGACTCCAGACGCTGCTCGGACATCTTTTTTTCAATGCTACCCTTCGTTGTTTGGAGCAACTCATAGCGCTTTTGGTACGTCGTTGCAGCCAGAAGCTCCTGCGGGTCGAGTGCCTTGGGTGACTGACTGTAAAGTCGTCCATATTCATCAACGGCGATCATGAACAACTGGGCACTTTGAGAAAAAACCGCGTCAAAGCCTTCGTCACTGACGAATTGACTCAACGTATATCGGTCAGCATTGCGCACCTGAATATGGGTGGCTCCAAAACTACCGGCTCTTTTCTGACACTCTAACCAAACGTATGCGCGAAGCTCAGCTGTACTAGCAGCCACCTCCTCCACCTTCTGCTCGCGCTTCTCTCGCAATGCCTGATAGACATTTTCGGCCCCTTGGTGCAGTTGGCTTCGCCACTCACGAAAACCATGAATGGTTTCGTAGATAGCGCCACAACGCTTTACCAAATCGGCATATTCATTCGGGTGCAAGTTGCGAATCACGATGATCGCAAACAGTTTATTGGGGTTGAGCTTTAAGCCCGAGCCAGCACTCAAGATGCTGGAGAACATGTCAAATTCATTGACGATATTTTTGATCAAACGCATGTCATCAATAAAATAACACGCGGTTTCAAGCAGATGAGGACTCAACCCAGCGTCTAACGACGCCCCGTTGAGTTTTCGCTGCCGCAGCAGTTCTATCATCTTCTCACGTGAGTTTTCCGAGTTGACCACCGGTATGACGGGAATAATCAGGTCAAAAAACTTGGTCTTCTCACCCACCGCGAACATCTCATCACGTAGCGCATACAAAAAATAAACGCGCCGCCGAATCTGCGGTGACTGTTTGATAATGAAATTGATCTCGCGCAAGCGCGTGAACACATCATGAATGCCGAAGCGGTCCAGGTCTTCGATCACCACCACGTTGATATCGCTGCGTTCAAAACAGTAAATAATCTCGTCAACATTTTTGTGCAACACCGAACCGTGATGTGTCGTTTCCAACTTCCCGCCCTTGATGGTGAGGCCGTCAATGCTGAACGAGGACAGCAACCTTAATCCAGAGAACACCAGGTACACGCCACCCACACCGAGCACGGTGACCGCCATCCCTTCCGGAAGCAGTGCAAGCCATCCAAGTAGCCACTCAGGGATGATGGTGAGTGTTTTCTCTGCCACGGGCAGGTACAGCCTTAGGGCACTCACCACCAACAGAACGAAGAACACAGTGTGAGCCCAAAGCGCAGACAGTGAGGCTTGAATGATGCGTTTCAAGCGGGTTTTGGGCAGTTGCTTTGATGGCACGGCATACAGCAACTGCTGAACGATGGCTTCCTCGATTCGCGTTGAGAGATCGGAGTCATTTGCAGGTGCCGCGGTTTGTTTTTCTGGCGGGAGTGGAGTGGGTTGATCATTAGCCGCGAGCGCCGAGGGGACTGTGGTGTCCACGCCCAGGTCCCGCTCCTTGCCAAAGGCGGCTAATGAAATAAACGCAAAGTTGAATTCCGGATGCCGATCCACAAATGTACGAATAACGCTGCTCTTGCCGGCACCGTATTCACCGGTGATCGCGATATTACGCACTTGGTCATTGCTCAGCGCACTCAACAGCTCACGCTCATAGCGACGCGACGAAGGTAGATCTAACAGAACAGGCGTCAACGGCTCAAAGACTGTAGTGCCACTCGGAACGCTCAAAAATTCCTGCGCCGCTTGCAGCGCCTTGCGCAACGCCGTGGTGTATCGTTTGTACTGTCGAATGACCAGCCGAATCACTGCAGTGCCGCGATCATGAATTGAATGAAAAAAAACCACTGCAGGCCTGAGCATCCTTGTCTCCTAACTGTCTATAAATTTTCCGAGGACGCCCCCCCGCAGCCGATGAGGACTGGCCTGCTTCCAGGATCCCGATGATAGCGCACCGCCATCGCCCTAAGCGATATGTCTAACCAAGACCACCTGTACGCGGGGTGCGGGGTGCGGGGTGCGTTCGACGGCTTTTCGGTGATGGCCCTGTGCTATATTCGCGCCATCCATTTGGCGACGACATCAGCCGTTTCTCGCCGCATCAGGGAAGATGACCAATGCAACGATTTGCCCGCAGTGAAATACCCCCACCTGTTTTCCGCGAAAACCAGTTCAAGGTGGCTCGAAAGGATCTGCTTGAACTCTTCACGCTCGACACACAGGAACGCTCACAAACCCGCATTTCCGGAGAAGAGCTAACTCTGAATCTTAGCCAGGTCGGCCCCATTCATGATGCGTTGGGGCACCTGTTTCAAGGCAAATGCGCATTTTGCGAAAGCCGGGATCTGACCGCCCCCTATCGATTTCGAGCGGCGTCATCCGTTACGTCTGTCATGGGAATAGTGGACTCTCACCTCTACTACGTCTGGCTCGCGAATGCCTGGGAAAATATCTACCCCATCTGCCTCAAGTGTATTCCGCGCCAGCCTTCGTTCTTTCCTGTCGACGGCAAACGTGTGCCGATTCCAAGCCTGGAGCAAATACGCCAGTATGCCGTAG
This sequence comes from Pseudomonas sp. P8_229, assembly GCF_034008635.1. Lineage (NCBI taxonomy): Bacteria > Pseudomonadati > Pseudomonadota > Gammaproteobacteria > Pseudomonadales > Pseudomonadaceae > Pseudomonas > Pseudomonas sp. P8_229. The sequence goes on along the minus strand of NZ_CP125378.1, from coordinate 5,937,718 downwards.
AGGATCTCGGTTCTTGGCGCACCTCCGAGCCCCGCGAGAAGGCCATTTTGCTCGATCCGTGCCTTGACCGGAACTTTGAACGGCACCTGTTCCCCTCCATAGATGGCGAGCTGGTGCCACTGAGTGAAAGGGGTGATACCACAATCGCCAATTTCCGGCTGGACCGTCCCACCTTGAATAGTGCGCGAGCCGCCAAACTTCGCGAGTATCGTGAGGCTCTATTGGCGGCCGATCAAAACCGGGCGCATTTACGCTCCGATGATTTTCGATACTTGTTTGACTTCCTTGAACTTGAATATGGTGGTCTGTGGTACCTGCAATGCCGGCTCATTGCGCGGTACCTATCGCAGAGAGTTGGCATGGAAATGCCTACCGGCCGCTCCCGAGTAGCAAGGACACTGAAAACCCTGCTTTTTATGGGCGACTACAAGCAGGTGCATAAAGAATTAAAGCATTGGATCGAAGATACTGATTTCGGCCACCGTCCCATTGAAATCCCGCCCACGGATTATGGCGTCCTGCAGTCCGAGCCTGTCACCCAGAAGGCCGTCGTACCGCGGGTTTATCCTTCTTTGCACTCTATGCAGTTCGACCATTTCAAGGTCATCGAGCACCTCAAGCTGAAACTTGATACACCCACCGCCGAATCGCAGTTGAACAACGCAGCGTTGCAACCGGCACTGTTGATACTGGGTGAGAACGCCACCGGCAAAAGCTCGATTCTCGAAGCGATTGCGCTCGCGTTGAGCCCCCGTGAAACACGTAGAGCCTTGAACCTGACGCCAGGCTCACTCGTGCTCTCCCCAGCACAACTCGGTTCAAATGACGTGCCCACGCAGTTCTCGGCACGCGTACGACTCGGCTTTGACGAGGGGCGCGACAAAGTGTTGAGCATTGACAATGCCGCTTGTAAACAAATCGGGCCACGCCTTGTGCCGCCCGTGTTTGCTTACGGCGCCTTTCGCCAGTACCAGAAAAAAACACCGCCGGGTTTTGAGCCCGCTCACGGGATCATCAACCTGTTCGAAACCGATCGCCTGCTGGTGAACCCTGAACAATGGTTGCTTGGACTCAAAGGCGAAGATTTCAATGACGTAGCACGCGCGTTGAAAATCATCATGTCCGTGGAAGGCGACATCAAAGTCATCGAACCAGCCCCCGACGGCAAATCCTGCTTGATCGTAACAGCGCCCGCCGGCGTTGTGACCAAGACACCGCTCAATGATGTGTCCTCAGGCTACCGGACCATCCTGGCAATGGTGTGCGACATCATGCAACGGTTGATGGATCGGAGCATAAACCCCCACTTCCAGGGTCTTGAACATGCCCAGGCGGTGGTGTTGATCGACGAAGTCGAAGCGCACCTGCATCCACGCTGGAAAATTCAGATTATGCAGGTGTTGCGCCGGGCATTGCCCAAGATCACGTTTATCGCCACCAGCCATGACCCCCTATGTCTGCGCGGCATGCAGGACGGCGAAATTGTGGTGGTTCACCGCCGGTCCAGGGCGGGCGGGGCCAATACCCAGTACGCGACGTGTATTGAGAAACTGCATGATCTACCCGACTCCACGCAGTTAACGATTGAGCAACTGTTGACATCCGACTTTTTCAACCTCATGTCCACCGACCAGCCGGCCACGGAAAAACAACTGGCCAATGTTGCCGACGTGTTGAACAAGTCAAAGAGAAACGAGACGTTGACCGACGAAGATAAGCAGGTCATGCAATATTTCAAACAGGAGATCAATGAGGCGCTCCCCATTGGCACCAGCGAAGCCCAGCGCGTCGTTCAGGAGGCTGTCGCCGAGTTTCTTCATGAGCGGCAGGAACAGCCGTCCATCAAGTGGGACGAGATACGTACGAGTGCCAAGACCAAAATATTGAACATCCTCAGGAACTTTTGAAACGTGCGCTTCGTTGACCGATCCTTGATTAAAAAGCCCCGCGCAATGCTGCCAAGAAAGACAACCGTCAGTGCTGCGGATCAGGAGCTCATAGACTTCACCGCATACTTTGAAGAAAAAGCCGCCGCACTTGAAGCGGCGCTGGTGGCTGATGATCCGGTTGCGGCCGCAGCCTCCGTGACGAAGGAGTTCTCAGCGAAAAAGCCTACGTTCAATACGTACCGCAAAGACTCGGTCAAAACCCAGCTGTACGCGATATTTCATGGCAAATGCGCATATTGCGAAACGTTCTACCCCGCCGTAGCGCCGGTTGACGTAGAGCATTACAGGCCCAAAGGCGCCGTGGGCCAGGATGCGACCCATCCAGGGTATTGGTGGCTGGCAATGGCGTGGGAGAACCTGCTGCCTAGCTGTATCCATTGCAACCGACTAAATAAACACGCAACGCCGAAGCTTTCGACCCAGCTAGTTGAACTGCTCGCTGACGGTACAGGCTTCAGCGATCAACACAAAGCCACCACGGGCAAGGGTAATCACTTTCCGATCTTGGGGTTGCGCGCTACGCCAGCGTCACGGGATTGTTCAACCGAATACCCGCTGTTGCTCAACCCTTGTCTGGATGACCCGCAAGAGCATTTGGCCTTCCATGTCGACCGCGAAAAGCTTATCGGGCTGGTGTTACCAAAACCGCACGATGGTGCGGGGCTACCGACGCATGTTTCAACCAGGGACCTGCTCCCCGAGTTCGCAGACGAAATCGATCAGGCGCTCAGGGAAAAGCTCAGCCTGCGCGGCGCCGTGTCGATCCACACCTATGGACTGAACCGATTGGGACTGGTCCAAGATCGCACGCGTGTGCTGCGCCAACTCGCCTTTCTGGAGGAGTCGGTAAGAGATCTTTGCGCCACGATCCAGAGCCTGGAAGCACGCTTAAACGACCCCTTCGCGGTTGAAAACAAACGCATCATCACGCGCATGGAGGCATTGGTAGAACGCACAGCGCAGCACATGGCTGATATGGCCAAGCCTCAAGCGCCCTACTCGACCATGGTTTACGAATTTTTGCAGGGCTTTCAGACGCGCCTGCTTGCCGTTCCTTAGGCTGGATCAACACATTTTCAACGCCTGGGCAATCTCGATCGCCCGTGCATCACATGCGAATGGGGGCAAAAGTGGGGGCAAACCAAAACTTTCCCGGCCTGAAAACCCCGTGCTAGAGCCAAGTCAAAATGTTCTTTGGCGACCCTGAGAGTCTCTGAATCAAGCCGCGCAGCGCTTAATTCTGCCTCGCCGCCGTGTATTTCTAACGAGCAGCGCAACGCGTCATGTGGAAGGCTGCGGGTCACTACCCGCCCTGCCCCAGAATTCTTCGGCAGACTGACTGAGAATAGCTTTTGGGCGGGTCAGATGAATTTCCAGAGGTATATCCCAGCTTTCGTCGAGCGCTCTGACTAAGCGCCCATCCAGGATTTCTTGCTCGGTGAGGCTCTTGGGCAGCCACGCCACTCCTTTGCTTTCCAAGGCCATGGACATGAGTACCGCTGCCAGGTGGCTGCTGAAAAGTGGTTTGAGGTGGAGGTAATCTTCCTTGCCACGCAATCTGTGGGCGACGATACGCCCCAGTCCAGACTCATGGGTGTAAGCGAGGTATGGCAATGCCGCAGGAGAGGTGCCGAAGTTAGCGGATGCACTCGTGAGGGGAACGAGAACGTCCTCGCCCACCTTCTTGCTGGTGAACTGATCAGGCGCCAGTAAAGGCGGAACATCGGGATGGCGGTGGCAGAGCAGAAACTGAACCTGACCATGTATCAGCATCTGCTCACAAACAGCCATGCTATCTGAGTGCAGTTTAACGGCCTCAATGGGGGCACCGTTTTCTGAGCTTCGAAGCCATTTCGGAAAAAATGTAAATGACAGGGAATGAGTCGCTGCGAATTGAAGCGACTTGGCTGCCATTCCTGCTACCTCTTGAGCCTCGTTGCGCATCCTGTACAAGTGTCGAGCCGCCTCCTGAGCACTGGGCAAAATTTGCCTTCCTGCCTCGGTAAGGGTTGCGCCTTGCGGTGTACGCACAAACAACTCAACGCCCATCCAGTTCTCCAATGAGCGAACTCTGCGGCTGAAAGCCGGCTGAGTAACATGCCGCGCTTCTGCCGCCCGAACGAAGCTGCCGTACTCTGCAAGCGCTGAAAGATCTTCGAGCCAAACGAGTTCCAAGGGCCATGCCTCCTGTGCATAGGGTACGGCATTAATAGCATTGGGCGGGTGACATCGCAAAGCATAACGTGGGGCCACAAACAACAAGAGGAACCCGTCATGCGTATCGTAGACATCCGTGAAAAAACAGTTTCTATTGCCTCTCCAATTGCCAACGCCTACATCGACTTTTCCAAAATGACCTGCTCGGTCGTCGCTGTTATCACGGATGTGATTCGCGACGGTAAACCTGTCATCGGCTACGGTTTCAACTCCAACGGTCGCTATGGTCAAGGCGCTTTGATGCGTGATCGCTTTCTGGCGCGGATCACCGAAGCTGATCCAGATACTCTTGTCGACCATGAAAACAACAATCTGGATCCGTTTGCCATCTGGAAAACCCTGATGACCAACGAAAAGCCAGGCGGTCACGGCGAGCGCTCGGTCGCAGTTGGCACCATCGACATGGCTGTATGGGATGCCGTCGCCAAGATTGAAGGAAAACCTCTCTATCGCCTGCTGGCTGATCGTTACCGCAACGGCGTGGCCGATGACAAAGTTTGGGTCTATGCGGCAGGTGGCTACTACTACCCAGGCAAAGACCAGACCAAGCTCAAAGCAGAAATGCAGAGCTACCTGGATCGTGGCTACGACGTCGTCAAGATGAAGATCGGTGCAGTACCGCTGGACGAAGATATACGTCGCATCGAAGCGGTACTTGAAGTGGTTGGGGACGGTCGGCGACTGGCGGTCGATGCCAACGGTCGCTTCGATCTTCAGACCGGTATTGCTTACGCGGAAGCCATCAAGAAGTACAACCTGTTCTGGTACGAGGAGATCGGTGACCCACTCGATTACGCACTCCAAGCTGAGCTTGCCAATCACTATGAATTGCCTATGGCGACCGGGGAAAACCTGTTTTCCCACCAGGACGCTCGTAACTTGCTGCGTCACGGCGGCATGCGTCCGGATCGCGACTTTCTCCAGTTCGACTGTGCGCTGTCCTATGGGTTAGTGGAGTACATGCGCACCTTGAAAGTGATGGAAGAAATGGGTTGGTCTTCCCGCCGCGTAGTTCCGCACGGTGGTCACCAGATGTCCCTGAACATCGCAGCCGGTCTGCACCTGGGCGGCAACGAATCTTACCCCGACGTGTTCCAGCCTTTCGGCGGCTTCGCCGACGGAATCAAGGTGGAAAATGGTTACGTCGGCCTGCCAGATATTCCAGGTGTTGGCTTCGAAGCCAAGTCCGCCTTGTACGCAGTCATGCGCGAGTTGGGCGAAGGCTGATCAACCTCGATCTGCGGTTTCTTTTAAGGAGACCGCAGACTCAGGCGTCATCCGCTGACGCCAAACCACATGCCCATCACAAAAATAAAATGAGGTGCTTCCGTGGAAATTTCCAAGTCCCGCTGGTACAGCCAGCTATATGTGCAGGTGCTGATCGGCATCGTCATCGGCGCAGCGATTGGTCACTTTGAACCGCAATTCGGAGCCAAGCTTCAACCTTTTGCCGATGGCTTTATCAAACTCATCAAAATGCTGTTGGCGCCTATTATTTTCGGTACCGTCGTGGTTGGCATCGCCAAGATGGGCAGCATCAAGGAGGTCGGACGGATCGGCGTCAAGGCGCTGCTCTACTTTGAAATCCTTTCCACCATTGCGCTAGTCATCGGCCTTATTGTGGTCAATATCGCAAAGCCAGGCGCCGGGATGAATATCAACGCTACCACGCTCGATGCCAGCGCTATCGCCAAGTACAGCCAGGCCGCCAGTGAACAGGGCGGCACCATCGATTTCTTTCTCAACATCATCCCGAGCACCTTCATTGGCGCATTCTCGAATGGCGTCATGCTTCAGGTCATTCTGATTTCGGTATTGATGGGCGTAGCCCTCGTTCAGATGGGCGAAACCAGCAAACCGCTGATCAATACCATCGACTTGTTTCTGCAAGGGCTTTTCAAGATCGTGGCAATGGTGATGCGCCTGGCTCCCCTTGGCGCCGGCGCCGGGATGGCATTCACTATAGGCAAGTACGGCATTGGTACCTTGCTGTCACTCGGCCAGTTGCTGGTCGCGCTCTATATCACCACCCTGATTTTCATCGTGGTAGTGCTGGGTACGGTTGCCAGATGGTCGGGCATGCCGCTGATGCAATTTCTTCGTTATTTCAAAGATGAAATTCTCATCACGCTTGGCACCTGCTCAACCGAAGCCGTGCTTCCGCGAATGATGGTGAAACTTGAAAAGCTGGGCTGCAAGAAGTCAGTGGTAGGCATGGTGCTACCCACTGGATATGCCTTCAATGCAGATGGCACCTGCATTTACCTCACCATGGCGGCGATTTTTATCGCACAGGCAACCAATACGCCACTGACGTTTATGGATCAGATGATTCTGTTGGGCGTCTTCCTGCTGACCTCAAAAGGCTCCGCTGGCGTGGCGGGTGCCGGGTTCATAACCCTTGCGGCAACGCTAACAACCATCCACTCCATTCCTCTGGTCGGCCTCGTCTTGCTACTGGGCATTGACCGATTCCTGAACGAAGCACGGGCCGTGACCAACCTGATCGGTAACGGCATCGGCACCATCGCCATTGCCAAGTGGGATAACTCGTTCGATGTCGAGGCCTGCGAGCGTGAAATCGCCGCCATGAAACACGAAAAAGCGGCCAGGAAGGCAATGCTGGCACAGAAATAATCTGCAAAGGGAGCCGGTCATCTCGCCTTAAAACGGTTATGACCGGGAGTGCCTTCCAGGTCTCGTTCAAATCGAATGAGACCAACAAATTACTTCTAAGAATTTGATGGAGCCAAAAATGATTGAGCGATCACATCATGAACTGCGCAAGGCGTTTGGTGATTTACTCCAGGGTACCGTCTGCAAATTCGCTGCTTCCGTATTCGATCCGATCTCGGTTCGTATGGCTTCCGACCTTGGCTTTGAGGTCGCCATTCAAGGTGGTTCCGTCGCCTCGCTTCAGGTGCTCGGGGCACCGGACATCGCACTGCTCACGCTGGATGAGTATGTCGAGCAGGTTTCCAGAGTCGGACGGGCCAGCCAAATCCCAATCATTGGTGACGCTGACCATGGATTCGGAAACGCGCTGAATGTGATGCGAACAGTGACCGAGTTGCAGAAAGCCGGTGTCGCTGCCCTAACACTGGAAGACACCCACCTCCCGGCCAAATACGACGAGCAGTCGCATGTGCTTATCGAGAGGGAAGAAGCTGCGAGCAAGATTTACGCTGCGCGGTTTGCCCGTTCAGATGATGCGCTCACCATCATCGCCCGAACAAATGTGGCCGTTACCACCTTGGAAGATTCCATTGCACGCACTACGGCCTATGAAAAAGCCGGGGCCGACGCGATTTGCCTCGTCGGGGTGAAAGACTTCCAACACTTGGAAGCACTCACTGCACATCTCAGCGTGCCGATCATGCTGATCAATTATGGAAATCCGGCTCTGAGCGATGTTGAGAAACTGAGTGCAGCCAACGTGCGGATTGTGGTCAATGGGCATGCCCCCTATCTGTCCGCAATCAAAGCGACTTACGAGGCGCTGCGCGAACAAAGCGGCACAAAGGGGAGCGAGTTTTCCCTCCCTGAGCTGCTTTCTAAATACACGCTCTCGGACAATTACCGTGAGTGGGCGAAAACCTATTTGAAGTCAGAACACGATTCAAATTGAGTTTGAAAAAGGTGCGATAAGGCGTCATGAAAAAGACAATCCTGGCCTTCAGCCGCGTCTCACCCACGCTGCTTGAGCCTTACAAAGATACGTACAACATCATCGTCATGCGTCCAGAGCTTGGTGACATGGATGCTCAGTTCGAAGATGCCATTCCCAGCGCTCATGGATTGATCGGCGGCAATCGGCGCCTAGGTGAAGCAGAGCTCGCATCGGCTAAAAACCTTGAGATCATTTCCAGCATTTCGGTTGGCTACGACAACTATGACCTCAGCTATCTCAATGGCCGAGGGGTCATGTTGACCAATACGCCAGATGTCTTGAACGAAACCACCGCTGATCTGGCTTTCGCCCTGATCCTGGCCACAGCGAGACGCATCCCAGAGCTTGATGCCTGGACGAAAGCCGGCAATTGGACAAAGACCATCGAAGCATCCCACTTCGGATGCGATGTGCATGGAAAGACCTTGGGCATTATCGGTTTAGGCAAAATTGGAGAGGCCATCGCACGCAGAGGGCGTTTCGGTTTTGGCATGAACATCCTCTACAGCGGCAACAATCGTAAACCGCAGCTTGAGAAAGAACTCGGTGCGCGGTTCGTCCCGCAAGAGAAACTTTTAAGCGAGTCTCATTTTGTCTGCCCGGTCGTGCCGTTGACGGACGGCACGAGAAACCTCATCGGACGTAAGGAGCTAGCGTTGATGGGCCCGGAGAGTATTTTGATTAACGTTTCTCGCGGCCCTGTGGTTGATCAGGACGCACTCTTCCAAGCGCTTGAGGAGAAAACGATACGAGCAGCGGGTTTAGATGTTTACGTGAAAGAACCGCTTGTGAGTTCAGGTCTTTTCAAATTGAAGAACGTTGTCACTGTGCCTCATATCGGCTCTGCAACAAGCGATACACGCAATGCGATGGCACTGCGTGCACTGGAAAATTTGCTTACGGGTCTCGAAGGACGACAACCGAGAGACCTCGTGAATACTCACGGGCTAGGGCACAGATGGACGCAGTGACGACAAGGACGCTGGCAGTATGGCCACCGCTCAGGATGGATCGCGGCTATAGGTTGGGGCGCCTACTCAAGCTTAAGCCGCTCTAAACAAGATCGACTATTTGCCGATGCGCTCCGTTTCCTGTTCTCGCCGACGCGTGTCCTGATTTTGATGCTAGGCGTTATTCTTTTTCAGGTTTTCGGGGCTGCCAGCGCACAAACCATCCATCACCAAATTCATCAATCTGGCGAGACGTAAGCGCCATTCGCTCTGGGCATCCATTTGCCATATTCCAGCGATGGCTAGAAAAAAGTCGTCGTTTGTAATCCCGCTACGAATCGTTCCTGCCTTCTCATTTGCCCTCAAAAGCAATTCGGCAGCTCCTTGGACAGGAGCGTATCCCGACTTCCCTGGGAACTCGTAAACGGAAGCAGCTTGTTGGATCGCAGCAGCGAGTCCTGCCTTTGTCATTGCATATTCAGCGAGGCAGTCCATCCACTCTCGGAGGGCTTCCTTAGGTTGTTTGGTCGCCAGCAGCTCCTCTGCCAACGCGGCCACCTGCTGCATTTCGAACTGATAAACCTCGAATACCAACTTCTCCCTGGTAGGGAAGTGACGATAGAACGTGCCTTGCCCTACCCCCGCCTTCTTCGCAATCGTGCTTAACGGAATCGCAGGATCGCTAGTCAGCTCTACCACTGCGACCTCCAGAATCCGTTCCCGGTTTTTCTTGGCGTCAGAACGCATCACCAAATCGTGAGTCATGAACAAAATTTTCCTTCACTGCATTGCTAAGCGGACAGTTGTCCGGTACGGTTTGAAAGTGGACAGCTGTCCGCTTAGTCATCGTTTCTGGAGTTTACTATGAACAGCACTGGCAACACGATTCTGGTTACTGGCGGCACCTCAGGCATCGGCCTCGGTCTGGCGCTAAGATTTCACAAGGCGGGCAATAAAGTCATCATCGCGGGACGTCGCAAGTCTCTGCTCGACAAGATCGCGTCGGAACATCCAGGTATTGAATCAGTAATGCTGGACGTCTCCGACCCACAATCCATCCAGCGCACCAGCGAAGCGCTTGCGATCAGCCATCCAAATCTAAACGTTCTCATAAACAACGCTGGGATCATGCACTGGGAGGATCTGACTGATCCGGAAAGCCTGAGCACAGCCGAAGATATCGTGACGACGAACTTACTTGGCACGATTCGCATGGTCTACGCATTCACTCCCCATCTGAGCAAGCAGCCCAGTGCAACGATAGTGAATGTCAGCTCGGCGTTGGCCTTTGTACCGTTGCCAGCTACACCGACCTACAGCGCAACCAAAGCGGCAGTTCACTCATTCACTCAAAGTCTTCGAGTGCAACTTGAGGATTCGTCCGTCGAAGTGATCGAGCTTGCGCCGCCAGGGGTACGTACCACATTGCTTGGACAGGAAAACGACGAAAACGCTATGCCATTGGAGGAGTTTTTGGATGAAGTCTTCGAACTGCTCAAGATTTCTCCGACCCCGCCTGAACTCGTCGTCGAACGCGCGAAGCCATTACGATTTGCAGAAGCGAGCGGATCACATGGTGATGTCTTGAAAATGCTCGCGGGATACAAGCCGCCGGCAGAGTAACGTTTACCTCGTGGGTACACCTGATTCCATCCAGGGGGGGCAGATCATATCTGCGCCCCAGGCGGTGCAACCGCGTCTCGCTTGGCATGCTCAGACGCACGTACTGAGAAATTAAGACAGAGTTGGTCACCCAATCGCGTCAAGATGATCACCGCCTTATACCCACCCAACCATCCGCGCTTGGCACCAGATCCAAGCTGCTCCATGTCCTCGCGCACGCAGATTCGTCTTCTCTTAGAACCAATTATCAAGTGGCCACGCAGTGGTACTTCATCTAAAAAAAAGCCACCAGCCTCGGAAGCTGTTGACACACGGCGGGTCTACGCATAATTTATGTAGCACACTACACAATAGTAGACGATATATATGAATTCGGCAGCACGCAGCGTAGCCACAGAACTCTCCTTCGCGCTCAACGCAGCTGCGAACCGGATGGTTCGATTACACAAACCGTTTCTCGAACCGCTTGGCCTCACCTTCTCGCAGTACCTGGTCACGCTCGAGCTTTTGAACGGGTCGCCTCTTTCTGTGAGCGATTTATGTGATCGCCTCGACATGGAGACCGGCACGCTTACGCCGCTACTGAAGAGGCTTGAAGCTGCTGGAGTGATTACACGCACACGCGACTCCTCCGATGAACGCCGAGTGCTTATTGATCTCACAGAGCCTAGCCGTGCCATGGAGGATGAGCTTCGCAGCATCACCGACAAGATCAGAACTGCGTGCCAGCTCACGTCAGAAGATCTTGAGGAGCTTCGGTGCACACTTGAGGGTCTGGCGCGACCGGCTACCACTTAGTACCTGCCTTAGAAGCGGCTAGCAACGGCAGAGCTTTAGTAGCGGGTTGGCAGTTGCAGATTAGACACAAGCGCACAGAGCCGCGATGCGCTTGTAGAAGAGTTAGCGAAGGGAAAGCCTTGCCGAGAAGCTCCCCGCGCAGATCCACATGTCATGCACACCTAAGCTCCAAAGATGAGGAATCTCTATGAACATCGGAATTATTGGTAGCGGATTTATCGGGGGAACACTGGCAAAACTGCTCAGCGCTGCCGGCCATACAGTAAGGGTCGCTAACTCCCGTGGGCCAAATACTGTTAATGCTGACGTGCTTTCCACGGGCGCGCTGGCGGTCACGAAAGAAGAAGCTTTGGTTGGCGCCGACGTCGTGATTCTTTCGATCCCTTTTATCCGCATTCCGGATCTTAAAACGCTTGTTGCCGAGCTTCCTGAAGAAAGCGTAATCATCGACACATCCAACTATATACCGGCGCGCGACGAGCGATTGGAAGCCATCGAGAATGGCCAGCCTGACAGTGTCTGGGCATCCGAACAAATTGGCCGTCCACTCGCAAAAGCTTGGAACACGATTTACTCCGCGTCATTAAACGAAGCGGGTAGGCCTGCTGGCGACCCGGATCGCATTGCCGTCCCTATCGCTGCGGATCGTGATCACGACCGTGTCGTGACGATGTCACTGGTCGAGGATTCCGGATTCGATGCCTACCATGCTGGCTCGTTAGCAGAATCCTGGAGACAACAGTGTGGCACTCCTTGCTATTGCACTGAAGTAACGCTTGAGTCCCTTCCGCAGGCACTGACAGACGCGGATCTGGCGCGCGCTCGAAAGCGTCAAGATCTTTTCTTCGCGGTGTATAAAGAAAGGTTTGGCACAATTGGAACAAATCCAAGCCGCGACTACATTGTTCAGCTTTCGAAGTTGATATATGGATGAAGTAGTCGTCATAACAGCACTTCGACGAAGCTTTATCAAAATACAGAGACATATGAAGCGCGGACTATTAAAAGTCTAACGCGATTTGGTGGATTTTCAATCTCTCACACATGGTCAGCGTTTTCAAAACAACTGTTTGGCAACTGAACGCCAAGGCGAGCCAGCAGCAGTCATTCACGCAATTACTTTAATCTTGCTTACATGCGAGGAGTTATTTAAATGAAAATCGGAATTATCGGCGCAGGTAACATTGGGGCTACCCTTGCCCGTAAACTCGCGGCGGGCGGTCACGAAGTTAAACTGGCAAACTCGAAGGGCCCGCAGAGCATTCAGAATCTTGCCAATGAAATCGGCGTAAATGCGGTTACTAAGGAAGAGGCGGTGTCTGAGGTAGACGTCGTTATCCTCTCGATCCCCTTCGCAAGCTACCCTGATCTCAAACAGACCTTGAGCAATGTGCCGGAGACAACCGTCGTCATTGACACGTCCAATTATTATCCGGGACGCGACGGGGCAATCAAAGAAGTTGACGACGGCAAGCCTGAGAGCGTTTGGGTAAGCGAACAGATTGGTCACCCAGTTGTTAAGGCATGGAACGCCTTACTGGCTGCGACCCTTGCCGATAAAGGTCAACCAGCCGGTTCTTCATCGCGCATAGCCATACCCGTAGCTGGGGGAGATACCAGAGCTGAAACAATCGCGCAGGATCTTGTTGAGGATACGGGCTTTATCGCGCTCGCCTCAGGCCCCCTTGAAGACTCATGGCGCCAGCAACCAGGTACACCTGCTTACTGCACTGAGCTGACCTTGCCGGAACTCAAATTGGCATTGAATGCGGCAGACAAGTCACGGGCGCCTCAAAACCGCGACGCACTCATTGCCAAGTTTATGACTCCCGGTAGTCAGTTTACTCACGAGCAAATTGTTGCCACCAACCGGGCAATGACGGCCTGACTTTTCGGATTAGGTGGGATCTGTATCTAGTATTCCACCCTTATTGATCGCGTAGCTAAGCTCTTAGTGAAGCCAGCGTCGCTCTTAGTTCTAGCCGTATTAGCTCCCAGCTCAAAGTTGCTTGTAGTGATGAGCAAGCACTTAGCAGTGGTAAGGCCAGCAATGAAACCAGTTTGTATTTCAGCCACACTTGCATCTAAGGGCGCGCAGCTTAAAGCGCAATGGCGTATCACACTAGCTTGCCTTTTAAAGAAGGTGTGTCCAATCATGGCTGAAATCCGGCAGCGCTCATGCGCTGCAAGCTGCCAGGAACATCCGTGGTCTAGTATCTTCCCTGAGAGACGTACGAAAGATCTCGAAACGTTCCAGACAGTCTTTGAAGCGAAGTCTCGATTATGGCCAATTGGCACCACTACCCTTCTCTCTCCTTTCGCTTCAGCAATGAACTCCGCTTCCCAGCTTCATTGCACGCTCAGTTCTTGGCGATCTTAAATTTTATTTAAAATCAAAATACTCAATCATCATTCTCATTGGCATCGTCATATCCACTTTCAAGAATCCCAGCACCTCAAAAAACCATGAAAGATTATCTCCCATTACAGAAACATCATCTTCATCATTTGACAGCAGGCAGATAGCTAGCCGCGCCAGTAATACCTCCTTATCTTGAAAGTCACGTATTGCGCCTTTCTCATCGATTTTCGCCCACCAAACCGAAGCCTCGGCCTTACAGGCTTCAATTGGGATCTTGCCATTTACATAGTCTTTTGCAAGACGCAAAGGATCATTCTCACAATCAGAGAATTTGATACCCAATGCATCCACAACCTTGACCAAAAATCCGATCTGTTGCTTAAGCGCTTCGCGATTGTCAGATGGCCGAATAATCGCGCCAACGTTATATTTCTTAAAATCAATTTGATTCATACGACGTTAACCTTGAAATGTTGTAAAAGGTCGGCACACGAGGAGCAAGGAGCCTTGTTTGTGCCATGACCATTTCCGGAGCTAACTGAATCGCTCTTGGTTTCGTAGACACCTCCAAGCCCAGTAAACCAATTACAGGGATGCAAATATTAGGTCGAACACAGCCGATCGGAGTTGCTGTTCTCGACCGAGAGCGGATTAGCTGGTCCTTGATGAGCCCCCCTCCCGCCAGATCCGATGAGGAGCTACACTGAAAGCCATCGACGACCACCCTACTCCGCCTCAGAGATCGCCAATCTCGATCGCCCGCAGATCCCACGCTACGGGGGCAAAACTGGGGGCATATTTTAGTTTTTCCGACCTGAAAATACTGCGCTAGAGCCAAGTGAAAATGTTCTTCGGGGATCCGGACAGTCTTGAACTGCCTGCGCATTAAGCACGCAGTGAAAGAACCAGACAAAGCTGGCGTTCGAATGCAAATGCACCTGTCGGCGAACGCTAGCCCTCAAACTCAAGCCCCAGGCCGGCTGTAGCGATACATCGACAAGCAGTAAAACGACAGCGCCACTGCCGCCAACGTTCCGCCAACCACTCCGATGTAAGCAAAGCCGAACTGACTGCCCACCCAGCTTCCCACCAGTGCCCCGCCGCCGATGCCGATGTTGTAGATCCCTGAAAACAGCGCCATCGCTACATCAGTGGCATCCGGCGCCAGCACCAGGACTTTCGACTGCAGCGCCAGCCCGAAGCCCATGATCGCCATGCCCCAGAACACACTCAGCACGCCGAGGTACGAACCGTTGCCGCTCAAAGGCAATAGCAAAGCCAGGCACAAGGCGAGCACTGACACGCAGATGATCAGAAAGCGCTGTGGGTTATAGCTGTGCAGGTAGCTGAACAGCAGCGAGCCGAAAATGCCGGCGCCGCCGAATAACAACAGCACCAGCGTCACCACATCACCGCTCATGTTGGCCACGGTCAGAACGAACGGTTCGATGTAGCTGTAGGCGGTGAACTGTGCCGTCACGACCAGCGCCGTCAGAACATAGACGGCCACCAGTGCAGGTCGCTTCAGCAATATGGGCAGGCTCTTGAGCGAACCCGAGTTCTGGCTGGGCAGCAGCGGCAGCACCTTCGCCAGACAGAACACCAGCGCCGCAGCAAAGCCGGCAATCACGATGAACGTGGTGCGCCAGCCCATGGCCTCGCCCAGCAAGCGGCCAAGGGGAATGCCCAGCACCATCGCCAGCGAAGTACCGGTTGCCAGTAAGCCCAGGGCCTGAACCTGTTTGCCCGGTGGCGCCAGGCGCACGGCCAGAGACGCGGTGATCGACCAGAACAACGCGTGCGACAACGCCACACCAATCCGGCTCACCAGCAGCATCCCGAAACTGGTCGCCAGACTCGACAGGATGTGACTGGCGATAAACATCCCGAACAGCACAATCAGCAATTTCCGCCGCTCGACATTTCGCGTCAGCAGCATGATCGGCAATGACGTCAGCGACACCACCCACGCATAAATGGTCAGCATCAGGCCGACCTGCGCGGTCGACATGTCGAAGCTGCTGCCGATCGAACTCAGCAGACCCACAGGTACAAATTCGGTGGTATTGAACACAAACGCAGCCAGAGCCAGTGCAATTACCGCGTACCAGTTGCCGTTGTTTGTCGCCGTAGAATCACTCATTTAAACGTCGTTTTACTCTTCGATGATCGCGCGCACTCGATCTGTGTCCATCTGTGGGTGTCTTGTGACGCTCTGCGCTGGCGCAACGTTAAGCGGTTGCAGGGGTGCTTCACAACAACAGCCGAAGAATCAGTCACGCGTCGGCCAGCACGCCGATGCCTACCCCACTCACGACCTGTCACTTCGGTAAAGCGCTCGACCATGCCGAAGAAGTAGTAGCGTGGCGGATTCGGATGTTTCCTGACGATCCGGACAGCCCTCAGCAAAACTGTATCGGCAAATCCACGCCATCATGATGGCAAAGTGCTAATGACAAATCCGGTAATACAGTTTAACTTACCGCCGCCTCGACCGATGGAGGGTCGGGCATTCGCACTCAGTTAAGGAAAACGATGGCAATGGTCTATTGTCGTGCTTGCGCCAAGGAGCTACACGAAACGGCGCTCACCTGCCCCCAATGCGGGGCTGTCCAACAGGCCTGCGTGCCGCAAACGCGAGCCGAAATACCCTGGCTGGCCATCGTTTCGCTGATCCTCGGGATTCTCAGCGCACTCACCCTGTTTGATGATTCCGAATGGGACAGAGAGGCGATTGTCGGTGTGGGCATCCTCAGCCTTGCGGGCCTCACTTGCGGCATCGTCTGTATCAACCAAAAACACCCAGGAAGAAACCTCGCGATTGCCGGCATTATTTTGTCAGGCCTTGCCGCGTTCGTTTTGTCCTGTCTATCGATTGAATAATTTTAGGGAAAAAATATGAGCATGGTTTTCTGCCGCGGTTGCGCCAAGGAAATTAGTAGTCTGGCCGTGGCATGCCCACAGTGCGGTGCACCTCAGGCAACTCAACCGTCCTATGCAAGCGGCCCCGCCATCACCACGGGCAACCCTTACATGGAAGCGCTGAAGAATTACGCCGTGTTCCAGGGTCGTGCCACTCGCCGCGAGTACTGGATGTTCGCGCTGATCAACCTGGGTATCTGCATTGTCATGGGTGTCCTCGACGCGATGCTCAATACCAAGGGCATCCTGGCCAACCTCTACAACCTGGCAATGTTCCTGCCGAGCATTGCCGTCGGCGCGCGCCGCATGCACGACACCGACCGCAGCGGCTGGTGGCTGCTGCTGCCAATCGTCAACCTGGTGTTTCTGGTGCAAGACAGCCAGCCAGGCCCAAACCGCTTCGGGCCGAACCGTAAAGGTGACAACTGAGTCAGCCTGCAACTGTTGATCGAGACGGCCTTCATGGCCGTCTCTTTGTTTGTGCGACCTGCTTGTGATAAACCCGCGGCGCTTTTACTCGCCACGCAACACAAATTTGTCATCAAACAGATTGATAGCCCCCTAACGAAAGGTGCATGCTAGAGGGCTCGAATCGTTCTTATATCATTCCGAATGATAGTTACCTTTGCTTCATTCGATTCGTGCCATCACAGCCCGCCGAGCATCATCCGCCCATCTTCAATACATTGGCGGATGATTCCATGGAACAGTCACTCAAACATTTGCGCTTCCCCTTGGCCATGTTGGCCGTACTGGTGATGAGCGCTTGCGGCAAGACTCCGGAGACTGCCGCCACCATGCCCGCTGCCAAAGTCAGCGTGGCCAAGGTGCTGGAACAACCGGTCAACGAGTGGGACGAATTCACCGGGCGCCTCGAAGCACCGGAAACCGTTGAAATCCGTCCACGGGTCTCCGGCCAGATCGACGAGGTGGCTTTCACCGAAGGCGCGCTGGTCAAGAAAGGTGACCTGCTGTTCCAGATCGATCCACGCCCATTCCAGGCTGAGGTGCGCCGCCTCGAAGCGCTGGTCGCCCAGTCTCGTGCCAACGCCACTCGCAGTGAAAACGAAGCCGGACGCGGTGAACGCCTGCGAGCCAGCAACGCCATCTCTGCCGAACTGGCCGACTCGCGCACCAGCGCTGCACAGGAAGCCCGCGCCGCCGTCGGTGCCCTGCAAGCGCAACTGGATCTGGCCAAGCTGAACCTGAGCTTCACCCGCGTCACCGCGCCGATCAGCGGTCGCGTCAGCCGTGCCGAGATCACCGCCGGCAACCTGGTGACCGCCGACACCACGCCGCTGACCAGCGTGGTTTCTACCGACAAGGTTTACGCCTACTTCGATGCTGACGAGCGCGTATTCCTCAAATACACCCAGCTCGCCCGTAACGGTCAGCGTGGCGCCACTACCCCGGTGTACATGGGCCTGTCCAACGAAGACGGCAACCCGCACCTGGGTCAGATGAACTTCGTCGACAACCAGGTCAACCCGAAAACCGGCACCATCCGTGGTCGCGCCGTGTTCGACAACAGCGATGGCACCTACACCCCGGGTCTGTACGCACGACTGAAACTGGTCGGCAGCGGCACTTACAACGCCATGCTCATCAACGACGAAGCGGTCGGTACCGATCTGGGCAAGAAGTTCGTGCTGGTGATGGATGCGGACAACAAGACCGTCTACCGCGCCGTCGAACTGGGGCCGAAGATCGAAGGCCTGCGCATCGTCCGTACCGGTCTGAACAAGGACGACACGATCATCGTCAAGGGCCTGCAGCGGGTACGTCCAGGTTCGCCGGTGACTCCTGAAGTGATCCCGATGGCCAGCGAACAAACCATCGCGGCACTCGCTCAACAACGTCAAGCGCTGGAAGCCAGCAACCTGCCCAAAGTCGCCCCTGCCAAAGGCGCGTCCGGTGCGGTTGTGAAGCTGGCTGCTACGACCCCACGCGGTTAAGGGACGACAACTCCGATGAATTTTTCCCAATTCTTCATTTCACGGCCGATCTTCGCAGCGGTACTTTCGCTGTTGATCCTGATCGCCGGTGCGATCTCGCTGTTCCAGCTACCGATCAGCGAATACCCGGAAGTCGTGCCACCGACCGTGGTGGTACGTGCGAACTTCCCGGGCGCCAACCCAAAAGTCATCGGTGAAACCGTGGCCGCTCCACTGGAGCAGGCCATCACCGGCGTCGAGAACATGCTGTACATGTCCTCGCAGTCCACCGCTGACGGCAAGATCACCCTGACCATCACCTTCGCTCTGGGCACTGACCTGGACAACGCGCAGGTACAGGTGCAGAACCGGGTGACCCGTACCGAGCCGAAACTTCCAGAAGAAGTGACGCGCATCGGTATCACCGTCGACAAGGCTTCGCCCGACCTGACCATGGTTGTGCACTTGACCTCGCCGGACAAACGCTACGACATGCTCTACCTGTCCAACTACGCGATCCTCAACATCAAGGATGAGCTGGCGCGTCTGGGTGGTGTCGGTGACGTGCAGCTGTTCGGTATGGGCGACTACTCGTTGCGGGTCTGGCTCGATCCGAACAAGACCGCTTCGCGCAACCTGACTGCCACCGATGTGGTGACGGCGATTCGTGAGCAGAACCGTCAGGTCGCTGCCGGTCAGCTCGGAGCGCCCCCTGCCCCGAATGCCCAGAGCTTCCAGCTGTCGGTCAACACGCAGGGCCGTCTGGTCTCTGAAGAAGAATTCGAGAACATCATCATTCGCGCAGGCGACAACGGTGAAATCACTCGTCTCAAGGACATCGCTCGCGTCGAACTGGGTTCCAGCCAGTACGCCCTGCGTTCGTTGCTGAACAATCAGCCGGCGGTAGCGATCCCGATCTTCCAGCGTCCAGGTTCCAACGCCATCCAGATCTCGAACGAAGTTCGCGGCAAGATGGAAGAGCTGAAGAAAGGCTTCCCGCAAGGCATGGACTACAGCATCGTCTATGACCCGACGATTTTCGTGCGCGGCTCGATCGAGGCGGTGGTTCACACCCTCTTCGAAGCGCTGATCCTCGTGGTGCTGGTGGTGATCCTGTTCCTGCAGACCTGGCGTGCCTCGATCATTCCGTTGGTGGCGGTGCCGGTATCGTTGATCGGTACGTTTGCAGTGATGCACCTGTTCGGCTTCTCGCTCAACGCGCTGTCGCTGTTCGGCCTGGTACTGGCGATCGGTATTGTGGTGGACGACGCCATCGTGGTGGTGGAGAACGTCGAGCGGAACATCGAGCTGGGCTTGAACCCGGTCGAAGCAACCAAGCGAGCGATGCGTGAAGTGACCGGCCCGATCATCGCGACGGCCCTGGTGCTGTGTGCGGTGTTCGTACCGGCGGCGTTCATTTCCGGCCTCACCGGGCAGTTCTACAAACAGTTCGCACTGACCATCGCCATCTCGACCGTGATCTCTGCGTTCAACTCGCTGACCCTGTCGCCAGCGCTGGCCGCCGTACTGCTCAAGAGCCACGACGCGCCGAAAGACCGCTTCTCCAAAGTGCTGGACAAGATCTTTGGCGGCTGGCTGTTCCGTCCGTTCAACCGTTTCTTTGACAAGGCCAGCCACGGCTATGTCGGTACTGTGCGCCGTGTTATCCGTGGCAGCGGCATTGCCCTGTTCCTGTATGCAGGCCTGATGGTGCTGACGTTCTTCGGTTTCTCCAGCACCCCGACCGGTTTCGTACCGGGCCAGGACAAGCAATACCTGGTGGCCTTCGCGCAACTGCCGGACGCCGCGAGCCTGGATCGCACCGAAGACGTGATCAAGCGCATGTCCGACCTGGCGCTGAAACAGCCAGGCGTGGAAAGCGCCGTAGCGTTCCCGGGCCTGTCGATCAACGGCTTCACCAACAGCCCGAACGCCGGCATCGTGTTCGTCACCCTGAAACCGTTCGACGAACGTAAAGACCCGAGCATGTCCGCCGGTGCAATCGCCGGGGCCCTGAACGGCCAGTACGCGAACATTCAGGAAGCGTACATGGCGATCTTCCCGCCTCCGCCGGTACAAGGTCTGGGCACCATTGGTGGTTTCCGCCTGCAAATCGAAGACCGGGGCAACCTGGGCTACGACGAGCTGTATAAAGAGACGATGAACATCATCACCAAGAGCCACAGCGTTCCTGAGCTCGCGGGTCTGTTCACCAGCTACACGGTAAACGTGCCACAGGTCGATGCCGCCATCGATCGCGAGAAAGCCAAGACCCACGGCGTGGCCGTCAGCGATATCTTCGACACCCTGCAGATCTACCTGGGTTCGCTGTATGCCAACGACTTCAACCGCTTCGGGCGCACCTATCAGGTCAACGTTCAGGCTGAGCAACAGTTCCGCCTCGAATCCGACCAGATCGGCCAGCTGAAAGTGCGCAACAACAAGGGCGAAATGATCCCGCTGGCGACCTTCATCAAGGTCAGCGACACCTCGGGTCCGGATCGCGTGATGCACTACAACGGCTTCATCACCGCTGAAATCAACGGTGCTGCGGCTCCCGGCTACAGCTCCGGCCAGGCCGAAAAAGCCATCGAGAAACTGCTCAAGGATGAACTTCCGAACGGCATGACCTACGAGTGGACCGACCTGACCTACCAGCAGATTCTGTCCGGCAACACTGCGCTGTTCGTGTTCCCGCTCTGCGTACTGCTGGCGTTCCTGGTGCTCGCCGCACAATACGAAAGCTGGAGCCTGCCACTGGCGGTGATCCTGATCGTACCGATGACCCTGCTGTCGGCGATCACCGGGGTGATCATCTCCGGCGGCGACAACAACATCTTCACCCAGATCGGCTTGATCGTACTGGTGGGCCTGGCCTGCAAGAACGCGATTCTGATCGTCGAATTCGCCAAGGATAAACAGCTGGAAGGCCTCGATCCGCTGGCTGCGGTACTGGAAGCTTGCCGTCTGCGTCTGCGGCCGATCCTGATGACCTCCTTCGCGTTCATCATGGGTGTGGTGCCACTGGTGTTCTCCAGCGGTGCCGGTGCCGAGATGCGTCACGCCATGGGTGTAGCGGTGTTCTCCGGGATGCTCGGGGTGACCTTCTTCGGTCTGTTGCTGACGCCAGTGTTCTATGTGCTGATTCGTAATTTTGTCGAACGCGGCGAAGCCCGCAAAGCGGCCAAAGCGCACAATCTTCAACAGCCACTGGAGGCGCAACAATGAGTCTGAAAGTCTTCCTGCCGAGTCTGCTGGTGCTGGCGCTGAGCGCCTGCGCCGTCGGCCCTGACTACAAGACCCCAGCCACGGAGGCGGCCAATATCACGACCGCCACCGACGGCGCTGCCGGGCAAAAGAACTTCGACCGTTCGAAATTCGAAGGCATCTGGTGGCAGCAATTCGACGATCCGACCCTGAACCAGTTGGTGACCCAATCGCTGCAAGGCAACCGGCAACTGCGCGTGGCGTTCGCTCGCTGGAAAGCCGCCCGGGCGATCCGCGACGACGTCAGCAACGATGCGATGCCAACCATCACCAGCCGCGCCAGCAGTGATCTGGCCAAGGGACAAATCCCTGGCCAGACCACCAAACGGGTCAACAGCGAACGCTATGACCTGGGGCTGGACATGGCCTGGGAAATCGATCTGTTTGGCCGCATCCAACGCAACCTGGAAGCCAGCGACGCCGACCAGCAAGCGGCCGAAGCCGACCTGTACCAACTGCAAGTCACCATGATTGCCGAACTGGTGGACGCCTACGGTCAACTGCGTGGCGCGCAACTGCGCGAGAAGATCGCGGTGGCCAACCTGGAAAACCAGCAGGAGTCGCGCAAGATCACCATCAGCCTGCGTGACGCTGGCGTCGGCGATCAACTCGACGTCGAACGTGCCGATGCGCGTCTGGCCTCGGTTGAAGCCAGCGTCCCGCAACTGCAGGCCGAACAGGTTCGGCAGAAGAACCGTATCGCCACCCTGCTGGGTGAGCGTGCGGACAAACTCACCGTCGATCTGAGCCCGAAAGACTTGCCGGCGATTGCCAAGGCCTTGCCGATCGGTGATCCGGGCGAACTGCTGCAACGGCGTCCGGACATCCTCAGCGCCGAACGCAAACTGGCGTCGGCCACCGCGCGGATCGGCGTGGCCAAGGCCGACCTGTTCCCTCGGGTCAGCCTCAGCGGTTTCCTCGGCTGGACGGCCGGGCGTGGTTCGCAGATCGGTTCCTCGGCGGCCAACGCCTGGGCACTCGGCCCGAGCATCACTTGGGCGGCGTTCGATCTTGGCAGCGTGCGTGCCCGTTTGCGCGGCGCCGATGCCGATGCCGAAGGCGCACTGGCGACCTACGAGCAACAAGTGTTGCTGGCCCTGGAAGAATCGGAAAACGCCTTCAGTGATTACGGCAAGCGTCAGCAACGTCTGATCTCGCTGATCCGTCAGAGTGAATCGAGCCGCAAGGCTGCCGATCTGGCGGAAATCCGCTACCGCGAAGGCACCACTGACTTCCTCGTGCTGCTCGACGCTCAGCGCGAACGCCTGAACGCCGAAGACAGCCAGGCCCAGGCCGAAGTCGATCTGTATCGCGGCATCGTCGCGATCTACAAGGCCTTGGGTGGTGGCTGGCAGCCAGAAACGGTCGCCAGCAAGTAAGCGTTTTTCAAGAGCTCCTTTGGTTGGCCGCAACCAACCAATTTTTTGCCCCGTGTATCATTCGGTCGCGGGGCTTTTTTGTGCCTGCCCCTGCAGGAGTGAGCCTGCTCGCGATGGCGCCGGATCAGCCAACTTGCAGGGGAACTGGCATAGCGCATTCGCGAGCAGGCTCGCTCCTACAATTGATCGGCTTGCGAATTTGACTCAACGGCCAAGCTGACCGAAGCTTGCCCCTCTGCTAAAGAACACCCGTTCACGGAAATCGCATGCCTCAGTCCCGCCGCTACCTGCTCATCAGCCTTGGCCTCGTGCTGCTCATCGTCGTTGCCTGGTTCTCCCTGCGTTCCACCGCCCCGGTGGTGCCCGAGGCGATCAAACGCGGCTACAGCGAAGCCCTCACGGCGGCCCGTTCCGGTCAGCCGGGGGCGGCGCGGCAGTTGTATCAACAGCTGGGGCGCCCGGATCTGTCGGTCAAGCGCAGTGTCTGGCTGCTGGCCGAGCTGCCCAACTACCCAAGCCCGCAGGCCCTGAAACTGGCCGACGCGCATCTGCAGAATGAAGCGCCCGAGGTGCGCCTGGCAGCGATTCAGAGCGTGGTGGGACTGGTGCCCGGCGGACAACGCAGTCTGTTGCTCGGGCCGATGCTGGAGGATGAAGATCAAACCGTGCGTTTTGCCGCGATCAACGCTCTGCTGGGTCTGACGCCGGATGAGCTCGGTCTGTATTTCGCCCCGCTGCAGCAAGCAATCGATGGCTGGGAGCAGGTGCTCACCGGCCAACCGGAAAGCGCCGCCACCTACGCGCAACTGGCGCGCCTGTATCTGCACAACGCTGAACTCAAACAGGCCCAGCAAGCGCTCGACAACACGCTGCGTCTGGAGCCGGGAAACCTTCAGGCGCTGGTGATGCAGATCGATGTCCTCGACCGTCAGGGCCAGAGCGACGCTGCTCGCCAATTGCTTGCCAAACAACTGCAGAGCCAACCCGATTCCGCCTACCTGCAGCACGCACTGGGTCTGTGGCTGTTGCACCACGGCCAGCGCGAGTTCGCCCTGCTCGGCTTGTCCAAAGCGGTCGAACTCGAGCCGGA
The DNA here is from genome assembly GCF_034008635.1 of Pseudomonas sp. P8_229. Classification (NCBI taxonomy): domain Bacteria; kingdom Pseudomonadati; phylum Pseudomonadota; class Gammaproteobacteria; order Pseudomonadales; family Pseudomonadaceae; genus Pseudomonas; species Pseudomonas sp. P8_229. The sequence continues at coordinate 5,913,557 of NZ_CP125378.1, read as the reverse complement.
CAACAAGGACTACCGCTACGACCTGGCGACCACCCTGCACACGGCCGAAGAACTGGAAGCGGCACAAAAGCAGTTGCAGGAAGTCGTGCAGCGCCACCCCGCCGACCGCAAGGCCCGGGTGTTGCTGATCAATTACTGGAAGGAAAGCGGCCAGTTGCAGAACGTGCAGATTCTGCTGGCGCAACTGGAGCAGATGAACCCTGACGACCCGGTCTTGCAACAAGGGCTTTGAGCCTCAGCAGTTTTCATCAATGACATTTTGATATCGAAACCTCGGAACCGTCATGACCCGCAGCGGTCAAGTAATCAGGTAGTGCACAACGGCTTGTACAGCCTGCTGCCTCGATTCCCCTAGTCATGAGAGGGCATTCTTTGTCTACGTCCAACGAGTTGATCAGTGCAAAAGCCGCCACCGGCATTGCCGGCCTGGATGACATCCTGGCCGGCGGTCTGTCCCGAGGCCACGTGTTTTTGCTCGAGGGTGAACCCGGTACAGGCAAAACCACCGTCGCGTTGCATTTCCTGTTGGCTGGCGCGCGCGCCGGTGAACGCTGTCTGTACATCACGCTGTCGGAAACCGAGCGTGAGCTGCGCCAGGGCGCACTGTCCCACGGCTGGGAGCTGAACGAAAACATTGAAATCTTCGAGCTGACGCCGCCGGAAAGTCTGCTCAACGCCGAGCATCAGCAAAGCCTGCTGTACTCCTCCGACCTTGAGCTGGGCGAAGCCACCAAGCAGATTTTCGAAGTGGTCGAGCGCTTCAAGCCGACCCGCGTGGTGCTCGACAGCCTGTCGGAGATTCGCCTGCTGGCGCAAAGCTCGCTGCGTTACCGTCGACAGATTCTGGCGATCAAGCATTACTTCGTACGTTACCACGCCACGATCCTGCTGCTTGATGACCTGACCGCCGAGTCCCTCGACAAGACCGTGCACAGCGTGGCCCACGGGGTCATCCGCCTCGAAGAACTGACCCCCAACTATGGTGCCGAGCGCAGACGCATCCGGGTGATCAAGTATCGCGGCCAGAAATATCGCGGCGGCTTCCACGACTTCACCATCATGGGCGATGGCATCCATGTCTTCCCTCGACTGGTGGCCGCCGAACATCGCGGCGACTATCCGCGTTTGCAACTGACCAGCAATATCAGGGAGTTGGATGCGTTGCTCGGCGGTGGTATCGAAACCGGCTCCAGCACGCTGATCCTCGGCCCGGCGGGTACGGGCAAATCGCTGATCTCTATGATCTTCGCCGCCGCCGCAGTCTCTCGTGGCGAAAAAGCCGCATTGTTTATCTTCGATGAAGAGCTGGGCCTGCTGTTCGAGCGCATGAAAAACATCGGCATCGACCTCAAGGCCCTGCAAGCCACCGGCAACCTGCTGATCGAGCAAGTGGACGCTGCCGAGCTGTCCCCTGGCGAGTTCTCCCACCGGGTAAGACGCTGCGTCGACGACAGCGACATCAAAACCGTGGTGATCGACAGTATCAACGGCTATCAGGCCGCGATGCCGGAAGAGAACGCGTTGGTGCTGCACATGCACGAGTTGCTGCTGTATCTGAACCGCAAAGGCGCGGCGACCTTCATGACCGTCGCCCAGCATGGTCTGGTGGGCGACATGCAGGCGCCGGTCGATATCACTTATCTGGCCGACACGGTGATTCTGTTGCGTTACTTCGAAGCCATCGGCAAGGTCCGCCGGGCCATTTCCATCATCAAGAAACGTACCGGCAGTCACGAGTCGACAATCCGTGAATACCGCATTTCAACCCAGGGCATGACCATCGGTGAACCGCTGGAAGCCTTCCAGGGCGTGCTGCGCGGCGTTCCGACCTATCTCGGCGCGAGCAATCCGCTGCTGCGGGAAGAAGCCTTGTGACAGTCACCGTGCCGCTGTCGGAACGGGCGCTGATTCTGGCGCCCATGGGTCGTGACAGCCAGGTGGCCCTGATGATCCTCAATGAAGCCGGATTTGGTGGAATGATCGCCACTGATCTGGGGGCGTTGTGTGCCGAGCTGGAGCCCGGTGCCGGACTCCTGCTGATTGCCGCGGAAGCCCTGCGCGGACCGGAACTGGAAAGGCTGTTGCTGTATCTGGAGCAACAGCCGGCCTGGTCGGATTTGCCGATCATCCTGCTGACCCACCACGGAGGCCCGGAACAAGGCCCCTCCTCGCGCCTGAGCAAATTGCTGGGCAACGTCACCTTCCTTGAGCGCCCGTTTCATCCGGCAACCCTGATCAGCCTGGTCTCCACGGCTTTGCGCGGGCGACGACGACAGTACGAGGCGCGTGACCGCCTGATCGATCTGAGTGAAAGCGAACGCCGCCTGCAATCGACCCTGGAAACCCTTGAGCAACAGGTCGAGGAACGTACTGCACAACTTCGGCACAACGAAGAGGCACTGCGCCAGTCGCAGAAAATGGAAGCGGTCGGCCAGCTCACCGGTGGCATCGCCCACGACTTCAACAACATGCTGACCGGGATCATCGGCAGCCTCGAACTGCTGCGCCGGCGGCTGGCGCGCGGCCGCACCGATGACCTCGACAGCCTGATCGATCTGGGCGTGACTTCGGCCAACCGTGCTGCCGGCCTGACCCACCGTTTGCTGGCCTTTTCCCGCCGGCAATCGCTGGACTCCAAAGCCGTGCAGATGAACACGCTAGTGCTGTCGATGGGCGAGTTGCTGCAACGCAGCCTGAACGAAAGCATCCAGTTGGACATGCGCCTGAACGACAATCTGTGGGTGGCCGAAGCCGACCCCAATCAACTGGAAAGCGCCCTGCTCAACCTGGTGCTCAATGCCCGCGATGCCATGCCCGATGGCGGCAAACTGGTGGTCGAGACTACTAATCAGGTGCTTGCCCGAGACTTCACCGAGGCCTATACCAACCTCGAACCCGGCGATTACGTGATGCTGAGCGTCACCGATAACGGCAGCGGCATGCCGCAGAGCGTGATCAACCGCGCGTTCGATCCGTTTTTCACCACCAAGCCGATCGGCCAGGGCACCGGACTGGGCTTGTCGATGATTTATGGCTTCAGCAAACAGTCCCGAGGTCACGTCTCGATCGACAGCGAAATCGATCAGGGCACCACGGTCAAACTGTACTTGCCGCGTTTTCGTGGTGAAGAACTGGAGCATCCGGTTTCCGATACCCAGCAGGCCCCGGAAGCGCTGGACGGCGAAACCGTGCTGATCGTCGAAGACGATCCCGCCGTGCGCGTACTGGTCAGCGCAGTGCTCAGTGAGTTGGGTTATGCGTTTGTCGAGGCCAGCGATGCCGACGGCGCGGTGCCGATTCTCAACTCGGCGCAGCGCATCGACCTGCTGATCAGTGACGTCGGCCTGCCCGGCATGAACGGCCGGCAACTGGCGGAAATCGGCCGGCAGTACCGACCTGGGCTGAAGGTGTTGTTCATCACCGGTTACGCGGAGCACGCAGCGGTACGCGGTGGCTTTCTCGACCCGGGGATGCAGATGATCACCAAGCCATTCACCTTCGACCTGTTGACCGCCAAGGTCCGCGAGATGATCCGAGGCTGACGCCCGAACATGGCAGAACAACTGAAGTTCATCAGCGGCCAACTGCTCAGCATAGGCCGCTTTTTCATGGTTGAAACCTGTCAACTCTGACAGCTATCCATCTGCAGTCACCCTTGCTTGAATCGCTGAGAAAGGTGCTCCGTCCTTATCAAGGGAAGCCGTGCCTGGTTGGCACGTGAGCGAAACAAAGGAAGGCACGATGAACAGAAATCTTGCACTGATATTGATGCTGGCACTGTCGTTGGCGGGGTGCTTGCCCCCCGAACAGGCACAGGTCAAAACCGACAGCGGGATCAGCGTCGCGAGTGCGACATCCAGTACGGCACAAACTGGCCCGCAGGTCGCCGCGAACCTGACGGCGCAGTACAACGATGTGCGGGTCAATTGTGGCTCAGCTTCGATGCCGGCATTTCTCTGTCGCGGGATCATGCTGCGCTCAACCGTTCCTTCCACGGCTTACAAGGCCTGGAACCCCAGCCCTCATTCTCAAACCAGTGGCGGTGTGTCCTTTTCATTCTTGAGCAAAGACGCCAAGTTCACGGGACTCGTGTTCGGTCAGAAGAATGGCTTTATTTTTTTCCCGGTGCTATCACGCCCCACCGGCACACGGCAAATTGAAGTGCTTTGCTCCTATCCACTTGATGGCGCCACGCAATTGAGAATTGCGCCCGGTTGTGGCGCGCATCCCTATTCACCTGATCGCAGTCGACGCTGCCAGACCATTGGCATAACCACAGCCGAAGGCTGGCTAGCCAATCGTCAGGCGAATAGCTGGAATATTTGCAGTTTCGACGTACGCGACTCCATGAACCATCTGGGCGCGGACTCTTTTTACCAGACCATTCGTGCTCATCAGCTGGGCGGCTTTTTTGCCGGTCAACATGACTATATTGAGCTGATTCTGGCGACCTGGCCGCAAAACATTCCGAAAGAGCTGCCGATTCAGGCGTTCTTTTATCTGGATGGAGGATTGGCCGGGGCGCAGTTTGACCAAAACGATTTTTTCAATTCGACGGGCGGCAAGGTTGTGCCGATTATCAAGATTAACCTGCCACGCGCCGCCAACGCCGATGCGCAGTTCATATATAACCAGGCAGACCAGGTCAAATAACGGTTCGGAAACAATTTGCTGCAGCTGCCAGAAGGATGAAAGGAGTCACTGGATGTGCGTCGACATTGCGCCGACGCACGCTTCAGGCCAGCAATTCCTGAATCTTCTCCTGCAGCACGTCCAGATCGAACGGCTTTTCCAGGATCGGCGCCTTGAGCGTGATCGGGCTGCCGGTCTCGCGGATTTCCTGCGGATAGCCGCTGATGAAAATCACCTTCAGATCCGGACGCAACTTGACCGCCGGTTCAGCGATCTGCACGCCGGAGATCCCGCCCGGCAGACGGAAATCGGTGATCAACATGTCCAGATGCGGCTTGCTCGCGAGAATCTCGAACGCCTGCTCGCCGTTTTCGGCCTGCAACACGCGATACCCCTGCCCTGACAAATAATCGGTCAGGACCATCAAGATAACCGGTTCGTCCTCGACGACGAGTACTACATCTTGTGCATCTACGCTCATGGGAAGCCTTTGTTCGGTCAATAGCTGCTGATACGACCGTGCGGTCACTCAGAGGTTGCGTCGGATGTGCCGTTTTCCTGGATTGGCAGACAAACGCGAAACAGGGCGCCTTCGTTGATTTGACTCTCGACGACGATGGAACCGCCATGGGCGGCGACGATCTGCTCGGAAATGAACAGACCCAGTCCGAGACCAGCCACTACCGTCTTGGCGGAGACCCGTTCGAACTGCTGAAAAATACGTTTCTGGTTCTCTTCACTGATGCCGATGCCACGGTCCTGAACCTCGACCCGCGCTTCGTCGCCCTCACGATACACGCGCACCTGAATCGGGCTGCGACCACCATAACGCAAGGCGTTGGTCAGCAGATTGGACACCACCTGCTCGATGCGGAACTCATCCCAATGCCCCTCCACCGGCTCTGGCGCGGTGAAGCTGACTTCAGTCTCGGCCGCTTCCATTTGCTGGGCAAAGTTCTGCAGCAGATTGCCCACCAGTTGCGACAGATCAAAACGATTGGGCCGGATCGACAGCTTGCCGGTGCGAATCCGCGAGACGTCGAGCATGTCTTCGATCAGACGGATCAGGCTTTTGATCTGGCGCTCATCGCGGTCGACCATCGCGTGCATCTTGTCGAGGGTAAACGCGGCGGCGTTGTCCCGCGCCAGGTGCATCTTGCGCAACTGGGTTTCGAGTATCAGGCCATTGAGCGGCGTGCGCACTTCGTGGGCGACGATTGACATGAAGTCATCGCGCATCCGCACCGCCTGCTCCAGCTCAAGCTGTGTGCTCTGCAGTTGTTGCAGCAGCGCTTCCTGCTCGCGACGGGCCTGCTCCAGAGCTTCGACCTGTTGCTTCATGGCCTTGCTCTGGCGGTACAGGTCGACGAACACATTGACCTTGCTCTTCACCGCGTGGATGTCCAGCGGCTTGTGCAGGAAGTCCACCGCCCCGCTCTCGTAGCCCTTGAACGCGTAGTTCAGTTCACGGCCGGCGGCGCTGACGAAAATGATCGGGATGTTCTTGGTTTTCTCGGTGCCGCGCATCAACTCGGCAAGTTCGAAGCCGTTCATCCCCGGCATCTGCACGTCGAGGATGGCCATGGCGAACTCGTGTTGCAGCAACAGTGACAGTGCTTCGTCCGCCGACAGCGCCTTGTAGACGGTGCGGTCTTCGCGTTTGATCAGTGCTTCGAGAGCCAGCAGATTCTCCGGCAGATCGTCGACGATCAGCAATTTGGCCTGGATATTACTCAGCATGCGATTCGTTCCAGCTCGACAAGCAGACGGCCGATGCCGTTAATGGTTAGGACATGATCCGGCTGCTGTACCTTAAGTGCAGCCAGTGGCATGGTGGCGACTTGCGCCTCTTCGGGGTCCTGGACGATGGTCAAACCACCGCAGCGTTTGACTTGCGCCAACCCGCGCGCGCCATCGTGGTTCGCGCCGGTAAGCAGTACAGCGGCCAGTGATTCCCCGTAGGCGTCAGCTGCCGATTCAAACAGGTAGTCGATCGAAGGCCGGGAATAATGCACGCGCTCTTCAAGGCTCAGTGAAAGGCTGCGATCCTGCTCCACCGACAGGTGGTAACCCGGTGTCGCGAAATACAGGTTGCCGGCCACAATGTCCTGTTTGTCGACAGCCTCGTGCACCGGCATTTCCACGCGCCGGGCGAAGACCTCGGCCAATTGACTGCGGCGCTCTTCGGGCAGGTGCAGGACAACAATGATCGGCAACACATAGCCTCGGCGCAGCGGCCCGAGCAGGCTCAACAGCGCCTCAACGCCACCAGCGGAAGCCCCGACCACAATCGCCTCGACGCGAGGTAAATCCACGGCCTCGTTCATGTTTTGCGGTAGATCCGTTCTTGTTTCACCAGCGGCTCGAACTGGTTTGCATAACTGGAAAAATCCAGCGTCTCTTTGCTGCCAAGCACCAGAAAGCCGCGATGGCAAAGCGATTCATGGAACAGACCGAACGCGCGGTCCTGCAGCTTCTTGTTGAAGTAAATCAGCACATTGCGGCAGGAAATCAGCTGCGTTTCGGAGAACACGCTGTCAGTCGCCAGACTGTGGTCGGCAAAGGTCACGTTCTCACACAGGCTCTTGTCGAAAATCGCGTAGCCGTACGCAGCCGTGTAGTAATCGGCGAAGGAGCGCTGGCCGCCGGCCTGCTGGTAATTGGCCGTATAGGCGCGCACGTTTTCCATCGAGAAAATCCCTTGCTTGGCCTTGTCCAGCGAGCGCGGGTTGATGTCGGTGGCGTAGATGATGGTGCGTTCGAGCAGGCCTTCTTCGCGCAGCAGGATCGCCATCGAATAGACTTCCTCGCCCGTGCTGCACCCGGCGATCCAGATCTTCAGCGACGGATAGGTGCGCAGCAGCGGCACCACTTCCTTGCGGATCGCCAGAAAGTGCGACGGATCGCGAAACATCTCGCTGACCGGGATCGTCAGCAACTGCAGCAACTGCATGAACGCGGTCGGGTCATGCAGGACTTTTTCCTGCAACGCCGAAATGGTCGCGCATTCGAACTGACTCAAGGCGTGCTGCACCCGGCGCTTGATCGAAGCGCCCGAGTAATCGCGAAAATCGTAGCTGTACTTGAGGTAGATAGCCTCGATCAGCAACCGCAGTTCGATTTCGCTGTTGCGCTCCACGGAATGACTGCTTTCCACTAAATGCGTTCCATCTTCGGTAACCACACACGAATCAACGAGAACAGGCGATCCAGATCGATGGGCTTGGCCAGGTAATCGTTGGCGCCCGCCTGCAGGCAGCGCTCCTGATCGTCCTTCATGGCCTTGGCCGTCACCGCGATGATCGGCAGCTTGCGCCAGCGCGGATCCTTGCGGATTTCAAGGGTGGCTTCAAAACCATCCATTTCCGGCATCATCACGTCCATCAGCACCAGATCGATGTCCTCGACTTCATTCAACCTGTCAATCGCCTCACGACCATTACGGCCGATCACCACGACGGCGCCCTTGTGCTCCAGCGCGCTGGTCAGGGCGAAGATGTTGCGCACATCGTCGTCCACCAACAGCACCTTGCGACCTTCAAAAACCTTGTCGCGGCTGCGCGCGGTCTTGAGCATCTTCTGCCGTTCATGGGACAACTGCGATTCGACTTTGTGCAGAAAAAGTGTCACCTCATCGAGCAGGCGTTCCGGCGAACGGGCGCCCTTGATGATGATCGAGCGCGAATACTTGCGCAGCTCGGCTTCTTCATCGCGGGTCAGGTTGCGCCCGGTGTAGACGATGACCGGCGGGAACGAGCAGATATCCTCGGTGGACATACGCTTGAGCAGATCGTTGCCAAGCATGTCCGGTAATTTCAGGTCGATCACCATGCAGTCGTAAATCGTCGTGCGCAGCTTCTCCAGCGCCTCCTGCGCCAGGCCGACCGCGGTAATTTCGATGTCGTCGTCACCGATCAGGCGGGCAATGCTTTCGCGTTGCAGATCGTCATCTTCGACCAGCAGCACGCGCTTGACCTTCTGGGTCAGCTTGGCTTCCAGACGGGCGAATACATCCTTCAGTTCTTCGCGAGTGGTCGGCTTGACCGCATACCCGATGGCACCCATGTGCATGGCTGCCTCGACACGATCTTCAACGGAAATCACGTGCACCGGGATGTGCCGGGTTTCGGCGTGTTCTTTCAAACGTTGCAACACGGTCAGCCCGGAATGATCCGGCAGGCGCATGTCGAGCAGTATCGCGTCCGGCACGAACTCGCGGGCCAGGTCATAACCTTCATCCGCGCCATGGGCGACCAGACACTGGTAACCCAACTCATGGGCCAAGTCATAAAGGATGTGAGCGAAATTCGGTTCGTCTTCCACCACCAGGATGCAGCGGGTGGCGAACGGGGCCTTGCCACGGTCATCGGCAAAGCGCGGGATGTGCACCGGGACCGTTGGCGACACTGCGATCGATGGCGGCGCAACCGGGGCCGGCGCCGAAACCGGCGGCGGCGTAAAGGTCAACGGTGTGCGCAGCGCATCACCCTGTTCACTGTATTGCTGCGGCAACACCAGCGTGAACACGCTGCCCTGCCCCGGCGTGCTGCTGACACTGATCGAGCCGCCGAGCAAGGCCGCCAGATCCCGCGAGATCGACAGGCCCAGGCCGGTACCGCCGTACTTGCGGTTGGTGGTGCCGTCGGCCTGACGGAACGCTTCGAAGATGCTTTCCTGCTGATCCGTCGCGATGCCGATGCCCGAGTCGCGCACAATGAAAGCGATCTGCTCGTTCGGCTGAGCGCTGATGGTCAGGCTGACCGTACCTTTCTCGGTGAACTTCACGGCGTTGGACAGCAGGTTCTTGATCACCTGCTCCAGACGTTGGCGATCAGTGAACAGCATGGCCGGTGCACCCGGTTGCAGATCGACGCTGAACGTGAGTTGCTTGTCCGCCGCCAGCGGTTCGAACACGCTGCGCAGCCCGTCCGCCAGGCGCGCGACGCTGGTGTTTTCCGGGATCACTTCGAGCTTGCCGGCCTCGACTTTGGAAATGTCGAGAATGTCGTTGATCAGGTTCAGCAGGTCGTTGCCGGCGGAATAGATCGACTCGGCGAACTTGACCTGCTCGGCACTCAAATTGTCGTGCTGGTTCTCCGCCAGCAACTTGGCAAGGATCAGCGAACTGTTCAACGGCGTGCGCAGTTCGTGGGACATGTTGGCGAGGAATTCGGACTTGTACTTGCTCGAACGCTGCAGTTCTTCGGCGCGCTCTTCGAGTTGTACCTGAACCTGATTGAGCTCGGTGTTCTTCAGGTCCATGGCGTCGCGCTGCTCGGCCAGGGTCTGCGCCTGCTCGGCCAGTTGCTCGTTGGTCTGTTCCAGCTCGACCTGTTGGGTTTCCAGATGCGCCTGGGACTCCTTGAGAATCCGCGACTGCTCTTCCAGTTCTTCGTTGGCAGTCTTGAGCTCTTCCTGCTGCACCTGCAGCTCTTCGTTGAGCTGCTGGGTTTCGGCCAGCACTTCTTGCAGGCGCTGGCGATAACGCGCCGCTTCGATCGAAGTACCGATATTGCCGGCAATCAGTTCGAGCAATTCAACATCGCGCTGAGTCAGCGGACGCAAGAAGCCCAGTTCGATCACGCCGTTGACCCGGTCGTCATCACTGGTCGGCACCACCAGCACGCTGCGCGGCAGGCCTTCACCCAGACCGGAGCTGACCTTGAAGTAGTCCGACGGCACTGAATCGAGGCGAATCAGGCGTCCTTCTTGGGCCACCTGACCGACAATGCCTTCGCCACTGTAGATCGACTGATTCTGCTCTTCCTGCTCGCGGGAGAATCCGTAGGACGCCACCCGCTTGAGGCCGCCGTGCTCTTCGCGCACATACAGCGCTGCCACCGCGGTGCCCAGGTACTGTGCGCAGAACTGCAAGATGTTGCGCCCCAGCAGATTGAGCGTCAGTTGCCCCAGCACCTGCTCGGCCAATTCGGTCTGACCGCTGCGCATCCATGCCTGACGCTCCAGACGCTCGGCGCTGGCTTGCTGCGCGGCCAGGGTGGCGCTGTAGCTTTCAGACAGACTGACCAGATCACGCCGGCCGACATACGCCAGCAAACCACTGATGCCGGCAATGAACAGCAGATACAGGGTGATGCTCCAGATCGTGGTGCGGCGCACGTCTTCGTTGCGCGTGGCGCGCAACTGCTGCTCCATGTCGATCACGTCTTCGTACTGTTTACGAATTTCATCGGTCAGGCGCTTGCCTCGGCCGGCCTTGACCGCAGCCTTGTAGTCGCCGCTGGAGCGCTGCAGATCGATCATCGATTGCGCATAGTTGCTCCACTCGGTCTGCAACGCCTGCAAACGCCGCAAGCGGTCGGTCTGCACCGGGTTGTCGGCGGTCAGTTCGAGCAACGTGTCGAGCGCCACGTTGATCCGCGGCTTGGCGGTCTCGTACGGGTCGAGAAAGTGCTCGTCGCCACTGAGCAGGAAGCCGCGCATGCCGGTTTCCAGATCCACGGTGAGTTTCACCGCCTCGTTGGCGTTATTGATCACCCGGTCAGTGTGCTCCACCCACTGGATCACCGACAGTAGATAGCTGATCAGCGAGACGAAGAACACCGCACTGATAGCACCAACACCCAGCGGCAGGCCGATGTTACGGGTCAGGAGCTTGCGGAAGCGGCGTTCATCAACCGAGGACGGAGAGGACATGGGGCAGCCTTGTCAAACTGTTGAAACCGGGGAGTTTGCCCCAAAACAGCGTTATGGATCCATTTTTCTCACTGCTTTGGCGGCAATTTCCTACATTTGCTGCGCTTGCCGATCCACCAACAGTTATCCTTGCCGCGCCGATTGCAGCTAATCTTTTTTGCATCCATCGGGGAACTTGTGGCCATGCGCCACTTACTCATGCAAGAGCCCGGCATTTTCGACCGGCCGAGACCCCCGCATTCCTTTCTTGAGAGCCTTCACTATGTCCATCCCAGCGCCCACCATCCTAGTAGTTGAAGACGACAACATCGTGCGCATGCTCATCGTCGATGTGCTGGAGGAGCTGGAGTTCAATGTGCTGGAGGCAAACGACAGCGAGCCGGCACTGGCGATTCTCGCAGACTCGAGCAAGTCAATCGATTTGATGATGACCGACTTCGGCCTGCCAGGCATGGACGGTCGTGAACTGGCCGGCAAAGCCCGGGAACTGCGCCCCGCCCTGCCCATCCTGTTCGCCAGCGGTTACGCTGAAAACATCGACGTACCCGCGGACATGCACGTGATCGGCAAACCGTTTTCGATCGATCAACTGCGTGACAAGGTCAAGAGCATCCTGGGCAAGTAATCGCGGACGATGCCTGGGGGCAAACCGATTGCCCCCAGGCATCGTTGTTTACTCGGCCCCGGCTTCATTGCCGTAAGCCAGACCCTCGGTGGGAATCATTTGATCAGCACCACCGCCGACCTTTTTTGCAACATCCCGGCCGAATCCGTTACTGACGCCGTCATGACTCGCCTGGATGGCCAATCGCAGCGCCTGTGGATTGGGGATGAATTTACCCGCACTGTCGTAGGCCCCAAGGATCAGTCGAGGGGAAATATCGACGGCATAGTTGATTTCCAGCGGTGGCAATATCTTCAGCCCGGAGTTGGGCCGAAACGCCAGCTCGGTGTTGGCATACAAGTGAAACCCTTCCAGTTGCCGGGCGTCGATGAAGTATGTGTGGCCGCCCTTGGCGCCACCGTAGATAAAGGCTCCAGCACCATCCTTCTTGTAAAATGCCGACGTTGAAATGCCGGCACCGTCCGGTGCCAACGCATCGTGCGCGCCGCCGTAGCCACCCTTGAAGCCGTTGACCTGATTGAGGTCCGTGATAGGCGTGCGCTGGCGAAAACCTTCCTTGAATATAATCGATGGATCCCGGGTGTCTCCGCGAAAGGTGAATCCCTGATACACAACCCCCTTCTGGGGCCCGGCATGATGCACAATCTGGGTTTCATTGACGATCAGTTGCGCGACACTCGGCCCTCCCGCCAGCTCCTGCAGTTGACCGGCGACCACCGCTCCTTTCGCTACATCGGGTATCTCCTTGCCAACCGTACTCGCCAGGTGACGCGAAAGAGTCCCGCCCGGCCGACGCAACAACGAGGGCCTGTTCGCTTGGCTCAGGGTATTGAGAATTCGCTGGCTCAAGCGTTTTTTCGCCGCAGCCGATAACGTTTTTCCGATCAATCTCTCGCCGACAGGACCCGCCAGTTCAGCCAGTACGCCTATCGCGGCAGTGATGCGCAAACGGTCGGTTTCGGCGGGATCGTCGGCAATTTCCGCACGGATCAGATCGGTTGACGCCGCTCCGAGTCCCACCAGCAGGGATACCAGAACTTTCACCGAGGTTGAGGCCAGCACACCGCTGCCTCCCCAAGGCATCGAAGCAGCCAATGCCAGACATTGCAGGACGTGCCCCGCAGCCTCGAGCGCCAGGTCGGTTATACGCTCCTCCGATGTCGACACCAGGGTATCGATATCCGCCCACGCGCGCACGACCTGAAACTCATACAGGCTGCGACCGATATTGCTGCTGGGCTTGAACACCAGCTCCCGATAATGCGGTCGAGTCGCAAACAATGGCATTTCCATGCCGCGATATTTGAAGTCCCTGACATGCGCCTGTTGTTGCGCGCGAAGCGATACCCGCTTGAGCAGTAACGTCTGCAGTTGGGCATTGCTTTCGAGAAACGCCCCCCGTGCCTCATGTCCGGCCGGGAAAACCATGGCCTGCCTGTCCTCGCCCAGAAAGAACAGAATGCCTTTGGCCAGGTTGTCGGGCCCGATGAAAACCGCGTTATCGACTGGCAGACTCGGGTCACTGTGCAAAAGCAGAGTGCGCGGCGTCAGGGTGCCTTTCAAAAATGCAAAAGCTATTTGCCGATCATCGACAGACTGTTTCTCGTCCTTGATAAATTCGACCACCAGTTTTATCAGTTCCGTTCGCTTCAGATAGTTGCCGAACACCCGTGCGCCGTCAGGTAAAAGGTTGTCCCTCACGTACTGCTTGAAATCGTCCTGGTAGTTGGCATCCACAAAGGCCTCGATCAATGCCTTGGGATAGAACGAAGGCCAGAGAATTTTCTTGTAGCCATGTTCCTTCAGCACTACCAGATGGTGATCGGTGCAGATCTCCGCCAGCGTGAAGTTTTTCTGACGCCACTTGGCCGGTGGTCTCTCGGGTTTCAGCGAATCGCTGCGGTTGACCGCATCATGTTCCAGATACTTGACCGCAATGATTGCGTCATAGGTGATCTGGGCCAGCGCCTTGGGTTCAGTGACCAGCGCACGTGCCGTATCTTCGATGCGGGTGCGGATAAAATAGGCCGGGTGAAAACTGGCAGGATCCATCAACGCGGCACAATGAATGGCAATTTTGTCACCAAGTTCCTTGATATTCACCGAATCGATGAAGTCTTCCGCATTTTGTCCGGCGGGCAACTCTGTGAGCGCCTCCACGCGTGGTTCGTTCGAGTTGCCTTGTGTTCCCCAGGGATCCAGCAGCGCCAATAAGCCGCAGTTCTCAGGTGCTGCGGCACCCAGATCAAAAATATCTGCATTCATTTTCATAAGTTGACTTTCCGGTACGAGGCCAGGCATTGATGCCGACTTGAGTTAATTGAGCCACATACAACATACCGAGCTAAAAACAAAAATTAAAAAAAGTTAAGTTAGTAAACTTTTCCAATGTTTCGACAATAATGAAATTTCGAAAAAAACGCTTTCCGCGTTACATGACAAGGTCAAACCCGCAAGTCGGTAAACTTCCCGCCCTGTAAAAACCTGACTCAGATGTGGTCTAATTGCGCCGCGTTTTTACCCGCCTGCCTGCAAGGAACATCCGTCAATGCCCGCATCTCCCGCCACCAAAGTTCTGGTCATCGGTTACGTCTGGCCCGAACCGCGTTCTTCAGCGGCCAGCGGGCATGTCATGCAGATTCTCGAAACGTTCCTGCAACAAGGCTGGGACATCACCTTCAGCAGCCCCGCCGGTCCCGGCGAACACAAGGCTGACCTGGCCGAACTGGGCATCTGCGAAGTACCGATAGAACTCAACAGCAGCAGCTTCGACGCTTTCGTCAGTGAACTGGCCCCGGATATCGTCTTGTTCGACCAGTTCATGATGGAAGAACAGTTCGGCTGGCGCGTCGAGAAACATTGCCCGAATGCCCTGCGGGTACTGGAGACATCCGACCTGCAAAGCCTGCGACACGCCCGTCACCAGCGGCTCAAGGAGCGCTTGAAGCACGATCCGGACAATCAGGACTTCACGGCGCTGTTCACCCCGGCGCTACGTGAAGAATTCGAGTTGATGGCCGACACCGACCTGGCCAAGCGGGAAATCGCTGCGCTGTATCGCTGCGACTTGAATCTGATGATTTCCGAAGTGGAAATCCAGTTGCTGGTCGAGCAGTTCCGGGTCCCCCGCGATCTGCTGCACTGGTGCCCGCTGATGCTCGAACCACCGCGCGGGAACTTTGTGCCATTCGAGGACCGGGCGCACTTTCTGAGCATCGGCAATTTCCGCCACGCGCCGAACTGGGACGCCGTACTGTGGATGAAGACGGCTGTCTGGCCGCTCATCCGCCAGCAATTGCCCGGTGCCCAACTGCATGTCTACGGCGCTTACACGCCCCCCAAGGCCACGGCGTTGCACAATGCGGCGCAGGGCTTTCACGTGATGAACTGGGCCGAAGACGCGCTGCAAGTGATGTCGCAAGCCCGGGTGTGCCTGGCGCCCTTGCGTTTCGGCGCAGGGATCAAGGGCAAAATCGTCGATGCCATGCTCTGTGGCACCCCCAACGTCACGACTCCCATCGGCGCAGAAGGCATGTGCGGCGCACTGCCATGGCCCGGTGACGTGGCACTGTCAGCCCAGGCGCTGGCCGATGCGGCAGTCAAACTGCACGAAGACAAGTTGCGCTGGACGGGTGCGCAACAGGCTGGCATCGATTTGTTGAACGAGCGGTATCGGCAGCGTATCCATGGGCCGGCATTGATCGAACGTTTGCAGGATTGCCGCGACAACTTGTCAGCGCTGCGGCGCAACAACTTTACTGGCGGCATGTTGCGCCATCATTTGCATAAAAGCACGCAGTACATGTCGCAATGGATCGAAGCGAAAAACCAGACAAGCTAATTATTTATAATTGCAAAAGTACATTACCAATACTTTGAAAAGAGTATTGTCTTGCACTTGTTTCCACTGCAACCAAGAATATTTTCGACCTGATCCCATTATTTAACTGATCAGCGAGAACTCAACTTATCTGCAACGGAATGCACCATGAATAACTACCCTTACAAAAACTGGATGAGCACTTCGCCCTACATTGAACAACTGACTCTCGGCGAACTGGTCTGGCCCGGAGCCCATAATTCCGGGCTGGATCACGATTTCTCCTATCCGGCCTACCTGCAGCCCGCCACTAACTGGTTTGTCTGCCAGGATGGTCCTTTCATTCAGCAACTCAGCGAAGGCATCCGTGCTTTCGACTTGCGCCTGCACTCGGATGAACATTGGCTGGGGGTAAAAAAATTCCATACATTCCATGGCTATAAACTGTTCCGCGGGCGCTCGCTCAGTGAACTTCTAAAAAGCCTGGAAGTATTCCTCAATGACAATCGGGACGAGTTCATTGTGTTGGACTTTCATGAGCTCAAGGGGGTCAACGACGAGCCATTTGATTACAAGGGTTTCCATGAAGTGATCATGACTGAACTGGCGCCGCGACTCATTCCCCAAGACAACCGCCACCTGACACTTGAGCAACTTAAACGAACCAGTGCGTTACAGCGAGTGGTGCTGGCAAGTGATTGGCATCCCCAGTTCAATTCACCGCTGTACTGGCCGAAGATCCGCCATGAATGGAGCGGCTCGGACATCACCTCTACCGAGCAACTGCAGCAACACATTTCGCGAACGCTGGCCAACCCACCGGCAACCGGCAACCTCTGGTCGCTGTCGGCCACCAGCTACGGCGAGTTGGCCGGCGTCAAGCGCATCACCAACGAACTCAATCAATGGTTTGGTCCGGAATCGGGATGGGCGCCGAAGTGCAGCATTATCAATGCCGACTTCGTCGGTGCCACTCGGCTGGCCGACTATTGCCAGCAGATCAACCACGCCAAAGGACTGAGGAAAGCCCGCGGCTGAGGCGCTGGAACTGTCGATGGCGGGCGTGCATGATGAGCATCTGACATAACGACAGAACGCATCGGACATGACTCGGGCAACCAGAATCACGGACCCCTCCTACGAGTTGATGGACGACCATAACGGGTTGTCCATCATCTACCGTCAGCACGGTTTCCCCTGCCCGTTGGTGCGCTGGCATTTCCACAAGGAATACGAACTGCACCTGATTGTTGCCAGTTCCGGCAAGGTGTTCATCGGCGACTACATCGGCAACTTCTATCCGCAATCGCTGTTCCTCACCGGCCCCAATCTGCCGCACAACTGGATCAGCCAGGTGGGCGAAGACGAGGTGGTGGAAAAGCGCGACATGCTGGTGAACTTCACTGACGAGTTGTTCGACAGCGGACATCAGGTGTTCGCCGAGCTCAAGACTCTGGCGCCATTGCTGGAGCGCGCGCAGTACGGCATCGAGTTTCGAGACAAAGACACAATCCATCAGGCCATGACCCTGATGCAACGAATTGCCGACACTCGCGGCATCACCCGGCTCGGACACTTTTTCATCCTGATGGAATTGCTGGCGGCAACTGACGATTATCAACTGCTGTCCGGCGCCACCAACACGCAACTGGCCGACGAGCACAACATCGACCGCACCAACCGCGCCGTCGATTTCATCTTCACCCATTACGCCCGGGAACTGACGCTGGAAGAAGTCGCCGAGCATCTGGGGATGACGCCGACCTATTTCAGCCGCGTGTTCAAACAGGCCACTGGGCGTAACTTCATCGAGTTCGTCAATCGCCTGCGCATCAGCAAATCCTGCGAACTGCTCGCCGACGGCAACAAACCGGTGACCGACGTGTGTTTCGAGTCGGGGTTCAACAACATCTCCAATTTCAATCGACGCTTTCTGCAACTCAAGGGCATGACGCCGTCGCACTATCGACGCCTGGCGGTACAACGCCTGACCGAGCAGAACCACAACTGACAACAGCCCCCCTGTAGGAGTGAGCCTGCTCGCGAAGGCGGAGGATCAGTTGACAAATATGTCGCTGACACACCGTATTCGCGAGCAGGCTCACTCCTACAGTCTTGGATGAAACCTGTACACATTCGCCAACCTTTCCCCGCTGAAAAGCCCTTCCCTGCGTTTATCCCGACAATCCACAGTGCAAAAAAGTATTGTTTTTAGTGCGACGGATGATTTGTCAGTCTGTCGATTGAGGGCTGTAATCAGCACACATTCTTCCTGCATTCGGAAGACACAAAAACAATAACTGTCCTTCTGCCACCCGCCGGGTGCAGAAAAGGAGTGCACGATGCAACCCATTGCAAAAGCTCTGCTTGCCCTCACCTGCATGACCCTCAGCAGCGTCAGCCTTGGCGCCCAGACCCTGACCATCGCCACCGTCAACAACAGCGACATGATCCGCATGCAAAAGCTCTCGAAAACCTTCGAGACCGAGCATCCGGACATCAAGCTCAATTGGGTGGTGCTGGAAGAAAACGTCCTGCGCCAGCGCCTGACCACCGACATCGCCACCCAGGGTGGTCA
This sequence comes from Pseudomonas sp. P8_229, assembly GCF_034008635.1. Lineage (NCBI taxonomy): Bacteria > Pseudomonadati > Pseudomonadota > Gammaproteobacteria > Pseudomonadales > Pseudomonadaceae > Pseudomonas > Pseudomonas sp. P8_229. Next base: position 5,895,245 of record NZ_CP125378.1, on the reverse strand, counting down.
GTTCGACGTATTGACCATCGGCATGTACGAAGCGGCACTCTGGGGTGCCAAGGGCTGGCTGGAACCGATGAAGGATCTGCCGGCCAGTTACGCCCTCGACGATGTGTTCCCGTCGGTACGCGAAGGCCTGTCGGTCAAAGGCTCGCTGTACGCCCTGCCGTTTTACGCCGAAAGCTCGATCACCTACTACCGCACCGACCTGTTCAAGGATGCCGGGCTGACCATGCCCGAGCGCCCGACCTGGGAGCAGATCGCCGGCTTCGCCGAGAAGCTCACCAACAAAGATAAAGAGCAGTACGGCATCTGCCTGCGCGGCAAGGCCGGTTGGGGCGAGAACATGGCGCTGATCACCACCGTGGCCAACGCCTATGGCGCGCGTTGGTTCGATGAGAAATGGCAGCCGGAATTCAACGGTCCCGAGTGGAAGAACGCGCTGAACTTTTATGTCGACACCATGAAAAAATCCGGCCCGCCGGGCGCCTCCAGCAACGGCTTCAACGAGAACCTGGCGCTGTTCAACAGCGGCAAATGCGCGATCTGGGTCGACGCCAGCGTCGCCGGCTCGTTCGTGACCGACAAGACTCAGAGCAAGGTCGCCGATCACGTCGGCTTCACCTTCGCGCCGCATCAGGTCACCGATAAAGGTTCGGCATGGCTTTACTCGTGGGCATTGGCGATTCCGACCAGTTCCAAGGCCAAGGACGCCGCGAAAGCATTCAGCGCCTGGGCCACGTCCAAAGAGTACGGCGAACTGGTGGCCAAGACTGACGGCATTGCCAATGTGCCGCCGGGCACCCGCGCCTCGACCTACAGCGACGCCTACATGGCGGCCGCGCCGTTCGCCAAGGTCACGCTGGAGTCGCTCAAGGCCGCTGACCCGAGCAAACCGACGCTGAAACCAGTGCCCTACATCGGCATTCAACTGGTGACCATCCCTGAGTTCCAGGGCGTGGGTACTCAGGTCGGCAAGCTGTTCTCGGCGGCACTGATCGGCCAGACCACGGTCGATCAAGCCCTGGCCGCCGCACAGCAAACCACCGAACGCGAGATGAAGCGCGCCGGTTATCCCAAGTAACCCGCAAAGCTCGCTCCTGCCTTCTGTGGGAACGGGCTTGCTCGCGAAGGCGTCGTGTCAGCCAATACACATGACACTGACCCACCGCTTTCGCGAGCAAGCCCGCTCCCACAGGGGCTCTCCATAGGTCTGTATGACTCGGTTGTGATTGCCATGAATACTTCAACTGCCAAAGCCCACATCGACCTGTCCCGGCCCCAGCGCAAAAACCGCGTGGCCAATCCCGGCTGGTTTCTGGTCAGCCCTTCGGTGGCCCTGTTGCTGCTGTGGATGATCGTGCCATTGGGCATGACCATTTACTTTTCGATGATTCGCTACAACCTGCTCGATCCGGGTGTGAACGAATTCGTCGGGCTGGAGAACTTCACCTACTTCCTCACCGACTCGGGCTTCCTGCCCGGCGCCACCAATACCCTGTTGCTGGTCGGCAGCGTGCTACTGATCAGCATCGTGTTCGGCGTGCTGATCAGCGCGTTGCTCGAGGCCAGTGAGTTTCTCGGCCGCGGCATCGTGCGGGTGATGCTGATCTCGCCATTCTTCATCATGCCCACCGTGGGAGCGCTGATCTGGAAGAACCTGATTTTCCATCCGGTTTCGGGAATCCTCGCTTACGTCTGGCGGCTGTTCGGCGCCGACCCGGTGGACTGGCTGGCGCACTACCCGCTGCTGTCGATCATCATCATTGTTTCGTGGCAATGGCTGCCCTTCGCGATCCTGATCCTGATGACGGCCATGCAGTCCCTCGATCAGGAACAGAAAGAGGCCGCACGCCTGGACGGTGCTGGGCCGATCGCGATCTTCTGGCACCTGACCCTGCCGCACCTGGCAAGACCGATTGCCGTGGTGGTGATGATCGAAACGATCTTCCTGCTGTCGGTGTTCGCCGAGATTTTCACCACCACCAACGGCGGCCCCGGTTACGCCTCGACCAACCTCGCCTACCTGATCTACAACCAGGCGCTGGTGCAGTTCGACGTCGGCATGGCTTCGGCGGGCGGCTTGATTGCCGTGGTCATCGCCAACATCGCCGCGATCATTCTGGTGCGGATGATCGGCAAAAACCTGACTGACAAAGCCTGAGGCCTGCCATGACTCTTCAACAATCCCGCCGGCTGCAAAGCCTGCTGCTCGGCACCCTGGCCTGGGCCATCGCGATCGTGATTTTCTTCCCGATCTTCTGGATGGTAATGACCAGTTTCAAGACCGAAATCGACGCCTTCGCCACGCCGCCGCAATTCATCTTCACGCCAACGCTGGAAAACTACCTGCACATCAACGAGCGCAGCGACTACTTCAGTTTTGCCTGGAACTCGGTGGTGATCTCGTTCAGCGCTACAGCCCTGTGTCTGCTGATCGCGGTGCCCGCCGCCTACTCGATGGCGTTCTACGAAACCCAGCGCACCAAGGGCACGCTACTGTGGATGCTCTCGACCAAGATGCTGCCGCCAGTGGGCGTGCTGATGCCGATCTACCTGCTGGCCAAGAGTTTCGGTCTGCTCGATACGCGCATCGCGTTGATTGTGATCTACACCCTGATCAACCTGCCGATCGTGGTCTGGATGGTTTACACCTACTTCAAGGACATCCCCAAAGACATCCTCGAAGCCGCCCGCCTCGACGGCGCCACCCTGTGGCAGGAAATGGTCCGCGTGCTGCTGCCGATCGCCAAGGGCGGCCTCGCCTCGACCGTGCTGCTGTCGCTGATCCTGTGCTGGAACGAGGCGTTCTGGTCGCTGAACCTGACCTCGTCGAAAGCCGCGCCACTGACCGCGCTGATCGCCTCGTACTCAAGTCCTGAAGGCTTGTTCTGGGCCAAATTGTCGGCGGTCTCGACCCTGGCCTGTGCGCCGATCCTGATCTTCGGCTGGATCAGCCAGAAACAACTGGTGCGCGGCCTCTCCTTTGGCGCGGTGAAATGAATCTCACCAACTCAACACAATCCCCTGCAGGAGTGAGCCTGCTCGCGATAGCGGAGTGTCATTCAACGGCGATGTCGGCTGACATGGCCCTATCGCGAGCAGGCTCACTCCTACAGAAAAGCCCGTCTGGCTCAAACGAATAACAACATCTGGAGGCCCATCATCATGGCCAACCTGAAAATCAACAATCTGCAAAAAGGCTTCGAAGGTTTCTCCATCATCAAGGGCATCGACCTTGAGGTGAACGACAAGGAATTCGTGGTCTTCGTCGGCCCGTCCGGCTGCGGCAAATCCACCCTGCTGCGGCTGATTGCCGGCCTGGAAGAAGTCAGCGGCGGCACCATCGAACTCGATGGCCGCGACATCACCGAAGTCAGCCCGGCCAAGCGCGATCTGGCGATGGTGTTTCAGACCTACGCGCTGTACCCGCACATGACCGTAAAGAAAAACATGTCGTTCGCCCTCGATCTGGCGGGTGTGCCAAAAGCCGAAGTCGAAAAGAAAGTCGGCGAAGCGGCGCGCATTCTCGAACTCGGGCCGATGCTGGAACGCAAGCCAAAACAACTGTCCGGCGGGCAGCGCCAACGTGTCGCCATCGGCCGGGCGATCGTGCGCAATCCGAAGATTTTCCTGTTCGACGAACCGCTGTCCAACCTCGACGCCGCGCTGCGGGTGCAGATGCGACTGGAGCTGCTGCGCCTGCACAAGGACCTGCAGGCAACCATGATCTACGTGACCCACGATCAGGTCGAAGCAATGACCATGGCTGACAAGGTCGTGGTGCTCAATGGCGGCAAGATCGAGCAGGTCGGCTCGCCGCTGGACCTCTATCACAACCCGGCCAACCTGTTCGTCGCCGGTTTCCTTGGCACACCAAAAATGGGTTTCCTCAAGGGCAGGATCGCCCGGGTCGACGGCCAGAGCTGCGAAGTGTCGCTGGACGCCGGAACGCGCATCACCCTGCCGTTCAACGCCGCCAATCTGAGCGTCGGCAGCGCCGTGACCCTGGGCATTCGCCCGGAGCATCTGGAACTGGCGCGACCGGGCGACTGTACCCTGCAAGTCACCGCCGACGTCAGCGAACGCCTCGGCAGCGACACCTTCTGCCACGTCACCACCAACGCCGGCGAAGCCCTGACCATGCGTGTACGCGGTGACCTCGCGAGCCGCTATGGCGAGCAACTGAACCTGCACCTGGACGCCAGCCATTGCCACCTGTTCGACGCCGACGGCGTGGCGCTGACCCGCCCGCTGCGCGCGGCGGCCTGAATTTCGAGACTTGCCCGATGAAACTGAACAGACACAACCTGCATCGCCTCGCTCCCGAGGTGCAACTGCCGGCCTACAGCCTCAGCGACACCCGCCAGGGCATCGCACACATTGGCGTCGGCGGCTTCCACCGCGCGCATCAGGCGTATTACACCGATGCGCTGATGAACACCGGTCAGGCTCTGGACTGGGCCATTTGCGGTGTCGGCCTGCGCGCTGAAGACCGCCGTGCCCGTGACGATCTCAAAGAGCAGGACTACCTGTTCACCCTGTTCGAACTCGGCGACAGCGATGACACCGAAGTACGGGTGATCGGCGCGATTCGCGACATGCTCCTGGCCGAGGATGGCGCACAGGCGCTGATCGACAAACTCGCCGATCCGCAGATCCGCATCGTCTCGCTGACCATCACCGAGGGCGGTTACTGCATCGATGACAGCAACGGCGAATTCATGGCGCACTTGCCGCAGATCCTGCACGATCTGGCGAACCCGGGCGCACCGACAACCGTGTTCGGCTTTCTCTGCGCAGCGCTGGAAAAGCGCCGCGGCGCAGGCACTCCGGCGTTCACGATCATGTCCTGCGATAACCTGCCGCACAACGGCGCAGTGACCCGCAAGGCACTACTCGCATTCGCGACCCTGCGTGATAAAGGGCTGCGCGACTGGATTGAGCAGAACGTCAGTTTCCCCAACGCCATGGTCGACCGCATCACGCCGATGACCAGCACCGCGCATCGCCTGCAACTGGCCGACAAACACGCGGTGGACGACGCCTGGCCGGTGGTCTGCGAGCCGTTTGTGCAGTGGGTGCTGGAAGACAAATTCGTCAACGGTCGTCCGGCCTGGGAACAGGTCGGCGTGCAGTTCACCGATGACGTTTCGCCTTACGAAGAAATGAAGATCAAACTGCTCAACGGCAGCCACCTGGCCCTGACCTACCTGGGCTTTCTGAAGGGCTATCGCTTCGTCCACGAAACCATGAACGACCCGCTGTTCGTGCGCTACATGCGCGCCTACATGGACCTCGACGTCACCCCGCAACTGGCGCCGGTACCGGGCATTGATCTGACTGATTACAAAGACACGCTGGTGGCGCGATTTTCCAATCAGGCAATCGCCGATCAACTGGAGCGGGTGTGCTCGGACGGCTCGTCGAAGTTTCCCAAGTTCACCATTCCGACGATCAATCGCTTGATTGCCGACGGCCGTGAGACCAAGCGCGCAGCGTTGGTGGCGGCGGCCTGGGCGCTGTATCTGAAGGGGGTGGATGAGAATGGTGATACCTATTCGATTCCCGATCCGCGCGCGGCGTTTTGTCAGGGACTGGTGGCGGATGATGCGTTGACCACCCAGCGTTTGCTGGCGGTTGAGGAGATTTTCGGCACGGCAATTCCACGTTCGGCGGAGTTTGTTGCGGCGTTCGAATGGTGCTGCGACAGTTTGCGCGAGGTGGGTGTGACGCGCACGTTGGAGCGGGTGCTGGCCTGAGTCCAGCGCTGAGACGACTGACGCCTTCGCGAGCAAGCCCGCTCCCACAGAGGAACGCATTTCAAAATGTGGGAGTGAGCCTGCTCGCGAATGGCAGCCTCACATTGGCAGACCTGACACCCTGAGGACCTCACTGTGACAACCCGACAACTCTTCCTCGGCATCGACTGCGGCACCCAGGGCACCAAGGCGATCATCCTCGATGCCGCCAGCGGTCAGGTGCTCGGTCAGGGCGCCGCCACGCACACGATGATCAGCGGCGCCAACGGCCGCCGCGAGCAAGACACCCGGCAGTGGCTGGACGCCTTCGCCCTCGCCACCCGCCGCGCCTTGCTCGCGGCCAATATCGACGGCCAGTCGATCCTTGGCATCGGCGTCTCCGGCCAGCAACACGGCCTGGTACTGCTCGACGACCAGGGCCAGGTGCTGCGCCCGGCCAAGCTGTGGTGCGACACCGAAACCGCTGACGAAAACGACCGTCTGCTCAAACACCTGGGCGGTGAAAAAGGTTCGCTGGAGCGCCTCGGCGTGGTCATCGCGCCGGGCTACACCGTGTCGAAACTGCTGTGGACCAAAGAACAGCACCCGGCACTGTTCTCACGCATCGCACGCATCCTGCTGCCCCACGACTATCTGAACTTCTGGCTCACCGGCCGCGCCTGCAGCGAATACGGAGACGCCTCCGGCACCGGTTATTTCAACGTGCGCAGCCGTCAGTGGGACTTGCAACTGCTGCGCGACATCGACGCCACGGGGCGCCTGCAAGCGGCGTTGCCGGAGCTGGTCGACGCGCATCAGGCGGTCGGCACGCTGCTGCCGGCGATTGCCGAACAGCTCGGCCTCAACCCGAATGCGCTGGTTTCCAGCGGCGGTGGCGACAACATGCTGGGCGCGATCGGCACCGGCAACATTCAGCCGGGAGCGATTACCATGAGCCTCGGCTCCTCCGGCACGGTGTACGCCTACGCCGAGGCGCCGAAGGTCAGCCCGGATGCGTCAGTCGCGACGTTCTGTTCTTCCAGCGGTGGCTGGCTGCCGCTGATCTGCACCATGAACCTGACCAACGCCACCGGGGCGATCCGCGAGCTGTTCGACCTCGATCTGCAACAGTTCAACGACCTCGTCGCCCAGGCGCCCATCGGCGCCGAAGGCGTGAGCATGCTGCCGTTCCTCAATGGTGAACGCGTCCCCGCCCTGCCCCATGCCACCGGCAGCCTGCACGGGCTGACCCTGAGCAACCTGACCCAGGCCAATCTGTGTCGTGCCGCGGTCGAGGGTACGACCTTCGGTTTGCGTTATGGACTGGATCTGTTGCGCCACAATGGTTTACAAAGCCGCAGCATTTGCCTGATCGGCGGCGGCTCGAAAAGTGCGGTGTGGCGGCAGATCGTTGCCGACATCATGAACACCCCGGTGATCTGCACCGAGCAAAGCGAAGCCGCAGCCCTTGGCGCAGCGATTCAGGCAGCGTGGTGCAAGTCATGGTCGAACGGTCACGAAGACAGCCTTTCGACCCTGTGCGAACGCTGCGTGAAGCTCGACCTGAGCAGTGAAACCCTGCCGGTTGCCGCCAATGTCGCGGCGTTCCAGCAGGTCTATGAACGCTATCAACAGCATGTCGCAACCCTATAAAGAGCAAACAATTATGTATTTGGTGTGTGGCGAAGCCCTGTTCGATTTCTTCAGCGAAGACGATGCCAGCGGTCTGGCCTCAAAAGTGAATTTCAAGGCGATTGCCGGCGGCTCGCCGTTCAACGTCGCCGTCGGTTTGCGCCGCTTGGGTGTGGATTCAGCGCTGTTTGCCGGGCTGTCCACGGATTACCTGGGCCGGCGTTTGCAGCAAGTGCTGCGCGAAGAAGGTGTGCGCCCGGACTATCTGCTGGACTTCGCCGCGCCGACCACCCTGGCGATGGTCGCGGTCGGCGCCAATGGTTCGCCGCATTACAGCTTTCGCGGTGAAGGCTGTGCCGATCGCCAGTTGAGCGTTGCGCATCTGCCGGAGCTTGGCGCGGACGTGCGCGGATTGCACATCGGCTCGTTCTCGCTGGTGGTGCAACCGATTGCCGACACCCTGCTGACCCTGGTGCAACGCGAAAGCGGCAAGCGCCTGATCACCCTCGACCCCAACGTGCGCCTCAACCCCGAGCCGAACATCAACCTGTGGCGCGAGCGCGTGGCGACCCTGGTGCAACTGGCCGACATGATCAAGGTCAGCGATGAAGACCTGAGCCTGCTGTATCCCGAGCAAGACCCACAACGGGTCATCGAAGGCTGGCTGCAGCATCGCTGCCAGGTGGTGTTCCTGACCCGTGGCGGTGCAGGCGCGACCGCGTTCAGCCGCGCGCATGGTTCGTGGTCGGTGCCGGCGTGCTCGGTGAAAATCGCCGATACCGTCGGCGCCGGCGATACCTTCCAGGCCGCGTTGATCACCTGGCTGACCGAGCAAGGCCTGGACTCGGTTGAAGGTGTGCAACAACTCAGCCGCGAGCAGATCGACGCAATGCTCAGGTTTGCCGTACAGGCGGCCGCCCTTACGTGCAGCAAGACCGGTCCGGATTTACCCTATCGTCACCAGTTGAACTGAGCGCGTAGACTGTCGCCCTTTTTGCGCGCATGGGGATGACAGTTTGATTTCGGGGCGGACGGCGGGACTTTTGATACTGGCGGGATTACTCAGCGGTTGCGGCACCTCGCCGCCGCGATCGCCTGAAGACATCTGCGAAATCTTCCGCGAGAAAAGCGATTGGTACGACGCCGCGCAAGTCACGCAGAAGCGCTGGGGCGTACCGATCCAGGTGCCCTTCGCGATCATGTATCAGGAGTCCGGCTACCGCTACGACGCCAAGACGCCGCGCAAATACCTGTTGTGGGTGATCCCGTGGGGTCGGGTCACGACGGCGTCGGGATACGCTCAGGCCAAGGATGAAGTCTGGTCCGATTATCAGAAAAGCACCGGCAGACACGGCGCCGACCGCGAAGACTTCGACGATGCCATCGACTTCGTCGGCTGGTACATGGACAAGACCACCTCGATCAACGGCGTGTACAAGTACGACGCCTATAACCAGTACCTCAACTACCACGAGGGCTGGGGCGGTTTCCGCAACAAGACCTACGCCAGCAAGGCCTGGCTGATGCCGACTGCACGCAAGGTACAGGTGCGGTCCGACGTGTATGCGCGGCAGTATGCCGGGTGCAAGGAAGACCTGAATCGGGGCTTCTGGAGCCGGTTCTGGCATTGGTTGTAGCGGTGGCTTTCGGACCCAATCGCGAGCAGGCTCACTCCTACAAAGGGATTTTGGTAGACGCGAATAGCGTGTTCGCCATCGATCCCTGTAGGAGTGAGCCTGCTCGCGATAGCGGTCTCCCAGGCGCCACAATTCTAAGGGTTACAACACCGAAAAGTTGTAACTCACAATCAACCGGGTCTCATCCACATCCCGCGCAAACTTTTCATAGTTGGTGCGGTAAGTCGCATTACGCAGACGCAAGCTGACATCCTTGAACGTGCCCGTCTGGATCACGTACTTCAGCTCGCTGTCGCGTTCCCACTCTTTGCCTTCCTGATCGCTGCCCGGGACCTTGATGTGGTCACCGTTCACATAACGGGTCAGGAAGCTCAGGCCGTTGATGCCGATGGCCTTGAAGTCATAGTCGTAACGCAGCTGCCAGGAACGCTCCTGCGCCGCGGCGAAGTCGTTGACCTGCACGTAGTTGACCAGATACGGATTGCTGCCATCGAGGTACGGCATCGAGTTGTCGCCGTTCATGCGCTGCCAGCCGGCGCTGAAGGTGTGGCCACTGATGCCGTACGAGAGCATGCCGCTCAAGGCGCGGTTGTCGATGGAGCCGGCACGCTCAGCGCCGCTGTCGGCACTCTTGATCAAACGCAGGTCAGCCTTCAATACGCCGTCGCCCAACGGCTGATTGCCCAGCAAACCGATGAAGTGCTGACGGTAAATATCTTCCAGCTCCGCGTAGTGATACTGCGTGGTCAGGCGATCGTTGATCTTGTAGTCCAAGCCGTACATGTCGAAATGATCGGCGGTGGTGTTACAGGCGTAGCGCTTGTTCTTGCAGTGCACGCGGATGTCTTGCGAATCGGTGGAATCGCGCGCGGTGTACTTGTCCAGACGCGCGGCCATGAAGGTCAGATCCTTGACCTCTTTGGAGGTCAGCATGGCGCCGTTGAACATGGTCGGCAGCAAACGACCGTCGTTGTACTTGAGCAGCGGCAGATCCGGCAGCAACGCGCCGTACTTCAGCACCGTGTCCGAGACTTTGACCTTGGCGGTCAGGCCCATTTTCGCGTACTGGCCCTTCGAGCCGCGCGGGTTCTCGCCGCTGGACGGCAGCAAGCCGCTGTTGCTGCGATCAGGGCTGGAATCGAGCTGAAAGCCGAGCATGCCCAGCGCATCGAGACCGAAGCCGACCGTGCCCTCGGTGTAGCCCGATTGCAGATTGAGAATGAAGCCCTGTGCCGACTCTTCACGCTTGGAAGCGCCCTGGTCGCTGGAGGTGTGCCCATCACGGAAATCGCGGTTGAAGTACACCGTGCGCGATTCGATTTTCGCCGTGGTGTCTTCGAGAAAACCACTGGCCTGAGCCTGCGCGGCAAAACCTGCGCACAGCACAACGGCTCCGAAGCCAAACGCCTGGCGCGGGGTGATGAGGGGAAATGGGGGACGCATGAAAAACTCCAACAGTACAGCGTTTGCGCCGGGGCGCAGTTAGCCAGAAAAATAGCTCCCGTCCCGGGTCAAAAACAGCCGGGAAGAAGTGGACACGCAGGGGTGAGGCGCAATGATGGCAGATGGCTTTGACGGGCTGAAGGCGACTTTAGTCTGAAACTGACCGATCATTCTTCAGCGCAGGGCTGGCCCGACCTGCGCGTTCGACACGCGTTCATGACGACGAAGTGCCCGGTTTCATTAGGCGAAATCGCCGACATAAGGGTTTTCCCTATGCCCTGCGGCCCCCGTCCCTACGGCATTTGCGCCTTGAACGAGGCGGTTTAATCCTCCATCATCCGTCACCTGCTTATTCAACGGACGGAATTCAAGGCATGCTGGACGCCAACGCTACCCACATTACCCTTACGCTCGAAGGCGCCTCCGCCGACCTGCAAGTGCTCAGCTTCACCGGTCGCGAAGCCCTCAACGAGCCTTTCCGTTTCGACCTCGAACTGGTCAGCGCCCGCCCCGACCTCAAACTCGAAGAGCTGCTGCACAAGCCCGGCGTGCTGACCTTCGGCGCCACCGGCGAGGGCAAGATTCACGGCCTGGTGTATCGCATCGAGCAAGGCGATTCCGGCAAGACCCTGACCCGTTACAGCATCAGCCTGGTGCCGCAACTGGCCTATCTGCGGCACAATCATGACCAGCAGATTTTCCAGAACCTCACCGTGCCGAAGATCATCGCCCAGGTCCTCGAAGATCGCGGCATTCTGGCCGACGCTTACAGCTTCCAGCTCAACGCCGAGTACCCGCAGCGCGATTACTGTGTGCAGTACGACGAGTCCGACCTGCACTTCATCCAGCGCCTGTGCGAAGAGGAAGGCATTCACTTCCACTTCCAGCACAGCAGCAGCGGGCACAAACTGGTGTTCGGCGACGACCAGACGGTGTTCCGCAAACTCAAGGCCGTGAGCTACCAGCAAGACTCCGGCATGAGCGCCGACAAACCGGTGATCAAGCGTTTCAACCTGCGCCTGGAAACCCGCACCACCCGCGTCAGCCGCCGCGACTACGACTTCGAAAAACCGAAGATCCTGCCCGAAGGCGCGGTCAAATCCGAGTTCGCCCCAGACCTCGAAGACTACGATTACCCCGGTCGCTTCACCACCCGCGAACGCGGCAAATTCCTCTCGACTCGCGCCCTTGAACGTCATCGCAGCGACTACAAACTCGCCGAAGGCAAAGGTGACGAACCGACCCTGACCAGCGGCCACTTCCTGACCCTGGCCGAACACCCGCGCGCTGAATGGAACGACCTGTGGCTGCTGCTGGAAGTCTTTCACGAAGGCAAACAACCGCAAGTGCTGGGCGAGAACGTCACCAGCGACGTTACCGACAACAAAAGCGATTTCCACCAGGGCTACCGCAACAGCTTCCTCGCCACGCCGTGGGATGCGCACTACCGCCCTGCCCTCGAACACCCGAAACCAAAAGTCCTTGGCAGCCAGACCGCGGTCGTCACCGGCCCTAAAGGTGAAGAAATCCACTGCGACCAGTACGGCCGCATCAAAGTCCAGTTCCACTGGGACCGCGACGGCCAAAGCGACGACAAAACCACCTGCTGGCTACGCGTCGCCAGCGGCTGGGCCGGCGCGGCCTACGGCGGCATCGCCATCCCGCGCATCGGCATGGAAGTACTCGTCACCTTCCTCGAAGGCGACCCCGACCAGCCACTCGTCACCGGCTGCCTGTACCACAAGGAAAACGTCGTCCCCTACGACCTGCCGGCGAACAAGACCCGCAGCACCTTCAAGACCCTCAGCTCCCCGGGCGGCAAGGGCTACAACGAGTTCCGCATCGAAGACAAAAAGGGCGTGGAGCAGATCTATATCCATGCCCAGCGCGACTGGGACGAGAACATCGAGCACGACCAGAAGATCCGCGTGGGGAATGAGCGGCATGACACGGTTGAAGCCAACACCCTGAGCGAGTTCAAGGTCGAGGAACACCGGATTACCCATCTGGATCGTGTCAGTGAGATGCGCGCAGATGATCACCTGACGGTGGGCGTGACGCAGCATGTGAAGGTCGGTACGGCGCAGTTTGTCGAGGCTGGGACCGAGATTCACTATCACGCGGGTGAGAAAGTGGTGATCGAGGGTGGCATGGAGCTGACCGCCAAGGCTGGCGGGAGTTTTGTGAAGGTGGATGCCGGTGGGGTGACCATCAGCGGGGCTGAGGTGAAGGTGAATACCGGCGGTGCGCCTGGAGTGGGGACGGGAATCGGGATTCTGGAACCTGTCATCCCGTGGGCCGCAGCGAAAGACAAAGCAGGTGCCCTGCTCGTCCCGGCCGCCGCACAGATGGCCTTGGCCAAAGCCGCTCGCGCTACCGGCGACATACGCTGTCCGATCTGCGAAGCCTGCCGCGAAGGCAACTGCGATCTGGGAGCCACAGCATGAGCGAAGTACTCAACAACTGGCTAGGCGAACAGTCCAGACTCAATCGCGTGCTGATTTTGGCACTGGACAGCCTCGCCGAACCCAACCCGGTCACCTCGCTGTACAGCGCCGGCGTCATGCAACGCTCGGTACAACTTTACCGACGTACCGAGTTCTCAAAATTCGCCGCTATCAGTCCATGGCTGACTGAACTGCAGAACCCGGGCAACGATGCTTTCCGCAAACTACTCGAAGACCCACAGCGCAACTGGGGCTGGATCGGCAGTATGGACAAGGCTGATCTCGACAGTCTTACCCGGCACTGGATTGCCCGTATGGTCATTGATGAAGATGGCGAGCGCTCACTGTTCCGCTTCCAGGACAACCGGGTTCTGGCCCGCTGCCTGGGCAACATGAAAGAAACCGAATGGCCGCTGCTGCTCGGGCCGATCAGCAGCGTGCTGTATTGGGACCAGGACCATTGGAAAAGCGCGGACAACAGTAGGCCTGGAATGTATCCGGTACCGAATCCGGCGCCATGGCTACGCACTCCGGAATCGGGCGAGCAAGCCAGAAGCATCCTGCGAGACAACCTCAAGCGCTGGTTGCTGACCTACCACGTCGATGCGGCTGCCACACTGGCCGAAACCCGAGTTGTCAGTGAGTGGCTTGAGGAGCAATTGGACCTGCTTGAGGCTTGGGACTGGCGCACACCGGAACAGCGAGAAATGATGCTGAGTCATCGTCTGTCCCCAGCTTGCATGACCGATGTTGCGTGGGAGCCGCTTCCCGGAGAAACGTCCCAACTGCACTTTGACCGGTGCCAACGAGTGTTCGTTGATCAGAAAGCAGGCAGCGCGGCTTGAAAATTCAACCTGGGGCTGCGGTCGTGGTGCTGTGGCTGCTCGGCGGCTGCAGTACCTCGCGCCAAGTTGCAGAAGGCAGCGTGAGCTACCACTCCCGCGAGCACTTCCCCCCCATCACTACCGTGCCTGCAAACTTCGGTTTCACCTCCAAAGCTCTTTATTTGTCCAAATCGGGTCAGAACTGCGAGGTCTATAGCTTAGGTTTCGGTAGCAATGTTATACGCCAACAACGGAAGTCCAATACGGTCAAGGTAAAGTCGGCTCCGCAGACAACGTCTACGGAGATACCACTGGCTTCGCAAATGCACAATCCATCCAAACAGTGTTGAGTAGGAAGCCATTAATGGGTAGCAAATACTTTTCAAACAGTGCTCAAGCTGCGTTTTTCCTAGTATTACCGTTGATTGGTGCATGCAGCTTTGCTGGACAGATGGCGAAGGACTCTATTGAGGGTGCAACGAGCTACTACAGCAGAGAGCATTTCACGCTGATCGCCACTGTTCCTGCAAAATTTGGCTTTACTTCAAAAGCTCAGTATTCACCTAAGCAGGGTGAAACCTGTCAAGTATACAGTTCTGGCTTGGGTGGTTCTGTGACCCGTCAACAACAGAAGTCAAATACGATCGACGCGAAAGACATTGAGCAGACGGTGTCTACAGACGTTCCGTTAGAGTTTCACATTGCCGATTGCTCGATGGAGCTAACGAGGGTGAGCTACGAAGTTAATGCCACGTACGGGTCGGACGCTTGGGACCAGGGTTTGGAGATGGCGGGTGGGCTTTCTATCAAGACCGAAAGCACAGACAGTACCGCGACACCCTACCCGGATCTAATCGAGCAAAGAGGCCTCTGTGTTTGGAGCTTTCAGATAAGCACCGCTAAAGCCAAGAAAGATCAGATTGAAAAGTTATTATCGTGTTCTGCCGCAGATCCTGAATGGAAAGTTCCAGAGAGTCGTTTACAGCGTCGCAAACCAGGCGGATCCTTGTCAAAAAAAGCGATTATCGACAAGACGATCCATGTGACATTCAAGCTGTCAAATGATGAAGTACCCAGCTACTTACGCTACTGGGTAAAAGTCCCTAACGGCTGGAAACCTTGTACCGGGAGATGGAATTCTGGAAGGGAAGAGTTATGCACTACACCGCCCCAATTTAGAACTTTCAAACAAGATGGACGTGAGTGCACCGTGTACCCTGGCTGTAATGAATAAGGATTTTTATGCAGAACCAAGAAAAATCAATGCTTTCTGACCAAAGCCGAACTTGCCCATTACGCGGGGGCTGGATCAGCTTTCGCCTAGTAGACGAGTTTGGAGATGCCAAGCCCTATGCAGGCCTGAGTTACGTGTTAACGGACTCGGAAGGTACTAAATATCAAGGCAACTTGGACGGAGAAGCTTTTGCACGATTAACGGGAACCTATAACGGCCCGCTGATATTGACGCTATCCGCCGCTTACGCGGGAGCGGAAAAGTTCTATGTTGATATGTCTGAGCGAATCGACTATCCGTTACCGATAACAGAGCTTCAAGTAGCCGCTGAAAAAACGCTTCGTCGCCCTGTCGGCAGCACCAGCAAGACGGGCGCTTACCGGGCTTCTGCCGAAAAAGGCGAATATCACAAGGTTGAAGTTCGCGATTTCGTTGAGTTCAACAAACACTTGCCACCTGCGGCAGACCTTACAAACCCTCTACCGGCAGGTTGCGCCAAACTCGCCCGAGATTTTGCCGGAGACAAGGTCCCGAGCTTTGGTATAGGTCTGCTTCCAGAGAAACATTACGTTCTCGAAGTACGCGCCTTACGTGCATTCAGACCGCTATTATCATTAGCTCCCAAATTCAGCGCCTTGAATCTTTATCAGTTGTCGCTCCTGGCCACATTGAGCTACGGCGATTTCGGGCAAAAGCCGGAAAAGCTGGAAGCGACGCTGCCGAAGGATTTTTCTTTCACCTATCCCACTCAGGGCACCGTCGGACATGTGCTGAACACCTGCCTGGCCTGCTTCGAAGAACCAACGAAGTATGCGGACTCTAAAAACCCTTCGTTCCCGCTGGTTGAAGATGTGCCCTACTCCAAGCGCCTTGAGATCGTCCCTTTTGACCCAGGTCTTTACCCGCAAAACGACCCCAATGCCGGAGCAGGAATAGAAACACCGTCGAGCGTGCACTTTTTCAACGACGCGAGGCAGGGTCCATCCGATTGGAAAAACACCGATACGCAAGCCTATGCCACACACGATGACCGGATGATTCTAATCGCAGTGAGAGGCACGGCTGAGAATTGGGACAAATGGCGAGACATTGATGCTCAGCAAGTCCCGATTGAAGGGGGAACCGGAAAGGCACACCAAGGTTTTTATGAGTCCTTCATGGCGCTGAAACCATTCATTGATAACTATATTCGCCGTTTCCGCACTAACCAAAAAATCATCGTCTGCGGCCACAGCCTCGGCGGCGCTATTGCCTTATTGCTCTCTGATTGGCTATACCGCGAAATAACCAGCGACGTCATTCTCTATACCTTCGGCTCCCCCCGTGCTGGCGACAAAGAATTCGTCGAGTCGGCAAAAGGGCTGGTTCATCACCGAATCGTTAACCAAAATGACCCTGTACCCAGCGTTCCAGCGGGATGGATGGATACAAAAAAACCGATTTGGATTACCGGTCTCGCTGCAACCGTCTCGGGCGTTCTGACGCCAGCTGCCGGAGGACTGGTGATGGCCGCCGGGATGACACGCTTTGGCGGTAAGCCTTATTGGCACCACGGTGAACAGCGTTATTTCATGCCTGTGCAATTGCCCGGGCGAGTGCTCTCCTCTGTG
This sequence comes from Pseudomonas sp. P8_229, assembly GCF_034008635.1. Taxonomy (NCBI): domain Bacteria; kingdom Pseudomonadati; phylum Pseudomonadota; class Gammaproteobacteria; order Pseudomonadales; family Pseudomonadaceae; genus Pseudomonas; species Pseudomonas sp. P8_229. The sequence goes on along the minus strand of NZ_CP125378.1, from coordinate 5,878,686 downwards.
TTATGGACACCCGGCTGCGAAGGATATGAAGAAGCGGCCATGGCTCGCTGCGTCGCACAGTTGAAAAACAACGATACGCCGGATCGCAAGCAGTTCCTGGTTCAGGCGGCCAACGGCGGCGATCACAAAATGCTCGACGGTTATATTCCGGCATGTTGGGCAACGATACGTCGCTGGCAAGAGACGGAGAAAACCGGCGGCTACATCATCAGTGCGACCGAATCCGACCGGTTAAAACTCGAAGTTGAAACCTACCGTACCCAATTGGAACAGTGGCAGATTGCGGCGGACAAGGAGTTTCCGGGGGGAATGATTGAAAGCCGGCCACAAGATCGCGCGACTGCATTCCAACGCCGCGCAACAATGTCGGATCTTCAGGAACGTCAAAAAGCAATCAGGCAAGCGATCGAGCACAATCAAAAGGAATTGGATGCGCTCAAAGGAACAATCACGACGATTACACGCCTGAGCACCACCACACTGACGCTGGCTGATATTTATGGTGATTGCACTGCACTTCCGGAATTGCAAATCCATATCGATCGCTGGGCTGCGCACAGTGAAAATCAGAAATCTGAGCGTTTGGCACAAATTCCATCAGCGACTATCAGGGCTACGGCTTGATGTAAATAAAGTGATGGCGCCTGATTGCAGGAGGGAGTCTCGTCGGACTCCCGTTCCATCCTGCCACTACAGGCAAGCGTCAACATTTGCTGCCCAAGTCATTGCGAATCGCCGCATCCTCGCCGACGCCTATAGTTTCCAGCTCAACGCCGAGTACCCGCAGCGCGATTACTGCGTGCAGTACGACGAGTCCGACCTGCACTTCATTCAGCGCCTGTGCGAAGAGGAAGAGCACCGGATTACCCATTTGGATCGTGTCAGTGAAATGCGGGCGGATGATCACTTGACGGTGGGCGTGACGCAGCATGTGAAGTGAAGGTCGGTACGGCGCAATTTGTCGAGGCTGGGATTAGTTGACCACTACAGGCCCAACCACAAGGCTGATTGATTTAGAGCGCGAACGCAGCCTTTCAGTTTGAACCTGAAGCCTTGCTACGCTGGTTTGGGGTAAGAACTCAAGTGGAGCATGTATCCGATTCGGATACATGACTTCATACCACGGCCATACGGTAGGTGAGGTTTATCGATCGCTGACGCACAAACCCGGCATCCTGACCTTCGGCGCCACCGGCAAGGCCAGATCCACGGTCTGGTGTACCGCATCGAAGCACATTGAGATTGGAAAATGAATAAACTGGACAAGCTTGTAAAAAATGCGCCAGATGTGTCGTTCGAATTGGCGGACGGAACCTCGGTGGTGAGACCGCCGTGTTCCTTTCGACCACGGCGTGTGCACTGAATGATGCGACTTTTCAAGCGCTGCCTGGCCGGGATAACCCTTACGACACTGTGCTTTCAAGTCTGGGCGACGCCGGTGCCGTTCTCGACGTTGACTCGCTGTGATCTGGCTGCTGACCACCGGATTTCTCTGCTGCGTGGTGATGCGTTCAGCGGCTCGAGTGTTTACAAAGTGCGTGAAGCTCACGGACTCCAGTTCCTGTACGAGGATTCGGATGCCTCTCGCGGTAGTGATGTTCACTGGAAGTGCGTGGCTCTCGATAAGCACTCGAACGCGCTCGTCGTCTCGGGTGAATTCACGTCCAACTACATTCAGGGACTTTTGTTTTACTACGATGCGGCCGAGCGAAAGGTCAACCGGATCAGTTTTGCCGAAAGGAACCGTCCAGGCTGGATATGGCTGAGCACTCAAGGCACACAGGTGATTTTCTTGAACGTCGGCCATGAAAGTTCACACAAGTACCTGCGTTACGGCAAAAACGAGGCTTATCAGGAGACCGATGAGCTTCCGTTTCCAGTGAGCGCTCGTGGTGAAAAGCTCATCAGGCTTAAACTTTAACCGCGTGCACATCCGAGGGTTGCTTGCGGTATCTGTCATTGCCCCGACGGGTGCCAGCATTGGCTGCTTCGAGGTTTCAGCCCTACCCTTCGAGAAATCACCCCTCTGCCAGACAGCCGGCGTTCAGCCAGGTTAACCATCGCTTAACGCCGCAGTCCAAAACTGTACTGAACCGCACACCTCAGCCCTTGGCTGGCGCCGAGTGCGGCAGGTTTGGCCGTATTGCGCCGAACGCTCATTCCGTCGCACGGGAGTCCGATTCATGAACATTCGCACGCTGTTGCTCACCTCCGCCCTCGCCTGCACCGCCTTCGCGGGGCTGGCTCAGGCCAATGACACCACCGCTGCAACCAAGCCGGTTCCCTATCAGTACGGCATGCCGTTGCATGTGAACAAAGTGATCTCCATGACCGAGCAACCCACTCGTCAGTGCAAAGTCGTTACTGCTGACATGAAGTACGTCGACAATGCCGGCAAGCCGGAGGAAATCACCTACCGGAAAATGTCTGATGCCTGCAGCGACCAGAACTGACAGAAGGCTCTGATTTGCGGCGTTGCGGTAGGCGCTGGAGGGCTCGCGGGTTATGCTCGGGGCCTTCTTCTTACTGCCGCAAGGACTCGCCATGCAGTTGTCGTTTCGCACGTTGTCGATCATCACTTCTTCGTTGTGTTTTGTGCTGGCGCTGGTCTGGGGCTTTTTCCCGGAGGTATTGCTGGCGATCTGGAGCATCGAGTATTCGAGCGCTGCCGGGTTTGTCGCGCGGCGCAGCGCGGTGCTGTTTGCGGCGTTGGGGGTGATGTTCTATCTGGTGCGCAACGCGCCGCCGTCGCTGGGCCGCAACGCCCTGAGCAACGGGTTTATCGTCGGTTGTTTTGGTTTGGCGGTATTAGGTTTCAGCGAGTGGCTGAACGGCCATGCCGGCCCCGGGATTCTGCTCGCGGTGCTGGTCGAGTTCGCGCTGGGCCTTGGCTTTGTGCAGGCCCGGCGCGTGACGGTCGAACTGGGTGAAACCGTGAGTTAAACCGCTCTGGATCTCGGGCTGTAATGGTTTGGCATGGTTTGTTGCGCCAGGTCCGAACGCAGGCCGGCGATCAAGTCGTTGATTTCGCGACAGCCATTCAAATGGCTGGCGTCGATACCGCTGACGTGTAGATCAACCTGGTCAGTCTGGTGGTCGCCGAATACCTTGACCGTCATCGACAAGTCTGGCGACAGCGTGCACTGGCAGCGTTTAGGCAGAAAACTGCTTTCAATGATATTGCGTAGTTCCAAGGCAGACAGAAACATGATGAACCTCTCCTTATTAATGAAACTGCCAATCAACTCTTCACGTTGACCGCTTTTTCTGCCCCTGCGCGGGTGTGTCCCCGCTGATTCCCTGGTGCGGCAAACGGTTGTACTGCGAAATGCCTCATGGAGTGTAGGCGCCCGAACCCGGTGCGCCGCACCAAATAGACGCATAAAGCGTGCCTTTCATCGGGTTGTTTTGACCCTCGATAAATCAAGCACTTGGCGCTGTGGCCAGTGGTTGGCCAGTTGCAAAATGCAAGATGAACCCGCTTGCGCACTGCAATTTGCAAGTCGACGCCGGTTTGCATTCATCGCTGATGACAGTGAGAATGCCCGTCATCCACCCTACACCCGCCAGGAGGCTTCCATGGGTTCTTTACGCGCTCGCGCGACAATCGGTCTGCTCGTTGCCGGCCTGTCCACCCTCGCCCACGCGGCCAAGCTCGAAGATGTCGCGCCGTATCCCAAGGCGGAAAACGGCTTTACCCGCCAGGTCATCTACCTGCCCAAGCAGGATCAGGAAGAGAACTTCCAGGTTGAAGTCCTCGCCGGCAAAACCCTGGAAGTCGACTGCAATCGCCAGCGACTGGGCGGCGCTCTGGACGAGAAAAACCTCGAAGGCTGGGGCTACCCGTTCTACCGCCTGGAAAAAGTCATCGGCCCGATGAGCACCCTGATGGCCTGCCCGCCTGGCTCCCAAAAGAAACGCGCCTTTGTCCCGGTGGTCGGTGACGGCTTCATGCTGCGTTACAACAGCAAGCTGCCGCTGGTGATTTACGCCCCCAAAGACGTCGAGGTGCGCTACCGCATCTGGTCGGCATCGGACAAGGTCGGCACCGCCATCGCGGAATGACCTGAACCGGGGGGCCCAAACGTGATTACCTGCCATGTGCGATACGTGATCGATCCATACCAACTGACCGAATTCGAGGCCTACGCCAAGGCCTGGCTGGACATCGTCGAGCGGTTGGGCGGCACTCATCACGGCTACTTCCTGCCCTCCGAGGGCGCGAGCAACATCGCTTATTGCCTGTTCAGCTTTCCATCGCTGGCCGATTACGAAAGCTACCGGCACATCGCGCTGACCGACCCGCAAAGCACGGCGCTGGTGGAATCACTGGTGCAGAAGAAGTTCATCGTCAGCTACGAGCGCAGTTTCCTGCGCCCACTGCTGCCCTGAGCGTTGTCACGCCGGGACGCCACACACTGCGGCGCGCTCGGCGACGTGACGCAGGCTGTCAAAATTGATGTTGGCGCCGGAGTCGATCGCGACGAAGGTCTGCTCCCGAACACCGGTGCGGGCCACGTACTGTTTGATCCCGGCCACCGCCAACGCACCGGAAGGTTCGGTGATCGAGCGGGTATCGTCGTAGATATTCTTGATCGCGGCGCAGAGGTCGTCATTGCTGACGGTGACCACCTCGTCCACGCAAAACCTGCACACTTCAAATCCATAAGCGCCGATCTGCGCCACCGCCACGCCATCGGCGAACGTCCCGACGTTGGGCAGCACCACCCGTTCATCCGCTTGCAGCGCCGCCTTCAGGCAGGCCGAGTGCTCCGATTCGACACCGATGATGCGCACTTCCGGCCGCAGGTATTTGACGTACGCCGCGATGCCGGCGATGAAGCCGCCACCGCCCACCGGAACGAAGATCGCATCCAGCGAACCCTGATGCTGACGCAGGATTTCCATGGCCACCGTGCCTTGGCCGGCGATCACGTCCGGGTCGTCGAACGGCGAGACAAAGGTGCGCCCGGTTTGCTCGGCCAGTTGCAGCGCATGGGCCAGGGCAAATGGAAAACTCTCGCCATGCAGCAGCGCTTCGGCGCCACGACTTCGCACCCCGAGCACTTTCAGTTCGGGGGTGGTCGAGGGCATGACGATGGTCGCGGCGATCCCCAGTTCCCGCGCCGCCAGCGCCACGCCCTGGGCATGATTGCCCGCCGATGCGGTGATCACCCCGCATGCTTTCTGCGCATCGCTCAACTGGACCAGCCTGTTGTAGGCGCCACGGATCTTGAAGGAAAACGTCGGCTGCAGGTCTTCGCGCTTGAGCAGGATCCGGTTGCCCAGCATCTCGGACAGTGCCGGCGCCGCTTGCAACGGCGTGCGTACGGCAATGTCGTAGACCGGCGCGGCCAGGATCTTTTTCACGTACTGCTCAAGCAGGGCTTGCTGGTCGGGGCTGTGCGGCATGGTCGTCTCCTGACGTTTTGATCAAAACCCCGGAGACAGAAAGTAAAAACCCGCCTCTAGGGCGGGTTGGGTGCTGCAGTCGTGAGCTAGCCCGCCAAATGAGGAATGGCGGTAATAATGCTTGGCTGGCAGCGCAATACGGTGGAAGTCATGGGCCTGAAATTAGCCCGACGGCGGTGCGCGCGTCAATGGCTTATTTGGCGATGGCGCTATAGGCTGGCAATTCTGCTCATCACCCCAAGGAAGGAATGCATGATGTCTGTCGCCCTGCCCCTCACTGCGTTGATTGCGTTTACCGGCTATACCGTGTCGGTGATGCTCCAGGCCGAACAGTCGTTGATCGACTTCGGCATCAGCCTGATGTCGCGTCCGGATACGGCGCAGGTGGTGATTGATCTGTATCTGCTGGCGACGCTGGCCGGGGTGTGGATGGTCAAGGATGCGCGGTCGCGGGGGATGTCTGTGTGGTCGGTGGTGCCGTATTTGCTGCTGACGGCGGTGTTTGTGTCGATTGGGCCTTTGTTGTATCTGGTGGTACGTGGAGTTCGGGAGCGCACAAAGGTGGTTGTGGCGGATCCAGCGAGCTGATCCCGAGCCTCCAGTGCTGCTGAAATAGCTTTCGCGAGCAAGCCCGCTCCCACAGGGGTTATGCGTCAGACACAGATCCAATGTGGCAGCTGATCCCGAGCTCCAGTGCTGCCGAAATAGCTTTCGCGAGCAAGCCCGCTCCCACAGGGGTTATGCGTCAGACACAGATCCAATGTGGCAGTTGATCCCGAGCTCCAGTGCTGCTGAAATAGCTTTCGCGAGCAAGCCTGATCCCACAGAGGTTATGCGCCAGACACAGATCCAATGTGGCAGCTGATCCCGAGCTCCAGTGCTGCTGAAATAGCTTTCGAGAGCAAGCCCGCTCCCACAGGGGTTATGCGTCAGACACAGATCCAATGTGGCAGCTGATCCCGAGCTCCAGTGCTGCCGAAATAGCTTTCGCGAGCAAGCCCGCTCCCACAGGGGTTATGCGTCAGACACAGATCCAATGTGGCAACTGATCCCGAGCTCCAGTGCTGCTGAAATAGCTTTCGCGAGCAAGCCCGCTCCCACAGGGGTTATGCGTCAGACACAGATCCAATGTGGGAGCGGGCTTGCTCGCGAAGGCGTCAGCTCAGGCACCGATTAATCACTTGGCCAACCGCCGCAGCCCAAACAACATCCCCCCCGCCCCCAACAGCATCACCAGCAGAAACACCGGGTACGAGATCCACCACGGCGTGCCTGCCGTCATCATGCTGAACTCCGACATCCCGCCAATGCTGGCGATCAGGTTCAACGGCAGAAACACCACGTTGATCAACGTCAGTTTACGCAGCAGGTTGTTCATGCTGTTGTTCATCAAGTTGCCGCGCGCATCGATCAGCCCGGAAAACACCGTGGAGTAGATTTCCGCCTGCTTGTAGCACTGGTTGTTTTCGATGATCAGGTCGTCGATCAGCCCGATCGCTTCACCGCCGAAATGCTGTTTATCGGCATGATTGCGCAGCCGCGTCAGCACCGCGCCGTTGCTATGCAGCGCGTTGATGTAATAGATCAGGCTTTCGCTGAGGTTGAACATTTGCACCAGATGCTGGTTCTGCATCGAGGCGTTGAACTTCTGTTGAAGCTCACGGGCTACCAGTTTGATCACCTTCAGGTGGCCGAGGTAGTGGTGGATGTTGTTGAACAGCAAATCGAGCAACACATCCAGCGGCGCATTGAGCGGCTGGCGCGTGCCAATGCCGTGCAGCGGCGTGTCGTCAGTGGCGATCACCAGCAACTGGCCGGGCGAAAACAACAGGCCGCAGGACGACACTTCAAACGCCAGGCTGCCACCGCCTGAATAATTTTCCGGGCGCTTCCAGATCAGAAACAAGTGGTCGGGATGGAACTCGATTCGCGAGACCTCATCCGGGTCCAACGCCGAGGCCAGCGCGTGTTCGTCGACCTTGTAGTGGCGGTGGAGCAAGTCGCGCTCGCCAGCATCGGGATTACTGAACAGCATCACCTCGGCATCCAGCCGCTCGACCCGCTGCAACGCGCCATGACTCAATGCAAAACTGCTGATCATCGGCGCTTCACCAGGCCTGGCCGCGACGTTTGAGCTCCAGCCGTCGCACGAACTCTTCCAGCACCAGTGAATACAGATCGTCCTGCAAATAGGCGTCTTCGATGCCGGCGTCGAGGTTCGGGTTGTCGTTGACCTCGATCACCACCACTTTGTCGCCGGCCTGTTTCAGGTCCACGCCGTAGAGGCCATCGCCAATCAGGTTGGCGGTCTTCACCGCCAGTTCCACCACCGCTCGCGGCGCTTCGTGAACGGCCAGGGTGCGGCACTCGCCGTTGATGTCCTGGCCCTTGGCCTTGTGGTTGTAGATTTGCCAGTGGCCCTTGGACATGAAGTATTGGCAGGCAAAGATCGGTTTGCGGTTGAGCACGCCGATGCGCCAGTCGTATTCGGTGTAGAAAAACTCCTGCGCCAGCAGCAACACCGAGTGTTCGAACAGTTCGGCGGTGGCTTCAAGCAGCGCCTGCTGGCTTTCGACCTTGATTACCCCACGGGAAAAGCAGCCGTCGGGGATCTTCAGCACCAGCGGAAACCCCAGGCGTTCGCCGACCCGTTCAAAGTCTTCCGGTCGTTCCTTGTAGAGAATTTCGGTGGCCGGCATGCCCAGTTGATGGCTGTTGAGCAGATCGGTCAGGTAGACCTTGTTGGTGCAACGCAGGATCGACGTCGGGTCATCCATCACCACTAGCCCTTCACTTTCAGCTTTCTTGGCGAAGCGATAGGTGTGGTTGTCGACGCTGGTGGTCTCGCGGATCAGCAAGCCGTCGTATTCGGCCAGGCGCGCATAATCCTTGCGCTCGATCAGCTCGACATCGATACCCATGCGCTTGCCGACCCGGACGAAATTCTCCAGTGCCTTGGCGTTTGATGGTGGCAAGGCCTCCTGCGGATCGTGCAGGATTGCCAGGTCATAACGCGCCACTTGTGGCGAGCGTGGCACCCGCCAGACTTTACGGCTGAAACCGTCCAGCGCATTGGCGAATTGATCTTCCTGATCGTCACGCAACTTGTGCAAGGCGCCAGACTTAATGCCTTCGATGTGCCAACCGTTAGTTCGGCGAAATTCAACTAACAAAATCGGACACGGGAACACTTCAAACAACTGTCGAGCCAAATCCTGCAGCGGCTCGATATGCGTCGTGCCGAAGTAAAGTGTCAGGGTGAAACCTTCGGTATCGCTATACAGGTGATGACTCAGGGCTTTTTCCAGGGTTTTATCCAGGTCATCCAGTGCCAGGCCGTACAGTGATTTTCTGGTCAGTTCGCTGATGGTGCGCACCGATGGAATCACCTTGTGCCCACGTGCTTCAGCCAGCAGCGAGCAGTAGTAACCGTGCCCCAGGTACTTGTAACTGCGGCACAGATTGATCACCTGCACGCGCTTGCCCGGCTCGCTGTCACGGATTTGCTCAAGGTATTCCTGCGCGGTGACGATGTCCTCGCTGGGAAAGTATGAGGCCCAGTCTTCCTTGCGTTCGACGATGATCAACACTTGACCGGAAGTTCTGATGGCTGGATTTAAAATAGTTGCCGCCGGCAAACTTTGCTCGGATACTTCGCGCCAATGACCCTGTACCGCTGACATAGAGATTGATCCGTTGGAGAACAAGACCATTTCTATTAAGCACGAAGTTTTTCGAAAGTCCCGTTTCGTTACGCAACTTTTACGGTGGTCATATGAAGGCTGTTTTTCGTTTGGCGGTAGTTGAAGATCTGCCGGCGCTGCTGGCCCTGGAAATGCAATGTTTCACCACGGACCGGCTGACCAGCCGTAGCTTTCAATGGATGATCACCCGCGCCCATGCGCAGTTGCTGGTCGCCGAACATGCCGGTCAACTGCTCGGCTACGCACTGGTGCTGTTTCATCGCGGCACCTCGCTGGCGCGGCTGTATTCCATCGCCATTGCTGGTGAAGCGCGCGGCATCGGTTTGGGTAACCAATTACTGCAACGCATCGAGGCCCGCGCGGTTGAGCACGATTGCGCGTACCTGCGCCTGGAAGTGCGCATAGACAACCCCACCGCGATTGCCTTGTACGAGCGCAACAGCTATCGGCGTTTTGCGCTGATTCACGATTACTACGAAGACCATGCCGACGCGCTGCGCCTGGAAAAACGCATTGTTCAACACCGTGATTCACGCAGCATCAAGGTGCCCTACTACCCGCAAACCACCGAGTTCACCTGCGGCCCGGCATGCCTGTTGATGGCCATGGGGGCGCTGCAACCCGGGCGTTTGCTGGAGCGGCGCGAGGAACTGCAACTCTGGCGAGAAGCGACCACGGTGTTCATGACCTCTGGCCACGGTGGCTGCAGCCCACAAGGGTTGGCACTGGCGGCATGGCGCCGGGGTTTGCGCGTGCGTCTGCAATTGAGTATGGCCGGGCCGTTGTTTCTCGATGGCGTGCGCGATGAGCATAAAAAAGATGTCATGCGCCTGGTACATGAGGAGTTCACCGCGCAACTGCAGGAGACCGACATCGAACGCATGATCGACACCCATCTGGATCTGCCGCGCCTGCTGAAGACGGGTGGTCAGCCTCTGGTGCTGATCAGCAGCTACCGCCTGACCCGCTCCAAGTCACCACATTGGGTGGTGGTGACCGACTGCGACGAGGACTTTGTGTACCTGCACGACCCCGACGTCGATCACAGCCAGCATCGCCAGCCCATGGACTGCCAGCATGTGCCGGTCAGCCATGGGGAGTTTGAGAAGATGAGCCGGTTTGGGCGAGGAAAATTGCGCGCGGCGGTGGTTTTGTCACCTCGGTAAGTCTTGGTGCCCAGACACCTGTGACGAGGGGGCTTGCCCTCGCTGGGTCGCAGAGCGGCCCCCGTTTTAACTACGCCTGCTTCGCAGGCGAACGGGGGGCAAGCCCCCCTCACCACTGGACTATCCGCCTGCCATAACGAAGGTTACTTCAGGCCGACCTTGTACAACGAACCATTGTCCTCATCCGTCAGCACATACAGATAACCATCCGGCCCCTGTCGCACGTCACGAATCCGCTGTTTCAGGCCCCCCAGCAACCGCTCCTCATGCACCACCTTGTCGCCGTCAAACTGCAAGCGGATCAGCTCCTGACTGACCAATGCGCCGATGAACAGATTCTGCTGCCAAGGCTTGAAGCGATCAGCGTCGTAGAACGCCATGCCGGTAACGCCGGGGGATTTCTCCCACACATGGTGCGGATCGACGGCGCCCTCGACGCTTTTGCCCTTGGCTTCCGGAATCGGTTGCAGCGAGTAGTTGATGCCGTGGGTCGCCAGCGGCCAACCGTAATTCTTGCCGCGCTCGATGATGTTCACCTCATCGCCACCATGGGGGCCGTGCTCGTTCTCCCAGAGTGTGCCGTTCCACGGGTTGAGTGCCGCGCCTTGCGGGTTACGATGGCCGTAGGACCAGATTTCCGGACGTACGCCAGACTGGCCCACGAACGGGTTGTCATCCGGCACCCTGCCATCGGGGAAGATTCGCACCACTTTGCCCTGCAATTTGTCGAGGTCCTGCGCGGTCGGCCGGTCGTTGTTTTCGCCGAGGGTGATGAACAGGTAACCGTCGCGGTCGAATACCAGCCGTGAGCCGAAGTGATTACCGGTCGAGAGCTTCGGCTCCTGACGGAAGATCACTTTGAAGTCTTTCAAGGTCCGCAGGTCGTCCGACAGCCGTCCACGGCCCACTGCCGTTCCGGCCTTGTCCCCGGCGCCACCGCCCTCCGCGTACGACAGGTAAACCAGCCGATCCTGCTTGAAGTCCGGCGACAGCACCACGTCGAGCAAACCACCCTGGCCCTTGGCCCAGACTTTCGGCACGCCACTGATGGGTTCCGAACGCTTGCCATCGGCGCCAATCACCCGCAGGTTGCCCGGGCGCTCGGTCACCAGCATGCCCTGGCCGTCCGGCAGAAACGCCAGCGCCCATGGATGCTCGAGGTTTTGAGTAATCGTCGTGACTTCAAGGGTGCCCTGCTCGCTTTGCAGCTCTTTGGGGGCGACGGCGAAGGCTGGCGCGCTGATCAGCGCGCCGGCGCACAGCGTGGCTAGAAGGGTTTTACGCAACATGCACGATTCCTTTTGTTCGTTTGAAAGGCTGACAGGCGCTCAGTCCTGCCGTTCAACGGTTGCTGTCTGCGTCTCGTGGAGGTGGGTTGGGAATGAATTTCGGCGGTGTGCTCGGCACCGAACGTTGCTGCTGGCCATTGCCGATGCCGCCGTTACCGACAGTGGGTGAACTGGGCACAGGCGCCGTGTTCGGCCCGCGAATCGCCGGTGCATTGGGCTGTGTGCCCTGCATGCTGTTGGGATTGGCCCGACGGATCGGGCTGTTGTAGGGGTTGTTGTTGGTACCCGTGGGACTTTGTGCCAGCAACAACGACGGGGGCGGTGCCGCGATGTCGGCGTGCGCCAGACCGGCCCCGAGGAGCAGAACGATGATGCCTAGCGGAATTCGGTTCATGGGCGGCCTCACGATGCACAGGGAATAGAGCCTTGGAGTCCACGCTACGCCGCCGGTTCGGATTTGTTAACCCATGGGCGTTAAACAACATGTAACACGGCTTGACCAGAACCCTTGAGTCCTGCGCAATCACTGGAAACTTTCGCCACGCGCCGCAGGTCACCTGATCATCACTCGGAGATCTCACTATGGCTCGGGCAATCTGGAAAGGCGCGATCAGTTTCGGATTGGTACACATCCCCGTCGCGCTGGTATCGGCAACCTCCTCCCACGGCGTGGACTTCGACTGGCTGGACAGCCGCAGCATGGACCCGGTGGGCTATAAACGGGTAAACAAGGTCACCGGCAAGGAGGTCACCAAAGAGCACATCGTCAAAGGCGTGGCCTATGAAAAGGGGCGCTACGTGGTGCTCAGCGAGGAGGAAATCCGTTCGGCGCACCCAGTGTCGACCCAGACCATCGACATCTTTTCGTTTGTCGACGCCGAACAGATTCCCCTGCAAAACATCGACACGCCCTACTACCTCGCCCCGGACAAGCGCGGTGGCAAGGTCTACGCATTACTGCGTGAAACCCTGAGTAAAACCAACAAGGTCGCCCTCGCCCGCGTCGTTCTGCACACCCGGCAATATCTCGCGGCGCTGATGCCGCTGGAATCGGCGCTGGTGCTGGTCAAACTGCGCTGGCCGCAGGAAGTGCGCGGGCTGGACGAGCTGGAGTTGGGCAGCGAAGTGACCAAGCCGCAACTGGCCAAGGGCGAACTGGATATGGCCAGGCGCCTGGTACAGGACATGAGCGGCGAATGGAGTCCTGAGGACTACAAGGATGAATTCGAAGACAAGATCATGGCCCTGGTCGAGAAAAAGGCCCATGAAGGCAAGATCGAGGATGTCGAGACGGTCGGTGGTGAGGAAGAGCGCAAAACGGCGGATGTCATCGATTTGACCGAACTGCTTAAGCGCAGCCTGGGTGGCAAAGCCCCGGCCAGGTCGAAGGCGAAAGCCAAGCCTGCCGGCAAGGCTGCGCCGGCGAGGAAGACCAAAAAAGCTTCTGGGGAATAATCAGATGCGGTTCCTGTCAGGAAGCTGACAGGTTGGCTTTGAGAGACTTTTCGCGAGCAGGCTCGCTCCCACATTTGGAATGCATTTCGTTCTGAAGGGAGCCCCCAGAATTACACATCGCCTGTGGAAGCCAACCTGTTGGCGATGGCCTCAGATCAGAATGAACACCGCCAGCAGACCGCCGAAGATCGCCCACTTTTCCATGTAGTAACGCGCGCGATTACGCTTTTTCAGCTCTTTGCCACGCAGGCGGACTTTGTAGATTTTGGTAAACAGGCGGTTGATCCCGCCGGTACGGTCGCCCGCATCGTTCGGCGCACCGGCCGCCGACATCACGGTGCGGCTGAACCAGGCGTTGAACGCCGCCGCCCAGCGATATTTCATCGGCCGCTCGATGTCGCAGAACAGGATGATGCGGTTCTTGTCCGTGGTGTTTTCGGCGTAGTGGATATAGGTCTCATCGAACATCACCGCTTCGCCGTCGCGCCAGTGGTAGCTCTCGCCGTCGACATTGATGTAGCAACCCGCATCGTTCGGCGTATCCAGCCCCAGGTGGTAACGATAGGAGCCGGCATAAGGATCTCGGTGACGCACCAGTTTCGACCCCGGTGGCAGCTCGGCGAACATCGCCGCCTTGATCGAACCGATGCTCTGCACCAGCTCGGTGGTGCGCGGGCACAGCTTCATTGCCGACGGATGGCTCTCGCCGTACCACTTGAGGTAGAAACGTTTCCAGCCACTTTTGAAGAATGAGTTGAAACCGACGTCATCGTACTGATTCGAACGCTTGATCTCACCGGCGCGCAGCAGATCCTGCCCTTCCTGACGGATTTCTTCCCAGTGCGCCTGCAACGGACTCAGGTCAGGAAACTCGCAAGGATCGAGATACGGTTTGTTCGGTTTCTTCGAAAACAGGTACAGGAAGCAATTGATAGGCGCCAGAAACGTCGAGTGATCGCTCAGTTGACGGCCCAGTTTGTGACGCACACGACCACGAAGGTGAACGTATGCAATCGAAATGACATAAATAGCGGCAATGATGAGTTTCACGGAAATCGTCACACGTCAAAAGTGAACAAACTGCGCGCCTGCCGGCCGGAGGCCCAGGGTCTGATGCAGTGGCATGAATACGAATACTGTCCCGGTGGCACTTCCTTGAGCCCATGCCGTTAGCGGCTATTGGGTAATTGGATGGCATTTTAGCCATACTTTGTAACCAATAGTGAACCTCATCTGTGAAAAACTGTCCGCTGAATCTGCCAAACAGCAGGCGCGGCATCATCGCCCTATCGTTTAAAGAGCCAGACCAGTACAATCGCCGCCAAACTTTACGCGCCCCCCTTGGTTGATGCCGGGACTCTCCCCGCCTCAGCGCACTTTGACTCGGGCCAAGCGCTCCGGCCGCACCCTCGCTACTCAGAATGCTTCGCAGGAAAAACTCTTGATTTCTACAGCTAACATCACGATGCAGTTCGGCGCCAAGCCGCTGTTCGAAAACGTTTCGGTCAAATTCGGCGCGGGCAACCGCTATGGTCTGATCGGCGCCAACGGTTGCGGCAAGTCGACCTTCATGAAAATCCTCGGCGGCGACCTCGATCCGTCCGGCGGTCAGGTCATGCTCGAGCCGAACGTGCGCCTGGGCAAGCTGCGCCAGGACCAGTTCGCCTACGAAGAATTCACCGTGATCGACACCGTGATCATGGGTCACGAAGAGCTGTGGAAGGTCAAGGCCGAACGCGACCGTATCTACTCGCTGGCAGAAATGTCGGAAGAAGACGGCATGGCCGTGGCCGAGCTGGAAACCGAATTCGCCGAGATGGACGGCTACACCGCCGAATCCCGCGCCGGTGAACTGTTGCTGGGCCTGGGTATCGGCATCGAGCAACACTTCGGCCCGATGAGCGAAGTCTCGCCAGGCTGGAAGCTGCGCGTGTTGCTGGCGCAGGCACTGTTCTCCGATCCGGAAGTGCTGCTGCTCGACGAACCGACCAACCACCTGGACATCAACACTATTCGCTGGCTGGAAAACGTCCTGACCCAGCGCAACAGCCTGATGATCATCATCTCTCACGACCGTCACTTCCTGAACAGCGTGTGCACGCACATGGCTGACCTGGATTACGGCGAGCTGCGTCTGTTCCCGGGCAACTACGACGAGTACATGACCGTGGCGACCCAGTCCCGCGAGCAACTGCTGTCGGACAACGCCAAGAAGAAAGCGCAGATTACCGAGCTGCAATCGTTCGTCAGCCGCTTCTCGGCCAACGCCTCGAAAGCCAAGCAGGCTACTTCCCGTGCCAAGGCGATCGACAAGATCCAGTTGGCCGAGGTCAAGCCTTCCAGCCGTGTCAGCCCGTTCATTCGTTTCGAACAGAACAAGAAGCTGCACCGTCAGGCGGTCATGGTTGAAAAGATGGCCAAAGGTTTCGACGGCAAGCCGTTGTTCAAAGACTTCAGCTTCCAGGTTGAAGCTGGCGAGCGCGTGGCGATCATCGGCCCGAACGGTATTGGCAAGACCACCCTGCTGCGCACCCTGGTCAACGAACTGACGCCGGATGCCGGTAGCGTCAAGTGGACCGACGCCGCAGAACTGGGCTACTACGCTCAGGACCACGCGCACGACTTCGAAGACGACGTGACGCTGTTCGACTGGATGGGTCAGTGGACGCAGGGCGAGCAGATGATTCGCGGCACTTTGGGCCGCATGCTGTTCTCCAACGACGAGATCCTCAAGTCGGTCAAAGTGATTTCCGGTGGTGAGCAAGGTCGCATGCTGTTCGGCAAGCTGATCCTGCAAAAGCCGAACGTACTGGTGATGGACGAACCGACCAACCACCTGGACATGGAGTCGATCGAGGCGCTGAACCTGGCTTTGGAAAACTACCCGGGCACGCTGATCTTCGTCAGCCACGACCGTGAGTTCGTATCGTCCCTGGCCACGCGCATCATCGAGCTGAGCCCGGATGGCGTGACCGACTTCAGCGGCACTTACGATGACTACCTGCGTAGTCAGGGTGTGGTGTTCTAAGAACAGCTGCGAGTATTGAGCTGCCAGCTTCAAGCTAAGGCCCTGTCCATGTGACGGGGCTTTTTGCATTCCAGAGCCCAGTATCTATACGGGTACCGACACCATCGCGAGCAGGCTCACTCCTACAGGAGGACGCGTTTCAACTGTGGGAGTGAGCCTGCTCGCGATGAGGCCATCAGCAACAATCGGGATAGCCAGGAAAAATAGTTAGCCTGCTTCCTTTTATTCCAGCGCCAAGCCATGATGCCGACTCTCCTGCCGCCGCCCGCGAACGAGTCCTCATGTCTGCGCAGCAACAGCCCCCGCAAAGCTCAATGGCGATCACCTTGCAGATCGTCTCCATCGTTTTCTACACCTTTGTTGCCTTCCTGTGCATTGGCCTGCCGATTGCCGTGCTGCCCGGCTATGTGCACGAACAACTGGGGTTCAGCGCCATTATTGCGGGGCTGGTCATCGGCTCGCAGTACCTGGCCACGCTGCTCAGCCGGCCAATGGCCGGACGCATGTCGGACACCATCGGCACCAAGCGCGCGATTGTTTACGGGTTATCGGGGATTGTGCTCAGTGGGCTGCTGACGCTGATGTCGACGCTGCTGCAGGACTTCCCGTTGCCGAGCCTGCTGATTCTGGTCGCCGGACGGCTGTTGCTTGGGGTCGCGCAGGGCTTGATCGGGGTCGGCACCATCAGTTGGTGCATGGGCCAGCTCGGCACCGAACACACGGCAAGGTCGATCGGCTGGAACGGCATTGCTTCCTATGGCGCGATTGCGATTGGCGCGCCACTGGGCGTGGTGATGGTCGCCGATTACGGCTTCGCGAGCCTGGGTATCGCCCTGTCGGTATTGGCGGCGGGTGCTTTGGTGCTGATCCGCAATAAACCCTCGGTGCCCGTGGTGCGTGGCGAGCGGCTGCCTTTTTGGGCGGTGTTCGGGCGCATTGCACCGTTTGGCGCCAGTTTGAGCCTGGCGTCCATTGGTTACGGCACGCTGACCACGTTTATCACCCTCTATTACCTCAATCGGGGCTGGAGCGGCGCCGCGTACTGCCTGACAGTGTTTGGCGTGTGCTTCATCCTCTCGCGGCTGCTGTTCATTTCAGCCATCAGTCGATTTGGCGGGTTCAACTCAGCGATTGCCTGCATGAGCATCGAAACCGTTGGACTGGTGCTGCTGTGGCTGGCGCCGTCCACCGCGATCGCGCTGATCGGTGCGGGGCTGGCCGGTTTCGGCCTGTCGCTGGTGTATCCGGCGCTGGGGGTTGAGGCGATCAGGCAGGTGCCCAATTCCAGCCGGGGTTCGGGATTGGGGGCTTACGCGGTGTTCTTCGATCTGGCGCTGGCGATTGCCGGGCCGTTGATGGGGGCGGTGGCGCTGAACCTGGGGTATTCGTGGATTTTCTTCAGCGCGGCACTGTTGTCGGTGATCGGGCTGGGGTTGACCTTGTTGCTCAAGCGCCGGGCAAGTTTTCAAGACTGAAATACATCTCCCACAGGGGGGAGTTGAGTCGCTCACTGATCCGCGGTCTGCATCCCCGCCCGGCTCGGTTTGCCCAGCGTGCGCGAGAAGAACTGCCCGGCTTCGGAAATCAGATTGCGGTGGATGTCTTCGCGATCCACACCGTCGGCGTCGGTACACAGCGCCGGCATTGCGCGAATCTGCTCTTCGTTGCACGGCGCCATAAAGACGAAATGCCCTGCCCCGGCGAGCAATTTGAAGTCCGGCGCAGTCGGCAGCTTGCGCGCCAGCGCCGCGGCATTCTTGTCGAAGGCCACCAGCTTGTCGCCATCGCCGCTGTAGAGCAGCACCGGCACATGCACATCCGCCAAGGTGTGACGACCGAACTTCAGGCTCAGCGGCGCCATCAGCAACAACGCATGCACGCGCGGATCGGCTACAGGCTGCAAGTCATCCCGATCGACGATCAGCTCGCCCTGGGTGTTGCAGGCATCGCGGTCGTCCGGGCGCTCCTGGCAGTAACGGCGCAGGCGGTCCAGGTCCGGCTGCGCGCCAGAGAGGATCAGCGCGGTCTCGCCGCCAGCCGAATAACCGATCACCCCGACCTGATCGGCGTTGACGAACGGCGACAGCATCGGGTCGCCGAGGGTGGCGGTGATCGCTTCGGAAATCTGGATCGGCCGCCCATACAGATTGCTCAGGGTGCCGAGTCGGCTGTGATCCCTGGAGTTGTCGCCGGGATGAATCACCGCCACCACCACAAAGCCCTTGCGTGCCAGCGAGGTGGCGAGGTCATGCAGCGCGATGGGCGTGCCGGTGTTGCCGTGGGACAGCATCAGCATCGGAAAGCGGCCGATGGCGACCTTGGTATCGGCACCCGCCTCGACGGTGTAACCCTCAAGCAGGCTGGTGTGTTCGCGGTCGCTGGAGGGATAGAAGGCGATGGCGCGCATCGGTTGCAGATCCAGCGGATCGAGGAATGTCATCTCGTGGTAACCGACACTCCAGACAGGGTGTCGCCCGGGCGCGGCATGCACTGAACCGAGGCTGCCAAGCAGGCAAATCAGTAACGTTGCACAAAGACGCATCATCGGATGGCCCACCCTGTGTTACTCAATCGAAAGATCCTTTGTGTTCCGACACGCCCGAAACCCCGAGGTTCGGTGATCCGGCGCGGCGTTGCACTCAGACGTTGATCGTTTGACTGCATAACCCGGGCCAGATTATGCAACAGTCAGAAACAAAAAACTCCGCATCTGGCCCTTGCAGAACCAGAATACAGAGTTTTTTGAGAGACTACCTGAACGGCAGCTGGTCTTTACGCAATGCTTACGCAGCGGCGAACAGTTGCTCGCTGATCTTCGCCTGAGCAGCGCTCATCGCGTTGTTGCGCACTTCATCACCGTAGGCCAGGCCTTCGGCACGGACGATTTCGATGTCGGTGATGCCGAGGAAGCCCAGAACCAGCTTCAGGTATTCTTCGTGAGCAATGCCGCTCGCCTGACCGGCATGAATCCCGCCGGCGGTGGAGACGATGACCACTTTCTTGCCACCGCACAGGCCTTCAGGGCCGGCTTCGGTGTAGCGGAAAGTCTGGCCGGCAACGGCGACGCGGTCGATCCAGGCCTTGAGCTGGGTCGGTACGGTGAAGTTGTACATCGGTGCGGCGATAACGACGGCGTCAGCAGCGATGAATTCAGCCAGGGTCGAAGCGCTCAGTTCAGCTTCATGCTGTTGTGCGGCGTTGCGCAGCTCAGCAGTGGTGCCGGCGGCGACCAGGGTGGTCGACGAGAAGTGGCTGATGGCGTCGGCGGCCAGGTCGCGGTAGGTCACGACGGCAGCAGGCTCGGCGGCTTGCCAGGCTTTGACGACTTGGCTGCTCAACTGACGGGAAGCCGAGTTGTCGCCCAGAATGCTCGAATCGATGTGCAGCAGTTTCATGTGGAATCTCCTGGAAAGAATCGCCGGCGGCGACGGAATGGAGACAATCCTACGGAAGAAACCAATAGCTGATTAGCCGCCTACAATGCGATAGTTCGTCCCACTGATAGAACGGTGGACTTTTCATGCAGGATCTCAACGATCTCTACTATTTCGCCAAGGTGGTCGAGGCCGGTGGTTTCGCGGCGGCCGGGCGCTTGCTGGGCATTCCCAAGTCACGGTTGTCACGGCGCATTGCCGAACTTGAAGAGCGTCTGGGCGCCCGCCTGCTGCAGCGCACCACCCGCCAGTTGAACCTGACCGCTGTCGGCGAACGTTACCTGCGTCACTGTCAGGCCATGCTGCTCGAAGCGGAAATGGCCGACGAAGCTGTCGCCAGCATGTCCAGCGAGCCGCGCGGCCGCTTGCGCGTGTCGTGTCCAACCGGTCTGGCGCGAGAAATGTTGCCCTGGGTGATCAGTGAGTTCCTCGGCAAATTTCCTCAGGTGCAACTGGAGGTGGTGCTGCTCAATCGGCGGGTGGATCTGGTTGCAGAAGGGTTCGACGTAGCGCTGCGCGTGCGGGAACTCGGCGATGAAGATCCGTTGCTGGTGACCCGCCGTCTGCGCCAGGCGCAAATGGTGGTGGTGGCCAGCCCGGCATTTGTCGAGGGCAAAACAATCACCCACCCGCAAGACCTGAAGAACCTGCCGGTACTCGGCGCGCTGGAAGCCGACCGCATGGTGCACGTACGCTTGCTCGATCAACAGGGCCACAGCGTCGAACTGAACATGGAAGCGCGGCTGGGCATCGATGACTTCATCGTGCGCAAGGCCTGTGTGCTGGCCGGCCAAGGTTTTACCCTGTTGCCGATGATGTATTGCGAAGGCGATCTTGAGAGCGGTGCGCTGGTGCAATTGCTGCCCGAGTGGTCGTTGCCTGGTGGCTGGTTGCAGGCGGTGTATCCGCATCGACGCGGGGTGATGCCGGCGGTGCGGGCGTGGATCGATCATCTGGTCGAATCGTTCAATGCGTGTGGGGAGCGACTGTTATGACCAAGGGAAAGATGAACGAAGCGGATGTCGCGGCCTTCTGCCTGGCCTTGCCGGGCGCGCGGGAGGATTACAAATGGGGTGGCGTGCGGGTGTTTTCGATCGCCGGCAACAAGATGTTCGCCTTGCAGGGGCTACGCGGAGATTCGTTGGCGTTCAAGGTCGACAGGGATCTGTTTCTCGGCCATTGCGACCGTCCGGGCATTCATCCGGCGCCTTATCTGGCGCGGGCACAGTGGATCATCATGCACCCGCCCTACCCGCTGGGCGCCGAGGAATTGCGCGGATTGCTGACGCGATCGCATCAGTTGGTGGTGAGCAAGCTGCCGAAGAAAACCCAAGTTGGATTACTGCTTTGACACCATCCCTGTAGGAGTGAGCCTGCTCGCGATAGCGGTGTATCAGTCGACATCTCTTTGACAGGTACGACGCTATCGCGAGCAGGCTCACTCCTACAGGGGATTTGTGGTGATTTAGAACAGTGAAAGCAGGTTCGAGCCGAGAAACAGCTGATCAATCCAGAACACCTGGTGCAACGCCACGATCGCCCAGAACAGAATCTGAAACGACACCTTGCGCGTCTTGTGCCGGAACACCTGCTGGGCGATCAGCGCGCCGGGCCAGCCGCCGGCCAGTTCCAGTGCGTGCAGGATGTTCTCCGGGGTGCGCCAGGCATCGGCGCGGGCCTTGCGCTTGTCCGCCCAGTACATGAAGAACGTCAACACGCTGACCACACCATAGGCGGTCAGCGGCACCAGCGAGATCCCGCGCAGCCACATCGACAGCGCGCCGAATGCCGGCAATGCGCAGACGATCAGCAATACCGCCAGTTTCAGTTTCAGATGCTGAACGCCGCCACCGGACGGGCGCCCGTCCGGGCGACGGGCGCGTGAATCATTCATGGCTTGGCCGCCGACCAGTCGACCCAGCCGAACTGCCAGGTTGCGAGAATCACCAGACCGAAGACAATCCGATACCAGGCGAATGCCGCGTAGCTGTGGCTGGCAATGAACTTGAGCAGACCGCGCACGGCGATCATGGCGAAGATGAACGCGGTGATGAAGCCGATGGCGAACACCGGGAAATCTGCCGGCACGAACAGGTGGCGATACTTGTAACCGGAGTAAACCGCCGCGCCGACCATGGTCGGCATCGCCAGAAAGAACGAGAACTCGGTGGCGGTCTTGCGCGACAGGCCGAACAGCAGACCGCCGATGATCGTCGAGCCAGAGCGCGAGGTGCCGGGAATCATCGCCAGGCACTGGGCGAAACCGACCTTCAACGCGTCCTTCCAAGTGATCTCGTCAACGGTTTCGGCATGCACTTCATGCTGGCGGCGTTCGGCCCATAACATGATCACCCCGCCGATTACCAACGCGGTCGCCACGGTGATCGGGTTGAACAGGTATTGGTGGATCAAGTCGGCAAAAATCACCCCCAACACCACCGCCGGCAGGAAAGCGATCAGCAGGTTGGCGGTGAAGCGTCGCGCACTCGGCTGGGTCGGCAAGCCAATCACCACGTCGAGGATCTTGCGGCGAAATTCCCAGACCACCGCGAGGATCGCGCCGAGCTGAATAATGATGTTGAACGCCATGGCCCGTTCGCCGCCGAAGTCGAGCAAGTCGGCAACAATGATCTGGTGTCCGGTACTGGAAATGGGCAAAAACTCCGTCAGCCCCTCTACAACTCCAAGAATCAGTGCCTGCAAGGCGGTCCAAAGATCCATCAATCCCCCAAAGAGCGATGCACGCCGGCATGCCCCGATAATATTTTTCTAACGTTCACTGCGTTCAGCGTAGCTGTTTGTAGCTGTACCGATTCCGCGCGCACAGGATCCACACGAAACGGTCAAAATTCCGTGAAATATCAACTTGGATTCAGGTTTTCGCGCGCGGGGCCGAAATCCTAACAGACAAGCCTTAATAGTGCTGCGGCGTTATACGACTTGGGTCGCGTATGCCCGATCACCGAAACGTGGTTGGATGCTGGCGTTGATTTATTACAAGAAAAAGAAATCGGAGTGACAGCGTTATGAACAGCTTGCGCAGTGTGTCGATCAGCCGACGCTTGTGGCTCATTTTGATTGTGGCCGTGGTCATGTTGTTGACTTTGGGCGTGTTGATGCTCAAGCAGATCCACGATGACCTGTACCACGCCAAGGCGCAGAAAACCCAGCATGTGGTGCAAACCGCCAGCGGCCTGCTGACCTACTATCATGACCTGGAAACTGCCGGCACCCTCACCCGCGACGCCGCACAGAAACAGGCGCTGACCGCCATTCGTGGCCTGCGCTACGACCAGAGCGACTACTTCTGGATCAACGACCTCACGCCCGTGATGGTAATGCACCCGACCAACCCCAAACTTGAAGGCCAGAACCTCTCGGCAATCCGCGATCCCGACGGTTTCGCGGTGTTCAACGAGATGGTCGCGATCGCCAAAAGCCGGGGCGCAGGCATGGTCGATTACCGTTGGCCCAAGCCCGGCGCCAGCGAGCCGGTGGCCAAGACTTCCTACGTCAAACTGTTCGAACCGTGGGGCTGGGTGCTCGGCTCCGGCGTCTATATCGATGATGTGCAGAGCGAGTTCCGCGGCCAGGTGATCAAGGCCACGATAATCGGCCTGGTGATCGCCTTGATCATGGCCCTGCTGGTGATCCTGATTGCCCGCAGCATCGTGCGCCCGCTGCAGGAAACCGTGAATGCCATGGCCAACATCGCCAGCGGCGAAAGCGACCTGACCCGCAGTCTCGATACCCACGGCCAGGACGAAGTCACGCAACTGGCGCATCACTTCAACGCTTTTACCGCCAAGTTGCGCCGGGTCATCGGTGATTTGCAGGTCTCGGCCAGCGCGCTGGGCCAGTCGTCCAGTGAGCTGGGCAACGATGCCACCCAGGCCCAGCAACGCAGCCAGCAGCAATCGCAGCAGATGGAACTGGTGGCAACCGCGATCAATGAAGTGACCTACGGCGTGCAGGACGTGGCGAAGAATGCCGAACACGCCGCCGCTGAAATGCGCGACGCCGAAGCCCAGGCGCAACAGGGCCAGATCAACATCGACGGCAGCCTGCAACAGATCGACAAGCTGTCCGGGACCATTGATCAAGCCGTCGAAGTGATTCGTACGCTGGCGGCGGAAAGCACGCAGATCGGCAGTGTGCTGGAGGTGATCCGTTCGATTGCCGAGCAGACCAACCTGCTGGCGCTCAACGCAGCCATCGAAGCGGCGCGTGCCGGTGAACAGGGCCGCGGCTTTGCGGTGGTGGCCGATGAGGTTCGGCTGTTGGCGCAGCGCACGCAAAAATCGACGGCGGAAATCCAGACCATGATCGAACGCCTGCAGAATCACTCCGAAGCGGCGGTCAAGGTCATCGGCGACAGCAGCAAGGCCTCGCAACTGACCATCGAACAGGCCGGCCTCGCCGGTGCCAGCCTGAACGCCATCGGCCAGGCACTGCGCAACCTCAATGGCCTGAACGCTTCGATTGCCAGCGCCACGCTGCAACAGGCGCATGTGGTCGAGGACATCAATCAGAACGTCACCCAGGCGGCCGGCCTGTCCCACAGCACGGCGCTGGCGGCGGAGCAGTCGAGTGCAGCGAGCGTTAAGCTTGGGCAATTAAGTGAGCAGCTGAACCAGCTTCTACGCCAGTTCCGCGTCTAACACCGCCCCCCTGCAGGAGTGAGCCTGCTCGCGATAGCGTCGTATCAGTCAACCACAGAGTGACTGACACACCGCCATCGCGAGCAGGCTCACTCCTACAGGTTTTTGGGTACAATCCGCTCCCTCCTCAACTCCCCCCAAGGAACCCCCATGTCCGGGCTTGAACTGTTTGCCGCCGCCCTCGGTGTGATCGCCGTCTGGCTGACGGTCAAACAGAATCCATGGTGCTGGCCGATCGGCCTGGTCATGGTGTTGCTGTACAGCTGGATCTTCTATGACGTGAAGCTGTACTCGGACATGTTGCTGCAAGTGATCTACGCCGCGCTGCAAGTCTACGGCTGGTGGCAATGGACCCGCGCCGGAACCCTGCATGACGGGCGCGACGTCACGCGTCTGGACCGACGCTCGATCCTGCTCGGTCTGAGCGTGGGCGCCCTCGGCAGCCTGCTGCTGGGGGCGGCCATGGCGCACTGGACTGACGCCGCGCAGCCGTGGCTCGATGCCGCACTGACGGCATTCAGCCTGGTCGCGCAATTGTGGATGGCGCAGAAACGCCTGCAATGCTGGGCGCTGTGGTTCGTGCTGGATGTGATTTTCGTCGGCCTGTTTCTTTATAAGGGGCTGTACCTCACCGCCGCACTGTATGCCCTGTTCACCCTGATTGCGGTGCAAGGCTGGCGTGAGTGGCGCGCCGATCCGGCGTTGCAGCCATGAAGGTCGTGGTCCTGACCGGCCCTGAATCCACGGGCAAGAGCTGGCTGGCGGCCGACCTTCAGGCGCATTTTGGTGGTTTGCGGGTGGATGAATACGTGCGCTGGTTCATCGAACAAAATCCGCGCGATACCTGCCTCAACGACATCCCCGACATCGCCCGTGGACAGTTGCAATGGGAAGATCAGGCACGGGCGCAGCAACCCGGGCTGCTGATTCTCGACACCCATCTGCTGAGCAACATTCTGTGGAGCCAGACTCTGTTCGGCGATTGCCCGGCATGGCTGGAACCGGAGCTGTTGGCGCGGCACTACGACCTGCACCTGGTGTTGTCGCCGGAGCAGATCGACTGGACCGACGATGGCCAGCGTTGCCAGCCGCAACTCAGCGAACGCATGGCGTTCTTTCAAGCCACCCGCGACTGGCTTGAACAGCATGGGCAAACGCTGCAGATCATTCAGGGCAACTGGGATGAGCGCCGCGCGCAGGCTTTCGAGGCGGTCGCTGATTTATTGGCTGATTGACCCGGCGAACAGCCCCTTTCGGGGCACAAGTGTCCATTCCTGAAACACCCACTCCAGCGCAAAGCAGCCATTTCAATGGCCTTCATCGTTTTGTCAGAATATCTGTTACGCCCGTGAAACAGTCCCCGGCAAACCCTTGTTCCAGAGCTTTGCGCCGCCATTGACCGACTGGGTGCCCGCGCGACTGTTTCAGCGCTGAAACAGTTTTTGTATCAGCGCTGCACGGCCCATCACCAACCGGTTGAAAATCAACAACAATTCAAAAGCGGCACAGCTTTCGCTCTCTCCTTTCCAACGCTGACAAGAGCCAGCCCACTGAAGAAGGAATTGCCGCCGTGGGGAATTTCAATAAAGGCCTGACCTGCCTTCTGCTGATTGGATCAGCCGCCAGCACATTCATCAGTTTCAACGTTCAGGCCGAAGGCAATGGCGTGATCGTTCTCAACCGCGACGTCCAGCCCATTCCCATCGGACGCAGCGGCGGCAAAGATCCCTATCCCACCACGGTCAATGCCAACCCTTCCGATCGAATCAATCAAGCGATGAACAGCACCGAACTCAGTGACGGTGACTTTGCCAGTGTAGCCAGCGGCTCCTCGATCCGCAGCAACATGATCACGCCGAACTCGGACATGCCCGGCATGAACGTCCTGACCAACCCCAACGGCCTGCCAGGCATGAGCGCCGGTCATGGCGGCGGCGGTGGCGGCACGATCTCCAACACGATCAATCGCTCGTTGAGCACCGGTCTGGCACCGCTGACCCGTATGGCTGGAGGCCAATGAGATGAATCGTTCCCTTCTGCTGCTTGCCCTCTTCAGCTGCGCCAGCGCAATGGCCGATCCAAGTTCCGTGAACAACGCAGACATCCAGGATACCGGTGTGCAATACCACGGCAACTTCAACGTCAACCAGGCGGCCGGCGACCAGATGCAACAGGTCAACACCAAGGCGATCGCCATCGGCACCAATGCCAGCGCCTCGACCATCGTCAGGCAAAAGCTCGATACACCCGCCAACCCGTCGATGAACGCCAGCGCCAACATTGGTGGCAACTCTTTCAGTAATGGCAACGGGATCCTGGGCGTGAACCAGGGTGCCGGGGCCAACAACCAGATGGCCAACGTGACGCGCGTCAGCATCAGTGCTGCCCCGCAGAGCGTTGACGACAGCGCCCTTTCGCAACAGAACGTGGCGCTTTTACCGAGCTCAGGAGCAACTGGCACCTCACCCGGCAGTCGCCAGGTCACGACAAGTGATCAGGCCTTCACCGGCAGCCGAGGGGTGATCCAGGTGAACCAGAGTGCCGGGGTGGGGAACCGTATGGCTAACACCCTGAGCATCCGGGTCGCTGACTGACCCAAACAAGAAGCAGTGCAATTAGAAAGTACCAACACTTAACCAACTAATAAGCACGACGGAGAAACACCATGAAAACTACAATGGCTCTCAAACCACTGGTTTTCGCTCTTGCAGCAGTAATGGCAATGGCGGCTCAAGCAGGCGGCAACGATCATGGTAACAATGGTGGTCACGGTCACAACCCTCCTCCACCAAAAGGTCCAACCCTGGAAGAGCTGCTGCAAATCGGCGCAGGTGCCGGTGCCGCAGTGCTCGACGTGCAAAACAACGGCGGTAACACCGTCCTGAACCAGGGCACCCAGAACAACGCCGGCATCAGTGGCTCGCTCAACGGCGCCAACGGCAACATCGGTGCAAACAACGTGGCCGGTGACGGCAACCAACAAGACAACGCCGCTGCTCTGGCAACTGCTGACGAAAGCTTCATCTTCGGCTCTGCGGTGTCCGCTTCCAGCGCCACTCAAGTCAACAGCAACAACACCGTTGGCAACTACTCCAGCACCAACACTGCCGGCATGAACAACGTCGGCAACAGTGGCTCGGGTAACATCGGCGTGAACAACGCTGCCGGCAACTTCAACCAACAGAAAAACAACCTGGCAATCGCTGTGTCCGGTGGTCGTGTAGCGCAAGCCGCTGCTGCTGCCAACCAAAGCACTACCGGTCTGCAAGTCGGCAACAACGGCACTCAGACCTTCAAGAAAGATACCCTCACTGGCACTGTCGCCGCCGTCGGCGTATTCGGCGCCGTTGGCACAGCCACCATCAAAGATGACGATCACGGTCACGGCGGTGGCGGTTACGGCAACGACGACAAAGGTCATGGCGGCAATGGTGGTGGCAAAGATCAAAAAGCTACCTTCGAAGCTGTGGGTGCCTTCGGTCTGGCTGGTGTAACCACTCAACAAGTGCTGACCCCAGACGGCTGGAAAAACCCTGTCACCAACACTGCAGGCATGACCAACGTAGGCAACAACTGGTCGGGTAACGGTGGCTTCAACAACGCCGCCGGTGTTGGCAACCAACAAAGCAACTCGCTGTCCATCGCTGCAGGTTGCAAAGCCTGCATGTAATCGCGATCGAAACGAAAGCCCCGGAAACGGGGCTTTTCCTCAGTCCGCAAAGGCGTATCGATCATGCGTAAGACTGCCTTTATCGCCCTGCTTTGCCTGTCCGGCCTGACTCAGGCTGCCCAGATGCCCGTCGCTGCCCTGCCCGGCGGCGTACTCGTCTACAAGAACGTGCAAAGCATCCGTGAACGCAAGTTTGCCGACATCGTCGAACAAAAAACCGATTTCAGCTGCGGCGCTGCCGCACTGGCCACGGTTCTGCGCCAGGCCTATTGGCTTGACGTCGATGAGGAGCACATCATCAAAGGCATGCTGGTCAACTCTGACCAGGACCTTGTTCGCACTCAGGGTTTTTCCATGCTGGACATGAAGCGCTACATAGAAAGCATCGGCATGCGCGCCAGGGGTTACAAGATACCGCCGGAAAAGCTCGACGATGTCACGATCCCGGTGGTGGTACTGATGGAAATTCGCGGCTACAAGCATTTCGTGGTGCTGCAGCGCTCGGACAAGAATTGGGTTTACATCGGAGACCCGGTTCTCGGTCACAAACGCTACGCCCATGATGACTTTGTCAAAGGCTGGAACGGCATTGTCTTCGCCATCGTCGGCCCCGGATACGACAAAACCAATGCACTTCGCAGTCCTCCGGCACCGCTGACCGCCAAGAACAAGCTCGACTCTTTCAACCCTGTCAAAGATGCTGAATTGATGGACTTCGGGTTCATACAGAGCGACTTCTTTTAATCGCCGATTATAAAGAATGGGGCTGGATGTCCCGGGAGCAGCAGATGAAAACCTCATACTGGCTGGCCGCCGCCTGCCTGGCAGCGAGCGCGTCAGGCTATGCCAATGCAGGGTTCAAACCTATCGAAATCAATGACCAGGAGCTCTCCGAGCTACGCGGTCGTTACGTCATGCCGGGGCGGATCATCAGCTTCGGCATTGTCATGAGCAGTACCTGGCGCAACGCCAGCGGTGATCTGATTGGCGCTGCGACCTCGATGCAGATTCAGGCCGCCACGATCAAACCGGAATTTTACGTCTCGACCATCAAGCAACACGGCAACGGCAGCACCCCGACTCCGGGCACTGGCAATGTCATCGGTGGTGCGGGACTCGACAGCAGCCAGGGCGTGACCCAAAGCGTACGCGCCGCCGGCGACGGCAACACCGCCAACAACAACGTGGCGATCAACGTAAAAGAAGCCAACACCCCTCCTCCTTTGGCGCCAGCACAAGGTCAGGCCCTGATGGCCGGCCAGACGATCGGCGCCAGCAATGCCGCCGGCAGCGTCGCCGTTTCAGCCACGAGCGGTGGCGTGCAGATGGCTATTCAAGCCTCGGGGAATCAAGGTACGGCCCTGCAACAAGTCGCCCAGGGTGGCCTGCTGCAGAACACTCGCCTGCTCGGCAGTGCCAACGTGGTCAACAACATGACCCAACTCAATGTTGTGCTTAGCAATAACGGCATCAGCCCCGGCGCACTGGACTGCAACCTGACTCAACTCAGGGCACTACGCAATATCGGATATTGAACTACGCTGAGTCTCGATCATTGGGCTTAAAGGGACGGCTTATTCATGTATCGATCAGTATCACTGCGTGCAGCTGTATGTTTGAGCACTCTTCTACCTGCAGCCATGCTGCAAGCGGCACCGGACGCCGACGTAGAAGCCCTGAAACAGGAGCTTCTGGAGCTGAAGCAACGCTACGATGTACAACAAAAAGCGCTGGCGGTGCTCGAGCAGCGGGTTCGCCAGGTCGAAGACCAACCGGCGGCGCCGCAACCCAAGCGTCTGGCCAAGTCGCCAGCCGACATGAAAGGCAATCCAAAAGTCGCTACCAGTACCGGGGCTCCTGGTGTCGGGGCGGCAGCAGCGTCGGGGGGCGCAGCCGGGGGCAGTGGCGCTTCTTACGGGCAATCACTGGCCGACGATTCGCAACCGGCCCAGAGTGTGTCCAACCTCTATGACGAAGCCAGCGGCTTCTTCGGTGGCGGTAAGTTCAGCTTCGAAACCGGTGTGACCTACTCGCGTTACGACACCCGCCAACTGATCCTCAACGGCTTTCTGGCCCTGGATTCGATCTTTCTGGGCAACATCAACCTCGACCGGATCAAGGCCGACACCTGGACGCTGGACCTGACCGGCCGCTACAACTTCGACAACCGCTGGCAGTTCGATGTGAACGTGCCAGTGGTTTACCGCGATTCGACCTACCAGTCCGGTGGCGGCAATGGCGGTGCGTCCAACGTCACCACGGAACAGGATGTTTCGCGTGATCCGACGATCGGCGACGTCAACTTCGGCATTGCATACAAGTTCCTCGACGAGTCGGTCAACACCCCGGACGCCGTGGTCACCCTGCGAGTCAAGGCGCCAACCGGCAAGGACCCGTTCGGGATCAAGCTGCGTCAGACCGACGCCAACTCCAACCTGTTCGTGCCTGACACGCTGCCCACCGGCAACGGCGTCTGGTCGATCACCCCGGGCGTCTCGCTGGTCAAGACGTTCGACCCGGCTGTGCTGTTCGGCAGCTTGTCTTACACGCACAACCTGGAAGAGTCGTTCGATGACATCAGTTCGACGGTCAACCAGAAAACCCCGGGCAAGGTCAGCATTGGCGACAGCTTCCAGATCGGCGCCGGTATTGCGTTTGCACTGAACGAAAAGATGAGTATGTCGTTCTCGATGTCTGATCTGGTGCAACGCAGAAGCAAGCTGAAACAGGACGGTGGCGACTGGCAATCGGTGGTCTCCAGCGATGCCAACGCCGGCTACTTCAACGTCGGCATGACCATTGCCGCCACGGACAACCTGACCATCGTACCCAACCTGTCGATCGGCATGACCCCAGATGCCCCGGACTTCTCCTTCAGCCTTAAATTCCCGTACTACTTCTGACGTAAAAAAGCCCCGCCGATGCGGGGCTTTCATACAAGAGATCGCCGTGTTTACAGCGCCTGCAGATTCACTGCACAAGCGCTGCGCCCACGGCGATTTTTTTTTAGCGAATCTGATGTTTGTGCAACAGGCGATAAAACGTCGGCCGCGACACCCCCAGCACCTTGGCCGCCACACTCAGATTGTCGCTGTGCCGGTTCAACACGTCGCACAACGCCTGGCGTTCGGCGCGGGTCTTGTAGTCCTCTAGCGTGCCCATCGGCGTGTTGATCGAGTGCTGGCTGATCAACCCCAGGTCTCGAGCTTCGATCTGCCGGCCCTCGGCCAGCACCAGCCCCCTGCGCACGCGATTGGCCAGTTCGCGAACGTTGCCCGGCCAATCGTGTTTGCCCATGGCGATCAACGCGTCTTCACTGAAGCTGCGCGGACGGCGGCCGGTTTCATGGCTGTAGAAGTGCGAAAAATGGTTGGCCAGCATCGCCAGATCACCGTGGCGCTCGCGCAACGGGGCGGTCACCACTTGCAGCACATTGAGCCGGTAATACAGGTCTTCACGAAAACGCTTTTTCTCAATGGCGGCTTCCAGGTCGACGTGGGTGGCCGCCAGGACGCGCACATCAACCGGGATCGGCTGGCTGCCGCCGACACGTTCGATGTGTTTTTCCTGAAGAAAACGCAGCAGGTTGGCCTGTAATTCCAAAGGCAGATCGCCGATCTCATCAAGAAACAAGGTGCCACCGTTGGCCGCCTCGATACGCCCGACCTTGCGCTGATGCGCACCGGTAAAAGCGCCTTTTTCGTGGCCGAACAGTTCGGACTGGATCAAGTGTTCGGGAATCGCGCCACAATTGATCGCCACAAACGGCTTGCTGTGGCGTTGGGACTGGCGATGCAGGGTGCGGGCGACCAGTTCTTTGCCGGTCCCGCTTTCACCCCGGATCAGCACGGGTGACTCGGTCGGCGCCAGTTTGCTCAGCAATTTGCGCAGCTCGCGGATCGGCTTGCTGTCGCCGAGCAGTTCGTGCTCCGGCTGATCGATGTGAATCGTCCCTTGTCCGCGCAAACGCGCCATGCCGAACGCTCGCCCAAGAGTCACCTGGACCCGTGAGACATCAAACGGCAAGGTATGGAAATCGAAAAACCATTCGCAGACGAAGTCACCGACGTTTTGCAGGCGCAGGACTTCCTGATTCAACACCGCGATCCATTCGGTGCCGCTACGGCTGATCAGTTCCTTGACCGCTTCGGGACGTTCGAGGTGAAAGGGTTGCAGTCGCAGTAATCCGACATCGCATGTCCGATCGGCGGCATTTTCCAGGGTACAACTGTCGACATCCCAGCCCACGGCGCGCAAACCGGGTAACAGGCGATGACAGTCGTCACAGGGGTCGACTACCAATAAACGTCGTAACGCTGGCGCTTCGATCATGACTGTTCCTTGGCGCCAAATTTAAGGAAATTATTGTAAAAACAGTCATTTGGCAGACCCGACTGTAACATTAGCAAGAAATTGACAGACCCTTGTATCGATTGCTTATAGATGTACAAGGTAACGAGTTATAAGACGGGAGTTTATTAGTCTGCTATCGAGTTGAATCTTTCAGCCAGCTTTCAAAAACTGTCTGATTCCTGAGCATAAGCAACAAAGTTGAAATTTCTTTGTGTCATGTGTGACCCGCCACGGGGTTGCGTGCATCAGTACAAGTAACCAGCCGCACGGTAAGCCCAACCGACGGCACATCACTTGATTGGGCACGACAGAGAGAAGACCCCATGACCGCCCCGCTCCGTATCAACGAAGCTCTTTTGATTGCCAACCACGCGTTCAAACCCTTCCAGTGCGTGGCCTGGGCCCCACAAGACGGCAACGGCGAACTGAACCTGACTGTCATCGACCGTACCAACTCGCACATTGGCCGCAAGCAGATTCCGAGCAGCACCTACTCCGACCCGGCGCAACTGGAGCAGTTGCTGCAGCAGGCACGCGCCGAATTGAGCGAAGAAGGCCATCAACTGCAATCGTGGTCGATGCCACATTGATCAGAGGGTCATGCGGATGACTTTCACGTCATCCGCCCTGTGCATCTTTAGTTATCAGTTACTTTTTATCTTCTGTACTTTTGTACAACTTCTTTTAAAGCGTCAGGCGCCATTGCTTGCGACGCTTTCATTTGGTTCCAAAAGACACTGTTCTGGCACAGTGCGACCCTCCACCTGTTAGTTATGTCAGTTGTACTTCGGCGTATTCAGCGATTGAATGTTTCGCTCATGCAGTTACCCGCCCACCGGGACTGGTCAACTTGCAAGGAGAAGCATGCATGACCACCGAGAACGCCTTCGCGCTCCCGACACCAACGACCAACGCCGGGCGACTCGACAGACAATTTGCCCACTCCGGCGTTGCTCAAGTGTATTTCGCCGGCAGCGTATCCAGCATGACCCAAGGCCTGGCCCTGGACCCGCAAGGTCGGGTATTGGTGGCCGCCAAGGTCGGCACTGCCAATGGCAGCTGTTTCGGACTGGCGCGGATGCTCGCCGACGGTTCTGCCGACCTCGGCTTCGGCGTTCAAGGCAGCGTGATCGGTGAATTCGCCCCCGGCTTCGAAGCCATGGGCGCAAAAGTACAGGTACTGGCGGACGGGCGAATCCTGCTGGCCGGCTTGCACTATGAAAATGCCCATCGCAGCTTGCCCGCCCTCGCCCTGTTCAACACTGACGGCTCACCTGACACCTCGTTTGGCGACAACGGTCGACAAGTCGTGCGCCTGCCGGGCGATCTTTCCATCGGCTCACGCGATATCTGGCTACCGCCCGGTATATCCGGTGCAGAAGCCTGCGACATTGCCGTGCAGGACGACGGGCACATTCTGCTGATCGCCAATCACCACTTCGAACTCGCCGACCATGCCGGCATGCTGATCCGCCTCACCCCTGACGGCGCGCTCGATGCAAGTTTCAACGGTCGCGGTTTCGTGATGATCCGCCATCTGCTGCTCAATACCTGGCTCAGCAGCCTCCTGCTACAGAAGGATGGACGCATCGTTGTCGCCGGCTCCATTGACTTCCCTCAGGAGGGGCTGGTGGCGCGCTATCTGCCTGACGGGCGCCTGGACGAGCGCTTTGCGGTGGATGGCTTCCTCGCCTTCAAGGCTCACGGGCAAAGCGCGATGGTCAGTCAGGTACTCGAATCGATGGAGCACCTGCACTGCTTTGGCAGCAGTCGCGATCCGATCCGCTGCATGGCGCTGAGTTTGCATCCCAACGGTCGCCCGGAATTGCGCAGCAACGCCGGCCACCCGCACTTGCTGGAAATCGGCCCCAGTGGCTGCCAATGGAGCGCTGCCCAACGCATGGCCGATGACCGAATCATCGCCGTGGGCGCAACCATTGGCGGTATCGAGGCGGATTTCATCGTGGCGCGCTATCTGCCCGACGGACAACTCGACGCACAGTTCGGCAACGGCCACGGTTGGCTACGCACACGTCTGGGACGCAGCCTGGATACCGCCAACTCATTGGCGTTGCAGGCGGACGGGCAAATCCTGGTCGGCGGCTATTCACTGGACGGCAACTACCGGGCCATGGTCGCGCGCTATCTGAATCAATAGTCCCCCAGACTTGAACTTGACCGACACTTGCGGCAACTTGCGCGCTTCTTAATACAAGGAGCAACCGATGTCCGGTTCACTGGCCCAGGCGTTCGCGCACAACTTCCTCGGGCACTCGCCCCGCTGGTACAAGGCGTGCATCGTCGGGTTCCTGATCCTCAATGCCGTGGTGCTGTTCACCGTTGGCCCGGTCGCTGCCGGCTGGCTGCTGGTGATCGAATTCATTTTCACCCTGGCGATGGCCCTCAAGTGCTATCCGTTGATGCCCGGTGGATTGTTACTGATCGAAGCCCTGCTGCTGAAGATGACCACCCCACAGGCTCTGTACGATGAGCTGGTGCACAACTTCCCGGTGATCCTGCTGCTGATGTTCATGGTCGCGGGCATCTACTTCATGAAGGATCTGCTGCTGTTTCTGTTCTCACGGCTGCTGCTGGGCGTGCGCTCCAAGGCGTTTCTGGCGCTGATGTTCTGCTTTCTCTCGGCATTTCTGTCGGCATTTCTCGATGCCCTGACCGTGACGGCGGTGATCATCAGCGCGGCCGTTGGTTTCTACTCGGTCTACCACCGTGTGGCCTCGGGCAACGACCCACGCCAGGACAGCGAATTCGGCGACGACCAGCACCTGCCGGCCCTGCACCATGACGATCTGGAACAGTTTCGTGCGTTCCTGCGCAGTCTGTTGATGCATGGCGCGGTCGGCACCGCACTCGGTGGGGTTTGCACCCTGGTGGGCGAGCCGCAGAATCTGTTGATCGGCCATGAAATGGGCTGGCACTTCGGCGAGTTCTTCCAGAAAGTCGCACCGGTATCGCTGCCAGTGCTGGTGGCAGGCCTGGTGACCTGCGTGTTGCTGGAAAAACTTCGCTGGTTTGGCTACGGCACCTTGCTGCCGGACAACGTGCGCGCCGTCCTTGCCAATTACGCCGCTGAAGACAACGCCGAACGCACTCCGCGCCAGCGCGCCGCCCTGCTGGTGCAAGGCACTGCCGCGCTGATCCTGATTGGCTGCCTGGCATTTCACGTGGCCGAAGTGGGCTTGATCGGTCTGATGGTGATCGTGTTGATCACGGCCTTCACCGGCATCACCGACGAGCATCGCCTGGGCACTGCGTTCAAGGACGCCATGCCGTTCACCGCGTTGCTGGTGGTGTTTTTTGCCGTAGTTGCGGTGATTCACGATCAACAGCTGTTTGCCCCGCTGATCCAGTGGGTGCTGGCGCTGCCGGCGGATCAACAGCCGGGCATGCTGTTCATTGCCAACGGCCTGCTCTCGGCGATCAGCGACAACGTGTTCGTTGCCACGATCTACATCACCGAGGTTAAACAGGCATTCCTGTCCGGGCACATGAGCCGCGAACACTTCGAGACCCTGGCAATCGCGATCAATACCGGCACCAACCTGCCGAGCGTGGCGACGCCCAATGGTCAGGCAGCATTCCTGTTTCTGCTGACCTCGGCGATTGCGCCGCTGGTGCGCCTGTCGTATGGGCGAATGGTGTGGATGGCGTTGCCGTACACCGTGGTGATGGGGCTGCTGGGCTGGTATGCGGTGAGCTACTGGCTGTAATTACAGCGAATAAACTGTAGGAGTGAGCCAATGGCTCTGGCATCACTCGATCAAAACGGTGGGAGCGAGCTTGCTCGCGAAGAGGGCGTGTCAGGCACTTGATGCGTTGGCTGATACACCGCATTCGCGAGCAAGCCCGCTCCCACATTGGTATGCGCTGAGCCAATGGCTCTGACAACACTCGATTAAAACTGTGGGAGCGGGCTTGCTCGCGAAGAGGGCGTGTCAGGCACTTGATGTGTTGACTGATACACCGCATTCGCGAGCAAGCCCGCTCCCACATTGGTATGCGGTGAGCCAATGGCTCTGACAACACTCGATTAAAACTGTGGGAGCGGGCTTGCTCGCGAAGAGGGCGTGTCAGGCACTTGATGTGTTGACTGATACACCGCATTCGCGAGCAAGCTCACTCCTACATTGGTATGCAGTGAGCCAATGGCTCTGGCATCACTCGATCAAAACGGTGGGAGCGGGCTTGCTCGCGAAGAGGGCGTGTCAGGCACTTGATGCGTTGACTGATACACCGCATTCGCGAGCAAGCCCGCTCCCACATTGGTATGCGGTGAGCCAATGGCTCTGGCATCACTCGATTAAAACTGTGGGAGCGGGCTTGCTCGCGAAGAGGGCGTGTCAGGCACTTGATGCGTTGGCTGATACACCGCATTCGCGAGCAAGCCCGCTCCCACATTGGTATGCGCTGAGCCAATGGCTCTGGCATCACTCGATCAAAACGGTGGGAGCGAGCTTGCTCGCGAAGAGGACGTGTCAGGCACTTGATGTGTTGACTGATACACCGCATTCGCGAGCAAGCCCGCTCCCACATTGGTATGCGCTGAGCCAATGGCTCTGACAACACTCGATTAAAACTGTGGGAGCGGGCTTGCTCGCGAAGAGGACGTGTCAGGCACTTGATGTGTTGACTGATACACCGCATTCGCGAGCAAGCCCGCTTCTACATTTGTTCCGGTGTGATTCAGCGCGGCAGGATGTACTGCTCGATGGCCTGCGCTACGCCATCTTCGGTGTTTGGGCCGGTGATGACATCGGCCTGGCGCTTCACCGCCTCTTCCGCTTGCCCCATGGCAATCGACAGCCCCGCGCAATGGAACATCGCCGGGTCGTTGCCGCCATCGCCAATCGCCGCCGTCTGCTCCAGCGGGATGCCAAGGTGCGCGGCAATGGTCGCCAGCGCGCTGCCCTTGTTGGCTTCCAGCGCCGTCACGTCCAGGTACACCGGTTGCGAACGCGAGACCTGGGCCTTGCCGTTGACCTTAGGCAACAGGCGCGCCTCAAGCTCGATCAGCAAATCCGTGTTGTTACTGGTGGCGACGATCTTGTCGATGCGCTCCAGATACGGTTCGAAACTCTCGACCACCACCGGCGGATAACCAAGTCCATGCTGTTCGCGCGGCACCATCGGTCCGTGCGGATCCTTGAGCAACCAGTCGCCACCGCTGAACACCCAGACTTCGACATCCGGCTGATCAGCGAACGTCGCCAGTGCAATCAACGCTGTCGTGGCCGGCAGGTAATGCGCGACCAGCAAGCTGCCGTCCGGATTGACGATGGTGCCGCCATTGAACGCCGCCGTTGGCAGATCGACACCCAAGGCTTCGATCTGCTGCAGCATGGCTTTGGGTGGGCGACCGGTGGCCAGGCTGAACAACACGCCGGCCTCGCGCAGCGAACGAACGGCGTCGATGGTGCGCTGACTCAGGCTGTGATCGGGCAACAACAGCGTGCCGTCCATGTCGCTAAGCAAAAAACGAATCGGGTCACTCATCCAAGACCATGCCAGACGCGACCATCGCGAGTCAGCAGATCATTGGCAGCTTGCGGGCCGTCTTCGCCGGCAGCGTAGGTTTGCACACTCGCGTCCTGCTGCCAGGCGTCGAGGAACGGTTGCACTGCGCGCCAGCCGTTCTCGATGTTGTCGGCGCGCTGGAACAGCGTCTGGTCGCCGGTCAGGCAGTCGTAGATCAGGGTTTCGTAGCCAGTGGACGGCTGCATCTCGAAGAAGTCTTTGTAAGCGAAACCCAGCTCGATGTTGGCCATGTTCAGTGCCGGCCCCGGCCGTTTGGCCAGCAGGTCGAACCACATGCCTTCATTGGGCTGAATCTGGATGCGCAGATAGGTCGGCTGCAACTCGTCGACTTCGGTATCACGGAACTGCGCGTACGGCGCCGGTTTGAAGCAGATGACAATCTCGGTGTCGCGCACGCTCATGCGCTTGCCGGTGCGCAGGTAGAACGGCACGCCGACCCAGCGCCAGTTGTCGATCATGACTTTCAGCGCGACATAGGTTTCAGTGTTGCTGTCGGGCGACACGTTGGCTTCCTGGCGATAACCAGCCAACAGCTTGCCATCGATCTCGCCAGCGCTGTACTGGCCGCGCACCGAGTTGGCCCGCGCCTCTTCAACAGTCCATGGGCGGATCGCGCCGACCACTTTGGCCTTCTCGCCGCGCACCGCATCCGCGCCGAACGCGGCCGGCGGCTCCATGGCAACCATCGCCAGCAGCTGGAACAGGTGATTGGGCACCATGTCGCGCAGCGCACCGGTGTGTTCGTAAAAACTGCCACGGGTTTCGACGCCGACGGTTTCGGCGGCGGTGATCTGCACGTGGTCGATGTAGTGGTTGTTCCAGAACGCCTCGAACAGGCTGTTGGAGAACCGGCTGACAAGAATGTTCTGCACGGTCTCCTTGCCCAGGTAATGATCGATCCGGTAGATCTGCTTCTCGCTCATGACTTTGAGCAAGCAGGCGTTCAGCGCTTCAGCGGTTTGCAGGTCTGAGCCGAAAGGCTTCTCGATCACCACCCTTCTGAACGCTTCGGGGGTTTCTTCCAGCAGTTTGGCGGCGCCCAGACGGCGCACCACTTCACTGAAGAAACGCGGCGCGGTGGCCAGGTAGAACACCGCATTGCCGGTGCCGCTGTCGGCGATTTTCGCCGCCAGCGCGGAATAAGTGCTGTCATCCAGGAAGTCGCCCTGGACGTAGCTGATACCTTTGGCAAGCTTGGCCCACAAGGCCGGATCAAGCATCTGATCGCCCTTGCCGACCTTCGCCGCCACTTCGGTACGGATGAAGTCTTCGAGTTTTTGCGCGAAGGCTTCATCGGTAATGGCGTTGTGATCAACGCCGACGATCCGCAGATTTTCGTCAAGCAAGCCGTCGCGACTGAGGTTGTACAGCGCCGGCATCAGCAAGCGCTTGACCAGGTCGCCGTGGGCACCGAACAAAAACAGCGTGGTCGGTGGTGCGGGTTCTGCCTTGGATTTTCTGCGGATCGTATGGGTCATTTCTTCGGTGTCTCCACATGGCCGCCGAAGCCGAAGCGCTGGGCCGAAAGAATCTTGTCGCCAAAGGTGCCCTGGCCGCGGGAGCGGTAGCGCGAGAACAGCGAGTTCGACAGCACCGGCACCGGTACCGCTTGCTCCATGGCCGCTTCGATGGTCCATTGACCTTCGCCGCTGTCAGCCACCGAACCAGAGAAGCCGTCGAGCTTCGGATCGCTTGCCAGCGCATCGGCGGTCAAGTCGAGCAACCACGACGACACCACGCTGCCACGGCGCCACACTTCGGCGATGTCGGCAACGTTCAGGTCAAAGCGCTGATCTTCCGGCAGGCGCTCGCTGGACTTGGTCTTGAGGATGTCGAAGCCCTCGGCAAATGCAGCCATCATGCCGTACTCGATACCGTTGTGAATCATCTTCACGAAGTGCCCGGCACCGGCCGGACCTGCGTGGATGTAGCCGTGCTCGGCACGGTGATCCTCGGACTTGCGATCCTTGGTGCGCGGGATTTCGCCCATGCCCGGCGCCAGCGCGGCGAACAGCGGGTCCAGACGGTTCACGGTCTCGGCGTCGCCGCCGATCATCATGCAATAGCCGCGCTCCAGGCCCCAGACGCCGCCGGAGGTACCGACGTCGATGTAGTGCAGGCCCCTCTCGGCCAGGGTCTTGGCCCGGCGGATATCATCCTTATAGTTGGTGTTGCCGCCGTCGATGATGGTGTCGCCGGCTTCAAGCAGGTTGCTCAGGGTTTCAATGGTGTCTTCGGTCGGCGCGCCGGCCGGCAGCATGACCCATACGGCGCGAGGCTTGGCCAGGCCGGCGACCAGTGCTGGCAAATCGGCAACGCCTGTGGCGCCCTCGGCGGCCAGGGTGTCGACAAAGGCGGTATTGCGGTCATAAACAACGGTGGTGTGCCCGTTGAGCATCAGACGTCGCGCAATATTGCCGCCCATGCGGCCCAGTCCAATAATCCCGAGTTGCATGTGCTGATGCTCCTTACTACAAATAAATGTGTGACATTGGTTATAGCCCAACGCGACTAATGGAGGTTAGTCCAGAGCGTCCGGCGGAAGTTTCCGGGCATTGTGCCCGATCCAGACTGATAACGCCCCGATTCATGCCGAAGACACACCGACCATGAAAAATAAAAAAGTTCCATTCATGAGCGAAAGAAATCAAAATTGGCGCCGATAGCAAGTCAGGAACCCGAAAGCGGGACGATTTGCAGTTGAGACACGCCATTTGCGAGGTGAGCAATGGGCACAGTACACACAGCAATGCCGCCACAAACCCTGTACGTCACGATCCGTCGCGATGAATTGCGTCAGTTGAAAGACGAGCGCGACCAATTGAAGCAGGAGCTGGCGCAACTGCGCTCGCTGACCCAGGGCGCCCAGCCCAAACCTTTGCCGGTTGTCCAGCGCAATCCGCACGCCTGACCTGCCCCGCCAGCTCCGGGAACGGCACTTGTCGTTCCCGACATGATCCTCTTCTGCCCCTTATCAGCAACTAACGAAGTTTTCACATTCCGTTCGTGATACTCCGGCGCATTCTGGCCGTGCGTTTGCGCGCGGCCTCCGTTCGTCGGTTTCATGAAGCGTTCCGGCGGTGGTTAGTGACGATGAGCTGGAGTGCTGAATGGCATTGTTCAAACGCAGCAAAGCGACTGCGACAGGTTTCGACTGGGCTGGGGTTCTCTGGCTTTTCGCGTTTTTCTGGTATTTCTCGGGTATCACCCAACTCCTGATCCAGCTGACCGGCACCTCCGGCTTCAGCGGGTTCCGTCAAGCCTTCGTGATGAGTGCGCTGTGGCTCGCCCCGATGCTGCTGTTTCCCAAACGCACCAAGCTGCTGGCCGCATTGATCGGCATCGTCTTGTGGGCCTGCTCCATGGCCAGCCTGGGCTACTTCTTCATCTATCAGCAGGAATTCTCGCAAAGCGTCATCTTCATCATGTTCGAGTCGAACATTTCTGAAGCTGGCGAGTACATGACCCAGTACTTTGCCTGGTGGATGATCCCGGCGTTCCTCGCCCATACCGCTTTCGCCTACTTCCTGTGGACACGCCTGCGCCCGGTGACCATGCCGCGTGGCCGCGCTTTCGTCGCCGCGATGGCAATCCTGATTGCCGTGGTGGGCTGGCCGCTGATCAAGCAGACCCAGCGCACCGGCAGTTTCGCCGGTGGTTTCGAGAAGTTCGAAGACCGCATCGAGCCTGCCGTGCCTTGGCAAATGGCGGTGGCTTACCACCGCTACCTCGATACCCTGGCGGGCATGCAAGACATGCTGCACAGCACGAGCAAGGTCCCGCCACTACATAACCTCAAGGCCGCAGACGCCGACAAACCCTCGACCCTGGTGCTGGTGATCGGTGAGTCGACCAACCGTCAGCGCATGAGCCTGTACGGCTATCCGCGCAAGACCACACCGGAACTGGACAAGCTCAAGGATCAGCTCGCGGTGTTCGACAACGTCATCACCCCGCGCCCTTACACCATTGAAGCGCTGCAACAGGTGCTGACCTTCGCCGACGAAGAAAACCCGGACCTGTACCTGTCCACGCCGTCGCTGGTCAGCATGATGAAACAGGCCGGCTACAAGACGTTCTGGATCACCAACCAGCAGACCATGACCAAGCGCAACACCATGCTCACGACCTTCTCCGAACAGGCCGACGAGCAGGTTTACCTGAACAACAACCGCAACCAGAACGCCGCGCAGTACGACGGCGACGTGATCGAGCCGTTCAACAAGGCCCTGATCGACCCGGCGCCGCGCAAGTTGATCGTCGTGCACCTGCTCGGTACTCACATGAGCTACCAGTACCGTTATCCGCCGAGCTTCGACAAGTTCCAGGATCGCGATGGCGTCCCGGCCG
Source organism: Pseudomonas sp. P8_229 (assembly GCF_034008635.1). Taxonomy (NCBI): domain Bacteria; kingdom Pseudomonadati; phylum Pseudomonadota; class Gammaproteobacteria; order Pseudomonadales; family Pseudomonadaceae; genus Pseudomonas; species Pseudomonas sp. P8_229. The sequence continues at coordinate 5,836,611 of NZ_CP125378.1, read as the reverse complement.
GCGTGCGTGACGATCAGGTACCGACCTACAACAGCTACGATAACGCCGTGCTGTACAACGACTTCGTGGTGTCGAGCCTGATCAAGGACTACGCCAAGTCCGATCCGAACGGTTTCCTGCTGTACCTCTCCGACCACGGTGAAGACGTGTTCGATTCGGCCGGCCACGACACCCTGGGCCGCAACGAGAACAAACCGACCGCGCCGATGTACACCATTCCGTTCATGGCCTGGGCTTCGCCGAAATGGCGCGAGAACCATGACTGGAACTTCGCTGCGGATCTGGGGCGGCCGTACAGCAGCTCGCACCTGATCCACACCTGGGCAGACATGGCCGGTTTGAGTTTCGATGAGCTGGACCGCAGCAAAAGCCTGGTCAGTGACAGCTTCAAGCCGCGTCCGCTGATGATCGGCAACCCGTACGAACGTGAGCAGCGGGCCCTGATCGACTTCAGCCTGATGAAGCCAAAGAAGGTCGAGCCGACCAGCGCAAATGTCGTGAAGCAGTAAACCGGTAAAAGTCGCCGAAGCAGGTGGCCTGAAACCTCGTAATCGACGTAGCGCATAAAGAAAAAGCTCCGTATCGAAAGATACGGAGCTTTTTTGTTCTGGGTGGACAGGCTGCCCGCTTGTGCTGCCCTCTGTTGTGCCGTCTGGAAGGAATCGGGGCTGCGCCGACGCTGGTCATCCCCTCCCCCTCAAGCAAGCAGCCAGCGCGCTCAGAGGCCGCCAGTAAATCGCGCTGCCGGACTCAAGGGTTTTTCCAGCACAAAAGCAAACGCCCCGAACAAGTCGGGGCGTTTGTGGGTACTTCACCTGGTGCTCTCACACCTCTGGCGGTACAGATCCGGCGCTATCAGTAAGCCTTGCCAGTCTTGTAGAAGTTCTCGAAGCAGAAGTTGGTTGCTTCGATGTAGCCTTCAGCACCACCGCAGTCGAAACGCTTGCCTTTGAACTTGTAGGCCATGACGCAGCCGTTCTGGGCTTGCTTCATCAGGGCGTCGGTGATCTGGATCTCACCGCCCTTGCCTGGCTCGGTCTGTTCGATCAGGTCGAAGATGTCCGGGGTCAGGATGTAGCGGCCAATGATCGCCAGGTTCGACGGTGCGTCTTCCGGCTTTGGCTTCTCGACCATGCTGTGTACGCGGTAGATGTCGTCGCGGATCATCTCGCCGGCGATCACGCCGTACTTGCTGGTTTCCTCCGGATCGACTTCCTGGATGGCGATGATCGAGCAGCGGAACTGCTTGTACAGCTTGACCATCTGAGTCAGTACGCCGTCGCCGTCGAGGTTGACGCACAGGTCATCCGCCAGCACCACGGCGAACGGTTCGTCACCGATCAGCGGGCGACCGGTCAGGATCGCGTGGCCCAGGCCTTTCATCTCGGTCTGACGGGTGTAGGAGAACGAGCACTCATCCAGCAGTTTGCGGATGCCGACCAGGTATTTCTCCTTGTCGGTGCCTTTGATCTGGTTTTCCAGCTCATAGCTGATGTCGAAGTGGTCTTCCAGAGCGCGCTTGCCACGACCAGTAACAATGGAGATTTCCGTCAGGCCAGCGTCCAGAGCTTCTTCAACGCCGTACTGGATCAGTGGCTTGTTTACCACCGGCAGCATTTCTTTGGGCATGGCTTTAGTCGCTGGCAGGAAGCGAGTACCGTAACCGGCTGCTGGGAACAAGCATTTCTTGATCATATAAGTCCTTGAAAGGGCTGTGTGTACGAGTTTCGGCGCAGTCTAATCAGGCGGCGTGCACCTTACAATGCCCCGCACTGGCTAACCGATGCCAACATAGAGAAATATTCTCGCCGATAGTTCCGTTGGCGCTTTCTGACGGCGAATTCAGAGTAGCCCAAAGACGCAGACGCGCCGCACCACCATACGCCGTTCGCCCCCCAATGTGAGCATTTGTCGGTATCATGGCGCCTTTGAACCAGCGAACGAGACAGATAGATGGCCGCGGTAAAAATCATCAACGGGTATGTGATCGACAAGAAAGACGGCAAGTGGACGCTGACCACGACCAATGGCGAACACATCGCCGGGCCGTTCGACAGCGAGCAGATGGCGACTGATGTCGCGTCGGTGTTCACTGACACCCCTGCGTCGGCCAAACGCCGAGGCAAGGATCAAGACTGAGCGGCGGCGACACATGATGCCGAGCCCTGCCCTTGCGCAGGGCTTTTTTGTGGACCGCGGAAAGATCAATGAAACAAGTGGCCTATCGCTATAACCTTTTCACTGCGGCGCTGTCAGAGCGTTTAGCCCCTCCCTCGCTGAAGACGACATTCCTATGAACTTGAACAGATTGCTGCCGCTGATCGCGGTATTGGCCCTCGGTGGCTGTGCCACTTCGCAAACCACTTACCTGAACAACGGCGAACAGGGCTTGACCATCGACTGCTCCGGCGAGGCCAACTCCTGGGCCACCTGCTACGAAAAGGCTGATGCCTCCTGCGCCGGCACCGGGTATCGCATCGTCGGTACCGATGGCACGCCGGCGCCAAAGGAAAGCGACAAGACCCTGGGGGTCGATGTCGGCAACTACAAGAACCGCAGTGTGGTGGTGGTCTGCAAATAGACCCCTACATGTGGATCTCGGCGAACTTGATACCGAGCCCGCGCACGATCTCGATCAAGTCGTCGAGCCGGGCAAAGGATTCGACTTCATCGTTGTCGTCTACCAGAAAATAGCTGCGCCCGGCGCTCTTCTTGAAAAACACGATCCACTCGCCCGGATTGGCCGGGTTCTGAATAACATGCGTGGCAGAAATCAGGCCTTCTGCGTGGCGCTCCCGTACTTGCTCTCGCTTCATGCGCGACTCCAGAAATGAAAATGCCGTCACAGCAGGGCTGTGACGGCATCGGTGCTGACAACTTATAGTCTATCAGCCGGAAATACAGGCATTGGCGGCGTTTTGCACGTCACGCGGACGAATCGGCACATTGGACATGCGCTCATGCAGCTTGATACTGCTGCCGCCGGAGCGATCGTCAATATCAAACACGGCGGCCGCGCCGGTCGAAAATTTCCCGGGAACAATCACTCGAACGCCATCCTTGTGCGGTTGCATCTGCAACGCGCCGCGGCTGCTGGCAAGCTTGTCCGCCAGGCACTGAGCATACTCATGGGGTTTCTTGCCGGAAATCACGCTCATGGTCGGCAACGTTTCATTGATTTCGGAAACGCTCGCGCAACCACCCACGGCCAAGATCAATGGCAGACACACCACACCCCACTTCATACAAACACCTCCCATAAAGACCGTCGGACAGCAGTAATGCCATTTTTCTCCGAGGCTCACTCCATTAAACCCGCATCGAATCGCGAATAACTGTTTTTAATTGTCAAAGCGGCGCTCGACGGCGGGATAATAACCCGTTCGGGCTGATAAACTGCGCCAATCGCACATGCTATCGTTTTGATTTAGTAGAAAAAGCCCTTTTGGAGGCGCCCATGAAATTCATTCACCAGCGCGAGCACCTCAACGAAGACGACATCGTCGTCATCCAATGCTCGCAAACCTGCAACATCCGTTTGATGAACGACGCCAACTTCCGCGCCTTCAAGAACGGCGGACGCCACACCTACCACGGCGGCGCTTTCGACACGTTTCCTGCGCGCATCACCGCGCCAAGCACTGGTTTCTGGAACATCACCATCGACACCGTCAACCGCCGCGCCATCAGCGTCACGCGCAAGCCGACCCTGACCCACTCGATCAAGATCATCCGCCGCTCCAGCACCAAACTCAGCTGAGTCGCCCCCAACGCAAGGTAAGCACGACCGTGGCCCAAACGACCAAATACGTCATCAAATACAAGCTCAACGGTGAGCGCCGCTTCGAGTTCGCGCAACTGGAGCACGGCACCGTGGAAGAGGCCAAGGCTGCGCTGGACGCCATCCATGGCACCACTGAAGACGTGATCAGCGATATCGCCGTCAGCAAAGCCCTGTAACGCAACGCGTCGGATTCGACCGCAAGCGGCGGAGTGTTCTGCCGCCGGGACCTGCCCAGACTGACCGCCTCGACCAAACGTTCAGGAGTCAGCATGTCAATGTCCCCGTCCCGGCTGGATGCGCTCGATTGGGCAAGCCTCGAACAGCAACTGGATGAGCAAGGCTACGCCATCATTCGCGCGCTGCTCTCGGTACAGACCTGCGAGCGCCTGAGTGCACTGTATCCGCAGACCGAACCGTTCCGCTCGCAGGTCGTCATGGCCCGCCACGGTTTCGGTCGCGGGGAATACAAATACTTTCGCTATCCCCTGCCGACCACGGTCGAGCGCCTGCGCAACGCGCTGTATCCGCGCCTGGTGCCGTTGGCCAACCGCTGGTACGAACGCATGGGTTTGCCCGTACGTTTCCCTGTGGCACATGCCGAGTTTCTTCAGCGCTGCCACGCCGCCGGTCAGTTGCGGCCAACGCCGCTGTTGTTGAAGTACGGCCCGCAGGACTACAACTGCCTGCATCAGGACCTCTACGGGGAACTGGTTTTCCCGTTGCAAGTGGCGATTCTTCTGTCAGCACCGGGGCGAGACTTTACCGGCGGCGAATTCGTCCTGACCGAGCAGCGCCCGCGCATGCAATCGCGCCCGCATGTGGTGGATCTGCAACAAGGTGATGCGGTGATCTTTGCGGTCAACCAGCGTCCGGTCAGGGGCACACGCGGCGACTATAAGGTGACCCTGCGGCATGGCGTCAGTCGCCTGCACAGTGGAAATCGGCATACCCTGGGCATCATCTTCCACGACGCCACATGAGCACCATGCAACCGACCACCTTCGACCTGTTCGCCGACCACGAGCCCGTACAACAACCGCGCACCGAGCAAATCGGTGAACAGTCGTGGCTGTTGCGCGGCTTCGCCCTGCCGGTTATCGATGAGTTGTTGCTGGCGCTGGATGCCCTGCTCGCTGCCGCGCCGTTGCGGCACATGGTCACCCCGGGCGGCTTCAGCATGTCGGTGGGCACCAGCAGTTGTGGAGCGCTGGGCTGGATCACTGATCGCAGTGGCTATCGCTACAGCACCGTCGACCCGCTGAGCGGCAGGCCTTGGCCGGCGATGCCGCGGGTGCTGTTCGAACTGGCGCAAACAGCGGCGCACCGCGCAGGATTTGCCGACTTTTGCGCGGATTCCTGCCTGATCAACCAATATGTCCCCGGCGCCAAGATGTCTTTGCACCAGGACAAAGACGAACATACCTACGCGGCACCGATCGTTTCGTTGTCACTGGGCTTGCCGGCAATGTTCCTGTTCGGTGGTTTTGCCCGCAGCGACAAGAGCCAGCGCATTCCCCTGCTGCACGGCGACATGGTGGTCTGGGGCGGGGTCGATCGCTTGCGTTTTCACGGCGTGCTGCCGATCAAGCCAGGGCGGCATCCACGCTTGGGCGAACGCCGGATCAACCTGACCTTTCGCGTTGCCGGATGACCCTGAATAATTTGACCGCAAGGCGCGGAGTGTTACTAACATCGCTGCTGGTTAACCTGAATCAAACAGGTCAACGGACTACTCGCCATGAAAAAGCTTTCGCCGATCACCAACGTTGAAACCGATCCACGCTGGGCCGCCGTCGTTGCACGGGACCCACGGGCCGACGGGCAGTTTGTCTATGCGGTGAAAACCACCGGCATCTATTGCCGCCCGAGCAGTCTTTCGCGTTTGCCCAAGCCGCAGAACGTCGAGTTCTTCGACAGCGCCGAAGCCGCCGAAGCTGCGGGTTACCGCCCGAGCAAACGCAGCAGCAAGGATCAGACTGACGTCGCCGCCCAACACGCCGCGACCGTGGCGCTGGCCTGTCGGCAGATCGAAACCTGCGAAACGACGCCCGCGCTCAACGAACTCGCCGAGGTTGCCGGCCTCAGCCCGTTCCATTTTCACCGCGTGTTCAAGGCGGCAACCGGCCTGACGCCCAAGGGCTACGCAGCGGCGCATCGCTCGCGCCGAATGCGTGAACGGCTGGCGGACGGTGGCTCGGTGACCGCTGCGCTGTACGACGCAGGCTTCAACTCCAACAGTCGCTTCTATGAATCGGCCGACAAGGTGCTGGGCATGAAACCCGGCGACTATCGCGCAGCCGGGCGCAACAACGACATTCACTTTGCCGTCGGCCAGTGCTCACTCGGGGCGATTCTGGTGGCACAGAGTGAGCGCGGGGTCTGCGCGATTCTGTTGGGTGACGATCCGCATCAACTGGTGTGTGATCTGCAGGATCAGTTCCGTCAGGCCAACCTGATTGGCGCCGATGCCGGCTTCGAACAGTTGATTGCCAAAGTGGTGGGCTTCATCGAGGCGCCAGCGCTGGGGCTCGATTTGCCACTGGATGTGCGCGGCACCGCGTTTCAGGAGCGGGTGTGGCAGGCGCTGCGGGAAATCCCGGCTGGGCGCACCGCCAGCTACGCCGAGATCGCCCAACGCATCGGCGCGCCGACCTCCATGCGCGCCGTGGCGCAGGCGTGCGGCGCCAACCGTCTGGCCGTGGCGATCCCCTGCCATCGGGTGGTGCGCAGCGATGGCAATCTCTCGGGGTATCGCTGGGGCGTGGAGCGCAAGCGCCAACTGCTGGAGCGCGAAACGCAGCCTTAATCGATGCCGATGTAGACCGCCACGGACTCGGGGCCGGTATAGGCCTCGAAGTCGGTGGCGTAACGACGCTGAATCTGTGGGCTCTGCTCAAAGAACGTCCAGATCCGCCCCCAGGTCGCAATGACCGCGTCAGGCAAAGTGCCCTGCGCTTCGAACACCAGGTACTCACCGGCTTCAATCTGCACCGCTTCGTAGTCCTTGGTGCGCGCGCTCACGGCGACGCCAGCGGTGACATCGAACGCCCCCGAGGCATCGGACTCGTAAGCCGAGTACACACCATAAATTGGCGAGTTGGCGATCTTTGCTGGAATGCTCTCGGCCTGCTCTTCGCTGAAAAACTGCTCCCACATCGGGCCGATCTTCGCGGTCTCCGGACGATGCTCTGCGGCGTTGGTGGTCCGTACGCGTAGGCCGGCCACGGTGAAGGCGTCGATTTGCTGTCGTTTCAAGTCCATCGAAAATGCCGCTCCCAAGATAGAGGTGCGGCCACACAGGGCCGCAATGGCGCTTACTTTGTCAGCGATTGACGTCGACCACAACCCTGCCGCGCAGCTGCCCGGCGAGCAGTTTCGGCGCCGCATCGATGGCTTCGCTCAGGGCGATTTCGTGACTGATCAAGGGCAACAGGGCGAAGTCCAGATCCTTGGCCAGACGCTCCCAAGCCTCGATCCGCCGTGCCTTGGGTTGCGTCACACTGTTGATCCCAGCCAGGGTCACACCGCGCAAAATGAACGGCGCCACCGACGCCGGGAAGTCCATGCCCTGGGCCAGACCGCAGGCCGCCACCGTGCCTTCGGCGCGGGTGCTGGCACAGGCGTTGGCCAACGTGTGGCTGCCGACCGAATCGATCACTGCTGCCCAGCGCTCCTTGGCCAGCGGTTTGCCCGGTTCCGACAGGGTCGCGCGGTCGATGATTTCGCTGGCGCCCAGTTGTTTCAGGTACTCATGCTCGCAAACCCGGCCGGTGGACGCCACCACGCGATAACCCAACTTGCTGAGCAGCGCGATGGCGAAACTGCCGACCCCGCCATTGGCGCCGGTCACCAGCACCTCGCCCTGAACCGCAGTCACGCCATTACGCTCCAGCGCCAGAATGCACAGCATCGCCGTGTAACCGGCGGTGCCGATGGCCATCGCTTGCGCGGCGCTGAAAGCTTTGGGCAAGGGAATCAGCCAGTCGCCATTGAGCCGCGCCTTCTGCGCCAACCCGCCCCAGTGATTCTCGCCCACGCCCCAGCCATTGAGCAGCACCTGATCACCGGCCTGATAGTCGGGATGCGAACTGACCTCGACCGTTCCCGCCAGGTCGATGCCCGGCACCATCGGAAACTTGCGCACCACCGGACTGTTTCCGGTAATCGCCAGACCGTCCTTGAAGTTCAGCGTGCTGTACGCAACCTTCACCGTCACGTCGCCTTCAGGCAGCTGCGCTTCGCTGATCTGCTGCAGGCTGGCGTGGTAACCGTTGTCGTCTTTGTCGATCAAAATGCCGTTGAACATGGCTGCCTCGCAATCAATGGATTCAAATCCTCGCGCCTTGAAATAACACAAAGCAACACATTGCCCCACCCGACTTTGCGCCAATTCGCAAATCCGCCGAGTAATTCCAGAGCGGGCGGCTATGCTTTTTCGACGGTCGTGCTTTCGCTGCCCTCCCTCCCGAAAGCGGCCCTGTCGATGGAGCTGACAATGTCTTACCCGCGTTCATTGCTTGCGATGTTATTGCTGTGCCTGCTGAGCGTTGGTAACGCCTGGGCAGCCCCGGCCACTGCCACCAAACCCGCCGCAACTGACGCTGCACCCAGCGCGCCGACCTGGCCGCAAGTGATCACCAGCGGCAAGGCCAAGCTGACGGTGTATCAGCCGCAGCTCGACAGTTGGGATGGCTACACGCTCAATGCCCGGGCGGCGGTCGAAGCCACGGGCGCCGATGGCAAACCCACCTACGGCATTGTCCAGTTCAGCGCACACACCCTGGTCGACAAGGCCACGCGCTGGGTCGCGCTGGATCAATACAAGATCATCAAGGCTGACTTCCCCGCCGATGCCAGCCAGGCGGATGTGTGGCTCGCGGCACTGCAAAAAGATGCCGAAAGCCGCAAAAAAACCATTTCCCTCGATCAACTCGAAGCCGCCGTCGGCGTGCTGTCGGCCGAGCAGAAAGCCGACAGCGCACCGCTGGAGAACGCCCCGCCGGCGATCATCAGCGCCGACGTCCCCGCCCTGCTGGTCTACATCGATGGTGACGCGGCCTACCGGGCGGTCGAAGGCACTGCGCTGCAACGGGTGATCAACACCCGTCCGCTGTTGCTCAAGGACGCTGAGGGCAAGCATTACCTGCACGTGTTTGATGGCTGGATGGTCGCCGACAGCCTCAGCGGCGAGTACACCCGCCTGGCCACGCCCCCGGCCAATCTGGAGAAAGCCAGGCAAGCGGCGATTCAGAGTCGTCAGGTCGATCTGCTGACCGGCCAGAGTGATCCGAAAGACAAGATCCCCAGCCTGGCCAAACCGCCACAGCCGAAAATCTTCATCGCCACTACGCCCACCGAACTGATCGTCACCGACGGCGCACCGCAGTGGTCGCCGATTCAGGGCACCGGCCTGTTGTACGTGAGCAATACCACCGGCCACATTTTCAAGGAAATCGGCGACCAGAACAGTTACGTGCTGATCTCCGGCCGCTGGTTCCGTGCCGCCGACATGAACGGTCCCTGGACGTTTACCCCGGCGGACAAACTGCCGGCAGACTTCGCCAACATCCCCGACGACAGTCCGAAAGAGAACGTCAAGGCCTCCGTCGCCGGCACGCCACAGGCCAAGGAAGCCGCGATCGCCGCGACCATTCCGCAAACCTCGGCGATCAAGAAAAGCGCCGTCAAAATGACCGCGCCGCAGTTCGACGGCGAGCCGCAACTCAAGGCGATCACCACCACACCGCTGCAGTATGTGATCAACAGCGCCACGCCGATCATCCGCGTCGATAACGACAGTTGGTATGCGGTGGAAAACGGTATCTGGTTCACCGCGACGTCGGTGAACGGGCCGTGGGTGGTCGCCAGTTCGGTGCCGGCAGTGATCTACTCGATTCCGCCGAGTTCACCGATGCATTACCTCACTTACGTCAAAGTCTATGAATCCAGCGGCGATACCGTGGTGGTCGGCTATACCCCGGGTTACCAGGGTTCGAACCTGGACCCGGCCACCGGCGTGGTGGTCTACGGCACGGGTTACCCGTATACACCGTGGGTCGGCAGCGTCTGGTACGGGCCGCCGGTGACCTACGGTTTCGGCGTCGCGATTCGCTACACGCCGTGGACCGGCTGGACCTTCGGTTTCGGCTTCGGCTGGAGCTGGGGCGGCAACACCGTGGCGATGGGCTGGGGCTGGGGCGCTTATCCGTGGTGGGGCAATTACGGTTGGGGTTACGCCTGGGGGCCGCGCTTGTATCCCGCGCCGCTGGCCTGGGGCGGCGCCGCTTACGGTTATCGCGGCGGTGCCGTGGCCTGGGGCCCCGGTGGCTGGGCTGGCACCACCGGCAATATCTATCGTCAATGGGGTGACCGCGCGACCGTCAGTCGCTATGGCGCCGGCTACAACGCCTGGACCGGCAATCGCTGGGCGGGTCAGGTCGGCTCTTCCTATAACTCGCGCACCGGCGTTGCCGCGGCGGGTCAGCGCGGGGCCGTACACAATGTCTACAACGGCAATTACGCAGCCGGGCGCAGCGGCGAAGTGGTCGGGCCGAACGGCGGCGCCATCGCCGGTGGCCGGATGACGGCGGGCAATGCACGCAACGGCACCCAGGTCACCGCCAATCGTGGCGCGGTCTACAACCCCAACACCGACAAGACCACCCAATATGGCGGCGTGAAAGGGCGTAACGGCGGCGCCGCACGGGTCGGCGACAACGTGTATGCCGGGCACGACGGCAACGTCTACAAGAAGACCGACAACGGTTGGCAATCAATGGTCAAGGGCAGCCCGACCCGCACGGCACCGGTCAACAACAATGCCCAGTTGCAAAACCTCAATCGCGAATCGGCGGCGCGCAACTTCGGCAACCAGCGCACCAATAACTTTCACAACTCCTCGCAAAACATGAACCGTTCCTTTGGAGGCGGTGGTGGTGGCGGATTTCATCGACGCTGACAGGGGGCGATGCCCCATGCCCGGAAAATTCGGGCTGGCCCTGAGTCCGGTTTTGCTGTTAAAAAACCGGCTCTGCCGTCCCTGCCCCGCTTCATCGTTCGGAGAATCGCTTCCATGAGTCAATGGCCTGACACCCGCATCCTTGACCTGCTCGGCATCGAACTGCCGATCATCCAGGCTCCCATGGCCGGCGCCACGACTCCGTCCATGGTGATTGAGGTGTGCAACGCGGGCGGGTTGGGTTCACTGCCGGCAGCGATGTTGAGCATTGAACAACTGCGCGAAGATCTGCAGACCATCCGTGAGCACACCCGCCATCCGCTCAACGTCAACTTTTTCTGTCATCAGCCACCGGCCGCCGATGAACAACGAGCGCGTGACTGGAAAAATCTGCTAGAGCCTTATTATCGCGAACTGGGCATTGACTTCGATGCACCGACACCGGTTTCCAACCGTGCCCCCTTCGATGCGGCGGCGTGCGCCGTGCTGGAAGAGTTTCGCCCACAAGTGGTGAGTTTTCATTTTGGCCTGCCGGAGAAATCCCTGCTGGATCGGGTCAAGGCCACCGGCGCGAAAATCCTCTCGTCCGCCACCACCGTCGCCGAAGCGGTGTGGCTCGAGCAACACGGCTGCGATGCGATTATCGCCATGGGCTACGAAGCTGGCGGGCACCGCGGGATGTTTCTCAGTGATGACTTGAGCAGCCAGGTCGGCACCTTTGCCCTGGTGCCGCAGATCGCTGACGCGGTCAAGGTACCGGTCATTGCTGCCGGCGCCATTGCCGACGGCCGAGGTGTGGCGGCGGCATTGATGCTCGGAGCATCGGCGGTGCAGGTTGGCACCGCGTATCTGTTCACACCGCAAGCCAAAGTCAGCGCCTCCCACCACCAGGCACTGCGCACCGCCAAGGCAAGCGAAACCGCCGTTACCAACCTGTTCACCGGGCGCCCGGCTCGGGGCATTCTCAATCGGGTGATGCGCGAAATCGGCCCAATGTCGCCCAAAGCGCCGGCGTTCCCGCTGGCCGGTGGAGCATTGATGCCATTGCGCGCCAAAAGCGAAGCGCAGTTCAGTAATTTTTGGGCCGGTCAGGCCTTCCCATTGGGCGAGGAACTCAGCAGCGCCGAACTGACCCGGCAACTGGCTGAAGACGCCCTGGCGAAACTGGCTCGCCGATGATCCGGCACGGGGTGAGGCATGGCACAGCCTCTCCCCGTGTTTATAAGCACTTCCCGTTTAGCGGCATTTCGCTATATATTTCACTATATAGCGTTTCACCCCCTCGCATCGGTGCAGTCCACCCCCAACAATAACTGCCCTCTGCACACGCCAATAACGGAGCTGTTACATGACCATTCGTGCCTCACGTTTTGCCCCAACTTGCCTGGCCACTTTGCTGGCGGTGTTCGCCTTCGGCACTGCTCAGGCCGATGAAGTGCAGGTGGCTGTCGCCGCCAACTTCACCGCGCCGATCCAGGCGATTGCAGCCGATTTCGAAAAAGATACCGGGCACAAACTGGTCGCAGCCTACGGCGCCACCGGCCAGTTCTATACCCAGATCAAGAACGGCGCGCCGTTCGAAGTGTTCCTCTCCGCCGACGACAGCACCCCGGAAAAACTGGAAAAAGAAGGCGACACCGTCAAAGGCTCGCGCTTCACCTACGCCATCGGCACCCTGGCACTGTGGTCGGCGAAAGAAGGTTACGTCGACGCCAAAGGCGAAGTGCTGAAGAAAAACGAGTACCAGCACCTGTCCATCGCCAACCCGAAAGCCGCGCCGTACGGCCTGGCCGCCACTCAGGTACTGGAAAAGCTCAAGCTGACTGAAGCGACCAAAGCCAAGATCGTCGAAGGCCAGAACATCACCCAGGCATACCAGTTCGTCTCCACCGGCAATGCCGAACTGGGTTTCGTCGCGCTGTCGCAGATCTACAAGGACGGCAAGGTCACCAGTGGTTCGGCGTGGATCGTTCCGGCCAGCATGCACGACCCGATCAAACAAGACGCGGTGATTCTGAACAAAGGCAAGGACAGCGCCGCCGCCAAAGCGCTGGTTGAATACCTCAAAGGCCCGAAAGCCGCTGCGGTCATCAAGTCCTACGGCTACCAGCTCTAAATGTCGCTCTCGAGTGCCGACTTCGCGGCGATCTGGCTGACCCTGAAACTGGCGTCCCTGACCACCGCGATCTTGCTGGTCGTCGGCACTCCGATTGCCCTGTGGCTGTCGCGCAGCCGTTCCTGGTTACGCGGCCCGATCGGGGCGATCGTCGCCCTGCCCCTGGTGCTGCCACCGACCGTGATCGGTTTCTACCTGTTGCTGATGATGGGGCCCAACGGCTTTCTCGGGCAGTTCACCCAGTGGCTGGGCCTGGGCACCCTGACGTTCAGCTTCACCGGGCTGGTGATCGGTTCGGTGATCTATTCCATGCCGTTTGTGGTGCAACCGTTGCAAAACGCGTTCTCCGCAATCGGCACTCGCCCACTGGAAGTGGCCGCAACCTTGCGCGCCAATCCCTGGGACACTTTTTTCAGTGTGATACTGCCGTTGGCCCGCCCCGGTTTCGTGACGGCGGCGATCCTCGGGTTCGCGCATACCGTCGGTGAATTCGGTGTGGTGCTGATGATCGGCGGCAACATTCCCGACAAGACCCGGGTGGTCTCGGTGCAGATCTACGATCACGTCGAGGCCATGGAATACGCTCAAGCCCATTGGCTGGCCGGGGCAATGCTGGTGTTTTCGTTTCTGGTGTTGCTGGCGCTGTACTCCAGCCGCAAGACCCGCGCAGGCTGGAGCTGATCGATGATTGATGCACGTCTGAAAATCACCTATTCGGGTTTCAGCCTGGATGTCGATCTGCACTTGCCAGGGCGTGGCGTGACCGCGTTGTATGGTCATTCCGGTTCGGGTAAAACCACCTGCCTGCGTTGCATCGCCGGTCTTGAACGCGCCGAACAGGGTTTTATCCAGGTCAACGACGAAGTCTGGCAGGACAGCGAACGGCGCATTTTTGTCCCGCCGCACAAACGTGCGCTAGGTTATGTGTTCCAGGAAGCCAGCCTGTTTCCGCACTTGTCGGTGCTGGCCAACCTGCAGTTCGGCCTTAAACGCATCGCCAAGGCCGAGCGCCGAGTCGACATGGCGCAAGCCACCGAACTGCTGGGGATCGGCCATTTGCTGGAGCGCCATCCGCAGCATCTGTCCGGCGGCGAACGCCAGCGAGTCGGCATCGCCCGCGCACTGTTGACCAGCCCCAAGCTGCTGCTGATGGATGAGCCATTGGCCGCCCTCGACAGCCAGCGCAAAAACGAAATCCTGCCCTACCTGCAACGCCTGCACGATGAACTGGACATTCCAGTGCTGTACGTCAGCCACGCTCAGGATGAGGTCGCGCGACTGGCCGATCATCTGGTGCTGCTCAGCGACGGCAAGGCGCTGGCCAGCGGCCCGATTGGCGAAACCCTCGCGCGTCTCGACCTGCCAATGGCGATGGGCGACGACGCCGGGGTGATCATCGAAGGCCAGGTCAGTGCCTACGACGCTGATTATCAGTTGCTCAGCCTGCAACTGCCGGCCACCGAAATGAACATCCGCGTAACGCACGCACCGATGGCCGTAGGTCAGACCCTGCGCGCCAAGGTGCACGCCCGCGACATCAGTCTGAGTCAGCATGACAGCGAGGCCAGCAGCATCCTCAATCGGTTGCCGGTCACCGTGGTCAGCGAGCAGGCGGCGGACAACACCGCGCACGTGCTGATTCGGCTGGACGCCGGTGGCACACCGCTGTTGGCGCGGATCACCCGCTTCTCCCGGGATCAGCTCGGCATTCACCCGGGCCAGCACTTGTGGGCGCAGATCAAGGCCGTCGCAGTACTCGCCTGAATTCGTTGGCACGACGGCAACGGCGCGCGGTCAATCGCTGTAACAGAGCGATTTGCCGCCAAGGACATACGCCATGCCCGACACTGCGCCAGCCGACGTGCTACCCCCCGACCTGCATTACGTCGAAGATACCCAACCCGGCCTGACCCGCAAGAAACTGCGCGGCAAGTTCGCCTATTTCGATCCGGCCGGACAGCGCATCAGTGATCCCGACGAAATCAAACGAATCAATTCATTGGCGGTGCCACCGGCCTACACCAACGTGTGGATCTGCGCCGACCCGCGCGGCCATTTGCAGGCCACCGGCCGCGATGCCCGGGGCCGCAAGCAGTATCGGTATCACCCGCGCTGGCGGGAGGTGCGCGACGCCGACAAATACTCGCGCCTGCGTGAGTTCGGCCTGGCGTTGCCGAAACTGCGCAAACAGCTCGAAGCCCTGCTGGACGCGCCCGGTTTCAGCCGTGACAAGGTCATGGCCACCGTCATCACGCTGCTCGACGCCACGCTGATCCGCGTCGGCAACACTCAGTACGCGCGGGACAACCGCTCCTACGGCCTGACCACCTTGCGCAGCCGGCATGTCGAGGTCAACGGCAGCGCAATCCTGTTCCAGTTTCGCGGCAAAAGCGGCATCGAGCATCAGATCACCGTCAAGGATCGACGCCTGGCACGCATCATCAAGCGTTGCCTGGAGATTCCCGGGCAGAATCTGTTCCAGTATCTGGACGAAAACGGCGAGCGGCACACCGTCAGTTCACACGACGTCAACACTTACCTGCAAACCCTCACCGGCGCCGACTTCACCGCCAAGGACTACCGCACCTGGGCCGGCAGCGCGCTGGCTCTGGCGGTGTTGCGCGAGCTGCACTGGGAGTCGGAGGCCGAGGCGAAACGGCACGTGGTGGACATGGTGAAGAGCGTTGCCAAGCAACTGGGCAACACCCCGGCGGTGTGCCGCAAGTGCTACATCCATCCGGCCGTGGTCGAACGGTTCCTGCTCGGAGCGCTGGCCGAACTGCCACGCCCGAGAGTGCGCAAAGGCCTGCGCGCCGAGGAAGTCGCCCTGGCAATGTTTCTGGAGCAAATGCTGGACGCGCCTTGATCGAGGCGTCCAGCTGTTCTAGGCTAGCGACCTTTCCCCTCTTCAGGACAACCGCAGACAGTGAACAATCAAGCCTTCTGAAAATGTAATCGCGGCACGCGCTGAATCGCGCCTGTCACTGTTCACGACATTTTTCGGAGGTGCCGATGACTCACGTCTCGCATACGCCTGCCCTCGTCTGCCTGAATCAGTTGGCTTTTCAGTTCGCCAATGGCGAGACGGTTTTCAATGATCTGAATCTGCAATTCGATCACACCCACACCGCGATCGTCGGGCGCAATGGCGTCGGCAAAAGCGTGCTTGCGCGGCTGATTGCCGGAGACTTGCAACCGACTGCCGGCAGCGTCACCTGCACGGAGGCCGTGGCCTATGTGGCGCAAACATTCATCGCCGGACCGGAGCAGACCGTAGCCGACGCCACAGGCACCTCCTGCGCCCTGCGCGCACTGCGCCGCCTGCAACGGGGCGAGGCGACACCGGAAGATTTCGACATCCTCGGCGAACGCTGGGATCTGGCCGAACGTCTGCGCCAACGGCTCGATGATGCCGGGCTGCCGGATGTTGCACCGACGGATTTGACTCAGTCTCTGAGCGGCGGTCAACAGGCCCGCCTGGCGTTGATCGGTGCCTTCCTGAGTCCGGCGCGCTTGCTGGTGCTGGATGAGCCGACCAACCATCTGGACGCCGCCGGCCGGCAGTGGCTGATGATTGAGCTACAACGCTGGCGCGGCGCACTGATCGTCGTCAGTCATGACCGGCAATTGCTTGAACGCATGCAGCGTATCGTCGAGCTGACGCCATTGGGCGTCACAGTGTACGGCGGCAACTTTTGCGCGTATCAACAGCAGCGGCAGATCCATCAGGCCGCGGCGCAAGCGACGCTCGATCAAAGCCGAACCGAGCGCCGGCGTGAACAGCAGCGCCTGAAAACCGAACACGACACCATCCAGCGCCATGCCGCCCGCTCGTTGCGCAATGCCAAGACCGCCAATGTCTCGGGCTTCGAACGCGCCAGCCTCAAAGGTGCCGCACGGCAGATCATGGGGCATGTGCGTCATGGTCATCAGCAGCGCAAATCGGAGCTCGACGCCCGGGTGCGTGACGCCTACGTCAAGGTGCTCCCGGACGATGTGGTGCTGATGAACCTTCCCGGCAGCGCAGTACCCAGCTCGCGCAGGGTCTGCACATTGATGGACGTGCGCCTGCCATGGTTGCCGGCGCAGGTGTTCAACCTGACGTTGAACGGCCCCGTGCGCGTTGCCGTCAATGGCCCCAATGGCTGCGGCAAATCGACCTTGCTCAGGCTGCTCGCCGGCGATCTGCACCCCGTGAGCGGCGAATGCACCACCCATGTTCCCGTGGCCTGCCTCGACCAGCACCTGGTGTTACTGGACGATCGCCTCAGCGTCATGGAACAGTTGATCGCGCTGCAGAGCCCATTGAGTGAAAGCGCATTGCGCAGCCATCTGGCGCACCTGCAACTGGACGCGCAACGGGTCACCCGCCCAAGCGCTTCACTGAGCGGCGGTGAACGCTTGAAAGCCGCGCTCGCGGTAGCGTTGTGGCGCCAGACGCCCGCGCAATTGCTGCTGCTCGATGAGCCTAGCAATCATCTGGACCTGGCCTCGGTACAGGCTTTCGAACAGGCATTGCAGACGTTTCCCGGGGCAATTGTCGCGGTTTCCCACGACCCGGACTTTTTGCAGGCCTTGCAACCGACGCATCACCTGGATTGGCATCACGAGGGATGGCGATTGCAACCGACGAACTGACTGTCTATTTTTTGCACGATTGGCCAAGGCTTCTATAGTTGATCTGACACCTAATTGCTGTGGTGACGCCATGGAAGACATTTTTGTCGTGAAGCGGTGCAACAAGATCATCATTCACGGCCGCCGCGCCGGGGAAAGTCTGCATGAGCCCGCCGAGGCCAGCCGTTGGTATCGAATCAACGACACCCGTACCGGCGGCTTCATCGGCGATGGCTACGATCTCGAGGAAGATGCCCGACGCGAATGCCACCGGCTCAATGCCGCGAGTTCGCCAGTGTCGGCGCGGCAGTCGGTCGGCTGATGCAATTGACAGGCCGGGTCTATACTCAATTCAGCTGACGGACCAGCGCCCCAACGGCAGAGAGCTCGCAGCTCTGCGAGCTTTTTGCTGCCTCTCAACGGTTTTCTGAACGGAGGTGTTCCATGTCCGAAAAAGAGTCCATCACCACCCTCCTCACCCTGCTCGACTCCCGTCAGGCGCGCCTTGCTGCGGCCTGCAAGGAGATCGCCGACTGGGTCGATCATCAAGGCGGACATCCGACCGCCCTGCGCATCCGTGATCGCCTGAACGACATCGAAAAAGACACGCCGCTGATCCGCAGCACACTGTCTTCGCTGCAACCTGTCGAACGACCATTGCCGCGCTTCAGATGATCGCGCAGCAATAAACGACAGTAACCAGACGAGCCACTTGGCCGATGCACCGAACGCCCTGGGTCGTGGGAGGTCATAATCTGTACACGTCCCCCAGGAGACTGTTCATGGTTATCCATTTCAAAACAGACGGACATCTGGCTTGTGGTCACAAGGGCAACAACCTAGCCTCGAGCCAGGAACTCAACCGCGTCAAATGCCGCAGCTGCCGCAACACCGATGCCTACAAAGAAGCGCGCAAAACCCAACGCAATGCTGCACGGCGTGCCGCTCGTCATGCCAAGGCCGTTCATGGCGCGTCGAACTGGCGATCGGAATGGATCGAACGATTGACCGCACTGGCCGGGCCGCAACGTCTGCCACGGGGCTTTCACGGGCAAGCTTTTGTATAAAGACCTCAACAGCCCACGCCGCGGCAGTACTGTTAGTCCATTCCCCCTTGCGTGAAGTACTGACCCGAACCAACAGACCGAGCAAAATGCCCTGGCCGCAACCGCCGGGGCTTTTTATTGCCCCTGTGTAACGGCGACTCGAATGTTAAAGTTCGGCCACACTTTCAAGGACGACGCCTCATGCACACACCAAGACTTGCTGTAGCGGCTGCCATGATCACCCTGAGCCTTTCCGCTCATGCAGCCGCTCTGCCCAGTGCAGATTTCGAAGAGTGCAAACGCACAGAAAACTCGGCCAGACAGATCATGAAAGGCCGACAGGCCGGTGTGCCGAAAGCTTCACTCTGGGAGTTGGCTGAAGGCGCGCAAGACAAGTATGTCAGCGACTTGTACAAGATCCTGATTGGAGAGGCCTATCAGATCCCGGTTTACACTTCAGAATCACTGCAGCAACAAGCGGTCGCTGACTTTCAAAAGAACTTCTTCTCCGCTTGCATCGTGACCGCCGAAAAGCGTTCAAACGAAAAAGGTTAAGCGTCGGGCAAGATCGTAACCCTTGGAATTGGCCAATGCGCCCTCATAACAATGGCCATACCCACTGTCACCGAGAGGACGCACAGATCATGACCGGACAAACCGAAACCGCCATTCTCGCCGGCGGCTGCTTCTGGGGCATGCAAGACCTGCTGCGACGCTATCCCGGCGTGCTGCAGACACGAGTCGGATACACCGGCGGCGATGTGCCGAACGCCACCTATCGCAACCACGGCAACCACGCCGAAGCCATCGAAATCGTTTTCGATCCGGCCGTGATCAGCTACCGGCAGATCCTCGAGTTCTTCTTCCAGATCCACGACCCCAGCACGCCCAATCGCCAGGGCAACGATCTTGGCCCCAGCTATCGCTCGGCAATCTATTACCTCAACGAACAGCAACGCGACATCGCCGAGGACACCGCTGCCGACGTCGACGCCTCAAAATTGTGGCCTGGCCGAGTAGTCACCGAAATCGAACCGGCGGGGCCATTCTGGGAAGCGGAACCTGAGCATCAGGACTACCTGGAGCGGATCCCGAATGGCTACACCTGCCACTTCATTCGTCCGAACTGGAAACTGCCGAAGCGCGGCTGAAATTCAATCACTCCACGCGCGGCGCTGCCCTCAACCAAAGGCCAGCGCCGAACGTCGCGGGTTTATCGCGTTACAACCCCGCTCCTGTAGTGCCCCCAGGATGACTGCGCAAAATGGCCTGCGCAGATCCACAATCGATCATTTTGGCGAGCCCTCCGTAGCACAGTTCAAGTACCCGAACATGAACATACGTTCATCGCAAACACGGCTCGATGCGTCTAGCCTGCGGGTTCCGACATAGTGACTACAGGAGTACCCCACCATGTTCTCGCACGAAAGCCTCCCGCTGATTGCCATTTTCATCATCATGCTGCTGTGCGTGCTTGCGGCGTTTTTACACCCGGTTCACGCGTTCTTCAGTTGGCTTCGCAGGCGCAGGGAAAGATCAAACGCCCGGATTGCAGACGAAGTTGACTCGCGCTGAATGTTTGCCCCAGAGGCCCGGATACGTCCGGGCTCTTGGTTTTCTGCCTGGATCGCAGAAACGAAAAAGCCCAGCGCGGGGCTGGGCTTGGTCATTTCGTCAACGTTATGAACATTCAGGCCTTGTAGCCATCACCAAGGGAACTGAACGACTTACGAGAGCGCCCTCTCGTGCTCGCTTTCGTGGACGTAAATCCATGAAATTCCCGATGGAGAGGAGCGGTCAACGCGCATGAGCGCCGAATCGACTTTCTTCTTGGCGATTCCGTCCTTGACGAGATCGAAGACCGCGAGGAAGAAGTCGCCTGGAAGCGGTGTGATCGAGAGATTGGTGATGTGCGATTCCGGGCTTCCGGCACGTTTGCCGTACAGGCCCCAAAGTCGCTCCCAGTAGTCCGCCCGGCTCATGATCTGACCGTCGGTGAGCACCACCCGAAACTCATTCGCCAGTGCATCGTACAAGGGCTTGATGGCACCTTCCGAGTGGGAGGAGACGCCGCGCGACCACGGAAAGAAGAGATTGTACCAACGGTACACCTCGGCTTTGACGAGAGCGGTTTTATCCGAAGTCTGGAGTGTTTGGTTGATTGCCATCTGTGTTCTCCTTAACACGCTAAAGATGGCGGGTTCGCATCACAGACTGAATGTCTGAATTCCTATCGGGTGATGCACCGCGCCTTGTTCAAGATCCATCCTGAAGTCGGTGTCACGGGGTCTAGCTCAGATTATCGCTTCAATGACCTCTTGAAATCTCCCGCGACTTTACCGACCAGATCACAAAAGTAGTCTCTTGCCAGGGAGATTGCATTGAGAACTGACCAACGGTTTTGAGCACAGAGGCAAAAGAACGAGCCGTCAAAATGACTGGAGGCCTTGTTAAAATTGGCCTTCCCTGCTTTACAGATTCAACGAAAATTTGTCTTCGAAACTGCGATCATGGCGCTGACTCTGCGAGTCGAGCAGTGTAGATCTGCCGATGTCGCCGGAAACGTTCGTGGCACACTCTGGGCACCCAAAAAATGCAGAACTCCTCAATGGGAACGCTCCTCATCAGCCTTCTTTGCGGCATCAACCCCCTTGCCAATGCGACAGACGTCCCGATCAAAGAACACATGCCATTTTTAAACGCCCGAAAAGCCTTGATCAAAAATGACTGGAAACCAAACCCGACCTATTCGGGTGATTTCGGGGTCGAAAACACGCTCGTGAAGAAAGGCTTCAATGAAATCGAATCTTGCACGGAAGGCCTGCGCTTCTGCAGTTTCAACTACATCAAGAACGGAACCTGCCTGGGCGTCGCGACGGTTGGCGAAGAAGTCAAAGACATGAAGATTTACTCCTGGAGCTTCAAGTGTCCTGAGAGGGGTTGAGGCCAGAGCTATAAACGAAAGGAGCCAGATCCATTTTGTTGAAATGAATCTGGCTCCTTTTTCGGGCCTGCACACAGCCCGGTCATGTGCCTCCGTCACCCGCGAAGGAAGCCGGTCAAGGCCATGGGCATTTCAGTTACTGGTCATTGACGGTGATGTAGGGATCCCAGGTGTAGTTCGGGCCAATCTGGTTCAGGTCACGGTCGTACAGAGCGAAGGTGATTGTGTACCAGAGCTTTCCTTGATTCTGAGCAGTGGATTGCCACAGGGAGTAGGTCACGTCGGTTTTGGAAACACCGCCGGGAGCCGCCTTGTTCAGATAGAGCACCACACCGGGAACGTTGAACGTTATCGGTTTCGTCATGGTGCCCTGGTAATCTCCGCCCTGATGCGGGTCGCCGCTCTCGACGTCCTTGATCAATGCAATGCGGTCGAAGTTACGCGACAGTGTCGTTGCGCGCCAGCGGATGTTGTCGCCGGGTTTGACGTCAATCCACAACTCGTTGCCGCCTTCGCCGGTGTTGCCGCTGGCATGGCTGTCGACAGCATCACGCGTCACCAGCATGGAAATTGCGCCGCCTACGTCGCCGGGATGGGCGAGCAAGTAATCGGCATCGATATTGACCAACACATCAATGGTTTGGGTCGCACTGGACATTTTGCTGCTCCTGGTTGGAATGGCATAAACGACCGCGCCCGCAAAGGCTGTCCGGCACATCCGGTCCCTGGATGCGGTCTGGGGAGAACGATAGGAGGTGGCCATGTAATGTCAACGCTCGATCGGTTGACGCTGGAAAATTCGAGCGCAACACGGCGTGGACAAGGCTTTGATTTGCTTCTGTGCCAGTCAACGTCTCAATCGATTCTCGGGTGTTTGCTGACTGCGACAGCAGGCAAACGCGCACAGTCGTTGTCGGCAAGTGATAGGGCCAGGGAGGCTGTTGGAGTTGAGACGTCCGTGCTCCAGATGCGCGATTTACCCGCTAAGGCCGGCACAGACAAGGCAAAATCGAACGGCGACATCATGCGGGTCGAGGATCAACTTGGGCATACCACCGTGGATGACCGAGCAGTACATCCGCAAGGGCAAGGGCACGGGCAACAGGGTCATGCCCACAAAGTGAACTGCGAACCAATGTCAGAATTGCGACCCAGAAACAAACAAGGGTTTGCATCAGCTTTCGCCCGCAAACCCTTGATTCAAGATGGTGCCCGAAGCCGGAATCGAACCGGCACGCCCTTACGAGCGGGGGATTTTAAGTCCCATGCGTCTACCAGTTTCGCCATTCGGGCGGTAGCGCGGTGCAGCCCTCATATCAGTCGATCAGCAAACCTGACAGTGTTGGGCCATGTGAAGCAGAGCGGGAAATATATACATCACTTCCCGGTGAAGCAAGTTCACAGTGGCTGATTTCAAGACTAAATCTTGCAGCACACTGGAAATAAAAAAGCTCCGTAAATCATGGATCTACGGAGCTTGTTTATAGTGGAGGCCGAGGTCGGAATCGAACCGGCGCAGGTGGATTTTCAATCCACGCTACAAAGCCAAGTAGATCAATAGGTTAGCACGCATTTTGTTCCGCAAGCTACTGATTTCTGAAGCCCTCTAGGGTACGTCCCATCAAGGGGGCAAATATCGTTGCGGAACTCTTTTCACGCCCCACCAATCGCGAGACAGGTAAACTCCTGGCTCGGTTGATAGCTATCTACCTGGTAGCTTGAACCTCATTTTCAACCCTGTTTCCTGATGACCCAGCGGCGCAACGCGGACTCGACAACCCCGAGCGAACGACAGGCTTCGATATGGCTATAGCCCTGATCAAGCACGAGGCCTGCGGCCTCGCGTTTGAATTCAGCGTAAAAGGAACGACGTTGCTTGGTCATCAGACACCACTATCTGGCGAGCATTCTCGCCTAAATGGGTGTCCGGTTTCATTAGAGCACTACACAGTACGTGCGATTTACTGGCGATCAGGGTGGGAGGCAAGAGAGAAGAGGCCACAGATCTGTGGCCCCATATTCAAATGTCTAAAGCCGGGTTTCCGGGATTGGCAATCACCAGACGTCCCACATGGTAATCATTGCCATTGCTGTCATTTTCATGACTGATCACCTCCAGATTTGTCGGCCCCGCTCCCGCGGTGAAGTTCCCTTTTATTGTCACCCATTCATCTGTAGTTATCAGCTCTACCACACCACTGATGTCTTTACCGTCAACGCTCAATGAGAGCTTCGGTGTACTAAACTTCCCGATCACCCGCTTGGCGCGGATCAGAAACGAATACTCTTGCCCTGGTTCCAATCCCACCAGAGTTTTCTTCAGGATAGTGCCGGCATGCGCTTTGTTCGCAGCTGTTTTAAAATAAAGACCTTTAGTTTTTTGCTTCGCGTAATCGACAAGTTGACAGTCATGCCCGACGGGCCCGGCTTCCCATTGGTTCCAGTCGCCATCAGTAAACATCGTTTTATCGACGAATTCGGATACCTGGGGCTGCTCTTCCACCCCGGGGTTACTATTCCCAGATTGCTCAGCACTGTTATTCCCAGTGTCTTTTTTCGCATCATGTTCATGACAATGACAAGCGTGTTTTTCTCTATTGCTGCTCGGGGCGCAGGACTCAACCAGACCTTTCAGTACGTCGGCCAACGTATTAACCGCTTTGACAATCTCGGGGAGTTGCTCGCAGAGATTACTATTTCCTGAAGCAGTATTATCTGGCTTATCGACAGGATCTTTACCCTCCAACTTATCGGCCTCTTCTTTCTTCTCTTCGACACTTTCCTGATGGGGTACCTTGCTGGCGCAGATAGCGTTTTTCAGTACTTGGGAGAAATCAGCAATGCCTTTGGTGTAAATATAATGTTCACCGCCGGTGCGTAATGCAAGACGCTTGTACTCCTTAACCATGGCCTCTTCATCAGCAGGTGTAGGGTAAGGCAGAGTATGGTGCGGAGTTCCCAGATAAGAGTGAACCTTAACAGTATGGGCCAGTGCGGTGTCGATGGCATCATCACAGGCTTTAATGCGCTCTGCATTCAGTACCATCTCTCCGCCGTACAGGCTTTCATCTCCCAATACGAAGAGGTTTCTTTCCGCTCCTTTGCGCCAGTCAAAATATTTGATGATGTCTTCGGCAGCCGGCGCTACATCCTCCTGTGCTGGATTACCGACGGCACTGGCTTTTCGGCCTTTGATCTTACCGTCCTCGACCCCAAGCGTCCCGGTAAGATAGCTACGTGCGCTCTTATCAAATTTTGAATTGCCAAAAGTACCCTCAATACCAAGAAACTCAACACGTAAATCCGAAGGACAGGCTTTACTCGCCTGCTCGATTGCCGCATTGAGCCTTGCACTGAGCGCGGATGCTTCATCCTTCATTGAGTTACTAGAGTCGATTAAAAAGACTAGGTCGACCTTTTTCGTATTATCAGTGGTGGTCACTTGCACGCTCCTTGAAAAATTAAAATTTCCTTCCTCTTCCGGGCTATCGCTCAGCTGCATCACTATGAACCCGAACGCGCAAATTAGATTAGGCCAGCGACGTAGTTGCGCAACCCTTTAATTGAAATTGTTAGATAACGTCAGGTTCAAGGGCTCACCTGTAGCAACAACGTATTTCATTCTGAAATCGTTTTTTGACAGCCACCTGGCGTCAACTCAGCAGCACCACGAAAAAAACCAAAAGCCCCAATAAAACCACGTAGCCAGCGCGATAAGTTGCGGAACCCCCTCAAGAACTGCGGAACACCCCACTTTTTCGCAGACAATAAAAAACCCCGTAGATCATTGATCTACGGGGTTTTTAAGAGTGGAGGCCGAGGTCGGAATCGAACCGGCGTAGGTGGATTTGCAATCCACTGCATAACCATTTTGCTACTCGGCCTCAAACGATCGCTGTCTAGTAGCACAACAACAACCGCGTACAAACTTGGAGCGGGAAACGAGACTCGAACTCGCGACCCCGACCTTGGCAAGGTCGTGCTCTACCAACTGAGCTATTCCCGCTTGGTGTGGCGCATTCTATAGATTTCAGAAGCCCCGTCAACCCTTTGATTCAAAAAAGTTTTATTTCTTTTCAACGTCGGTTTTCAGATGCGGCCAGGCAGCGCGCAGGTATTGAACCATCGACCACAATGTCAGGCCTGCCGAGACCAGCAACAAGGCGTAACCCAGCAAGACCCAAAAGCTGAAGTCGCGCGGGTTGGCCAGCAGGATCACCAGCGCCAGCATCTGGGCGGCGGTTTTCCACTTGCCGAGATTGGACACCGCCACGTGGGCGCGAGCACCGAGTTCGGCCATCCATTCACGCAAGGCCGATACCACGATCTCACGGCCAATAATGACTGCGGCGGGAAGTGTCAGCCACAAGTTGCCGTGTTCCTGCACCAGTAGCACCAACGCCACTGCCACCATCAATTTGTCGGCGACAGGATCAAGGAAGGCGCCAAACGGCGTACTTTGCTCCAGGCGACGAGCCAGATAACCATCCAGCCAGTCAGTGGCCGCCGCAAAGGCGAATACCGAGGCGGAGGCCATGTAACTCCACTGGTAAGGCAGGTAAAACAGCAAAATGAAGATCGGGATGAGCAGGACGCGTAGAACGGTAATCAGATTAGGGATATTCATCGGCACAACTGGCTACGAGGTGAGTTGGCATTCTACTCGCTATGCAGGTTTGCATAAATCGACTCTGCGAGCTTTTTACTGATCCCCGGTGCTTTGGCGATCTCTTCGATGCTTGCACGAGACAGCTCCTGCAATCCACCAAAATGTTTCAACAGGTCCCGACGTCGGGTCGGCCCCACGCCCGCAACGCCTTCCAGCGTTGAGGTGCGGCGGGTTTTACCGCGCCTTGCGCGGTGTCCGGTAATCGCGAAGCGGTGGGCTTCGTCGCGAATCTGCTGGATCAGATGCAGCGCCGGCGAGTCGCCGCGAAGCGTGAACTCGTGCGCAGCATCATTAAGATACAAAGTTTCGAATCCGGCCTTGCGCGTTGCGCCCTTGGCCACACCCAAGAGAATGAGATCAGGCACCGCCAGTTCGTTCAGCACGTCACGCGCCATCGACAGCTGCCCCTTGCCGCCGTCCACTAACAGGATGTCCGGCAACTTGCCCTCCCCGTCCTTCAGTTTACTGAAACGGCGGGTCAATGCCTGGTGCATGGCGGCATAGTCATCGCCTGCAGTGACGCCTTCAATGTTGTAGCGACGGTAATCGGACTTGATTGCGCCTTCCGGACCGAACACGACACAGGACGCAACGGTTGCTTCACCACTGGAATGACTGATGTCATAGCATTCCAGGCGCTGTGGTGGTTCATCCAGGTTCAGCACTTCGGCGAGCGCATCGAAGCGCGCAGCCGTGTGTTGGCGGTTGGCCAGACGTGCGCCCAGCGCCTGCTCGGCATTGGTGACCGCCAATTGTTGCCAGCGTGCCCGCGTGCCACGCACGCGATGACTGATGGTCAGTTCTCGACCGCGCAACTCGTGAATGGCTTCGATCAGCGCCGTTGCGTCCTCTGGAACCACGTTGACGATCAACTCGCTCGGCAAGTCGCGCTCCGGACTGCTGATGAAGTACTGACCAAGGAACGCGGCCATGACTTCAGCAACCTCTTCTTCAATACCCACCTGCGGAAAAAAGTTCTTGCTGCCCAGCACCCGCCCGCCACGCACACTGATCAAATGAACGCAGGCGCCGCCCGGGTTGACGAAGGCGGCAATGACGTCGATGTCACCCGTGCCGCCTTCCATGCTTTGCTGATCCTGAACCCGGCGCAGCAAGGCAATCTGGTCACGCAACTCTGCGGCGCGCTCGAATTCGAGATTGATCGCCGCTTCTTCCATCGCCGTAGAGAGCTCATTGGTCAGTGCGTGACTGCGGCCCTCAAGAAACATCACCGAATGGCGAACATCCTCGGCGTAGATTTCAGGTTCGACCAGACCGACACAGGGCGCCTTGCAACGTTTGATCTGATATTGCAGGCACGGGCG
Source organism: Pseudomonas sp. P8_229 (assembly GCF_034008635.1). Taxonomy (NCBI): domain Bacteria; kingdom Pseudomonadati; phylum Pseudomonadota; class Gammaproteobacteria; order Pseudomonadales; family Pseudomonadaceae; genus Pseudomonas; species Pseudomonas sp. P8_229. The sequence continues at coordinate 5,809,152 of NZ_CP125378.1, read as the reverse complement.
CGTGCGGTTCTTGTAGTAACTGTCTTCGCACTGACGGACAAAAAAGGTTTTTTGCAACAGGCTGAGGCTTTCGCGGATGGCCCCGGCGCTCGGGTACGGGCCGAAATACTTGCCCTTGGCCTTCTTTGCGCCGCGATGGATGCTCAGCCGCGGAAATTGGCCGTCGGAGAGAAACACATAGGGATAGGACTTATCGTCGCGCAACAGAATGTTGTACGGCGGGCGCCACTCCTTGATCAGGGTCTGTTCAAGCAGCAACGCTTCGGTTTCGTTGGCCGTGATCGTCGTTTCGACCTGCGCGATACGCCCGACCAACGCTGCAGTTTTCGGCGCCAGCCCGGTCTTGCGGAAATAGCTGGCAAGGCGCTTCTTGAGGTTCTTGGCCTTGCCGACGTAAAGCAGACGCGCCTCGCTGTCGAACATGCGATAGACGCCGGGACGCCCACTGACAGTCGCCAGAAAGGCGCCGGAATCGAATGTTTCAGTCATGATCAGGCGCTGGCATCAACCATGCCGTGGCGCACAGCCAACAACGTCAGTTCGACATCGCTGCTGATCGACAGCTTTTCGAAGATCCGGTAGCGGTAAGTGTTCACCGTTTTCGGCGACAGGCAGAGCTTGTCGGAGATAATCTGCACCTTCTGGCAGCCGACAATCATCAATGCGATCTGGATTTCCCGTTCGGACAAGGCATCGAAAGGCGAATCATTGGTGGGCTGGAACGACTTGATTGCCAGTTGCTGGGCAATCTGCGGACTGATGTAACGCTGCCCGGCAAATACCAGCCGAATGGCCTGGACCATTTCCGGTAAACCCGCGCCCTTGGTCAGGTAGCCGGCAGCACCGGCCTGCAACAGACGTGTCGGGAACGGATCTTCCTCGCACACTGTGACGGCGACGACCTTGATGTCCGGATGACTGCGCAACAGCTTGCGCGTGGCCTCAAGACCACCGATACCGGGCATCTTGACGTCCATCAGGACCACATCCGGTTTCAACTCACGGGCCTTGATCAGGGATTCTTCCCCGGATTCGGCCTGGCCAACCACCTGCAAGCCATCGATATCGGCCAGCATACGTGTAATGCCTGTACGAACGAGATCATGGTCATCGACCACTAGCACCCTAATCAAGCAGACACCTCGCGAATTGGTCTTATTGGGATGCCCGACACCTTAGCAAAAAGTGCCGGACAGACCTAGCGGCAAGCAGCATTTAAAAAGTTTCAATTCATCATCGAGGGCTTGCCAGCCGTGGGTTTCAGAGCACAGATGTACCGAAATCGAGCTGCATCCTCAGGAAACACTCGTCCTCGCCGCACACCTTCAAGCCTTTTCTCTTATACAGACTTTGCGCCGGATTATTTTTGAATACGGTCAGACGCAACGCCGGGAGTCCTTCAGTACAGGCCATAGCGATAACCTGATCAAGCGCCCACGATCCTGCACCCTGCCCGCGAAAGGCTTCAGTCACTTGCAGCTCGCGTATGTACAGTGCCCGGCGATCCCGACTGAGGCTGAAGAATCCCACGGCGACTTCAGCACGAATGATCAACCAGTTGTCACGCCCGGACCAGGCGACATCGAATGCTTCGTCCTGCCAAAGCAGGTCGTGATCAATGTAATAACGCAGCATGTTCCGACACGCCAGGTCACGGGCAAATGCCAAGTCATTCGGTTGTGCGCGACGCAAACTGTAGCTCATTGCGCCACCATCACTGGAACCACCCACCCCTGCCAGCCATCGGCATCACGCCGGGCGACCACCAACAACTCACCAGGCCCGGGTGCGGCAACGATCAACGTCCCGCTTTCAGACCAGAACGCGCTGCGCCCTGCCGACTGCCATCCACCCGTGAGCCCGGCATGATTGGCCATCAGCACCGCCATCGCGTGGTGTCCGGCGTAACCCTGTAGCATCGCGCTATCCACGCCATAGCCACTGTCCCCAATCAGCACACCTGCCGCGTACAGGTCAGCACCAAGACCGGCAGCCGTTGCCGCGTGGCTGGCGTGAGAAAAATCCGCGCAGACAGCCAATGCCACGGTATCGCTGCCTATCCGCAAGGTCGAGCCACCAGACCCGGGGGCAAAGAAACGCTCTTCGCCAGCGTGCAGATGCTGTTTGCTGTAAATCTCAAGAGAGCCGTCCTTGCTTAACGTCAAAGCTCCGATCAACACCTGCGAACTGCCCTTCAGACGAATCGGCATGCCGACGACAGTACTGATGCCCAGTTCTCGGGCGCAATCGCGCAAGGGTTGCAGCACCGAGTCCTGCGGATCGATCGCCATGTCTGCGGCCATCTGGTTTTCGTAGCCAGTCAGGGACAGTTCCGGGAACACCAGAAGCTCTACGCCCTGCTCCGCCGCTGCAGCCATCAAGCGCAAATGACCGGCGATGTTCGCGGCCAGATCACCGGCGACGGAAAATGATTGGGCTGCTGCGACAGTGAGCATCGACATGAATCATCCTTGGGTTTGTGACAAAACATCCAGTGTGTCACAACGCCTGCGGCACTCAAGCGATAGGTAACGCGTTGAATGAGCGATAGCAATTTCTGATTGCTCAGGCGTACGGGCCTCTAGTAAGCTCGGCGCATTCATCGGAGACAAACCATGTTCAACGCCCTCTCACAGCTTCGTTCCGCCAGCGCACTGCGCTCGGTTGCGGCTGCCCGGGTGAACGACGTTTGCGCTCCAGCCAGCTTTTATTTTGGGTATTGGTTTAGCCACTGGCGCGCCTGATACCCACACGGCGCCCATGTAAACGGGTCGCCTACCAGAGAATTCTCAACCCCCGGTCGGCCTCCCGACCGGGGGTTTTGTTTTTTCCGGCCCCAACTTTTTTCAGCAACACACCAGACACTTTGAGGAATCACGACATGAACTACGCCACTTATTACCGTTACGACAGTTTTACCGCCTGGCGATTTAGCAGCCTCCGCTCGGGACAGCCTGCCGCCTCCGATCGGTCACCCACAGGTGGCAAGCACACACACGCAGCCAATACGGCCAATTGTCGAACACCCCAGTAGGGCCGAGTGAGCGGGAAGACCCGCCGCCAGCTCAGGAATCCCGAATATGAACTCGTCTGCTTCTGCTCTGCCACTGTCCGCGGTCAACTCTGCCAACGAAGCGCTGACCCTGCGCCTGCCCAGCTCGTTGCAGCTCAAGCAGCAATTGCCACTGAGCAATGCTCTCGCCCGGCAAGTCGCCGCCCACCGCCAGGCGATCCGCGCAATCCTCAACGGCGAAGACCATCGCCTGCTGGTCGTCGTCGGCCCTTGTTCGATTCACGACCCGCGCTCCGCGCTCGAATACGCCGAAAAACTCTCCCGCCTGGCACAAGATATCAGTGACGAAATGCTGCTGGTCATGCGTGCCTATGTCGAAAAACCACGCACCACGGTTGGCTGGAAAGGCCTGGCCTATGACCCACACCTGGACGGCAGCGATGACATGGCCGCCGGCCTGATCCTGTCGCGCGAACTGATGCTCGAGATGGTCCGTCTGGGACTGCCCATCGCCACCGAACTGCTGCAGCCAATGGCTGCCGGCTACTTCGATGACCTGCTTGGCTGGGTTGCCATCGGCGCACGCACGACCGAATCGCAGATCCATCGCGAAATGGCCAGCGGCCTGAGCATGCCCGTTGGTTTCAAGAACGGCACTGACGGTGGTGTGACCGTAGCCGTCGACGCCATGCGTTCGGCAGCACACCCGCATCGGCATTTCGGCGTCGACAGCCAAGGGCACCCGGCGATCATCCAGACCCCGGGCAACCCCGACACTCACATAGTGCTGCGCGGCGGTCATCACGGTCCGAACTACGATCGCGGCAGCGTGGCACGGGTACATGCCGACTTGAGCCGCCTGAAGATTCCGAGCCGGATCATGGTCGACTGCAGCCACGCCAACAGCGGCAAGGATCCACTGCGCCAGCCCGAAATATTCAACGACGTGCTCGAGCAACGCTTGCAAGGTGATCGCTCCTTGGTTGGCATGATGATCGAGTCCCATCTGTTCGAGGGCTGCCAGACTTTGAGCGCTGCTCTGCGCTATGGCGTATCGGTCACCGACGGTTGCCTGGGATTCAGCGCAACGGAACAGTTGCTGTCGAGCGCAGCCGAACGTCTTCGGGCCCGTCCTCAGGCCTGAACCTCAGAACAACCTTTGCGGGCGAAGCAGAATCCCGCAAAGGTTGAACCATTGTTCAGAACACCAACACAGGGTTACGCCCGCACCCGGATGCGGGTTACACCAGACGCCTGGCTGACATTATCCAGGCGCTCCACCGAATACGACACCTGCACCACGGTTTCCCGGTGCTCTCGCCAGAAGCGGTAAGGCACGATAAATACCAGTGGCTGGCCGGCGATCTCCCGAGTGATATCGCGGTCATCACGATGACTGAAATACTCACCATTGCACTTGAGATACACCAACTCCCCTTCCTCTGCCTGCGCATTACCGATCACCACGGTAACGCCGTCCACAGCATCTGCTGCGTCCAGCTCACCGTCTTGCGCTTCCAGAACTTGCGGCGCCGCAAGATCGCCTCGAATCAGCGGCGCGATCAAAATTCGGGAGTTTACGGAGCGCCTCACCTGCGCGTCTCCTGATTCGACCCGGTAGCTGACACTTGCTTCCAGTGTGGAGTGAGGCGCGAAGCGATCTGCGCTTATCCAGAAAGACAGCGCTGCGCCAACGGCAAAATGCTCCACCGTTAACGCATCGTTGAACGCTGGCCCCTCGGCAGAGCCTTGCCAGGACAGAATGACCCGATCACCGGCAGCCATCCGCGCATAAGGTCGCACAGTGACGCTGGTGCCCTGTGGAACACGGGCCGGATCAAGCGTGCCACCCACCGAATCTTCGATGATCGGTGCAAGCAGCTCCGGTTCCGGATCGCCCACATCCAGTTGCAAACGAGCAGATGACACCGGCTCGGGCAGCGCGACGCTGTACAGCGTCCAGTAAACCTGCAGCGAACCGCACTCCAGCGTTGCGACGTGTACGCCCTTTATGACAAACACGATTTCCTGCCCCACCAATTCTTCGCTTACTGAGCGAAAAACTTCATGTCGGTAGATCACCCCTTCGGCATCGAGACCTTCCCAGCGCAGCACCAGCTTGTCGCCGCACAGCATGTTCGGATAAGGCGCAACCCTGACAACAGCCTCGCTCAGGGATGGATCGAGCATCCCACCCTCCAGCACCTCAAGCATCGGCGCGGCCAGACACCGGACTGAAGATGGTATGGGGGCGCACGCTGGTCGATAGCTGAATTCGAGGTTCTCACCGTCCACCCTCAAACTCAGTTGGGGCCCTGCGTCAGAGCCAATCGACATCGAAGAAGTATTTGCCGCGAGTATTGAAGAACAGTCGGTAGTGGCTTCGTACATAAACATTCGTGGCTCCATTCCTTGGATAAAACGCCGCCATCACGGCAGCGTCGAACGAAAGCCATTGAATACCTTCCAGTGAATGAATGAAGTCAGCCCAAAGCATTACAAGCCTGAGGTAAACACACCACGGGGCGTAGGCATCCGGCAGCGTTTGCGTGGAAACAGGACAAAAGATTGCCAAATGTTCCGACTCCCCCCCTCAAGCAGAATCGAAAGTTCGTACAGTTTTTAGTCCAGATTCCTGGCAATTCCGAGGACTTTTCAGACATCGCCGCCCCGCAGGCCTGTTTTACAGTGGCACGCATCAACCACTGACAAGCATCTGCAAAAGAGGCAGGAACATGCAACGGAATGCGACAACACGCTACCCCATCCTTTTGGTCCATGGCCTGTTCGGATTTGACCGTATCGGTCGCTTCGAGCTTTTTCATGATGTCAAGCAAGCACTGCGGGAGGCTGGCGGCCAAGTGTTTGTGCCACAGCTGTCTGCGACCCATGACAACGAAGTACGCGGCCAGCAATTAATGCTGCAGATCGAGCGGGTGCTGCAAGGCACCGGCGCCGGCAAGGTCAACCTGATCGGGCATAGTCAGGGTGCGCTGGCCTGCCGTTACGCCGCTGCACTGATGCCAAAGAACGTGGCCTCTGTGACGTCCGTCAGTGGCCCCAATCACGGTTCGGAACTGGCTGACGCATTGCGTATGGCTTTGATACCGGGGCGCCTGCCGGAGCAGGTGGCAGAGCAAATCGCGACCCGGATCGCCGACTTCCTCTCGCTGCTCAGCGGTCAGCCGGCGCTACCGCGCAATGCCGTCGCGGCACTCAACGCCCTGACGACTGCGGGGGTCGGCGAATTCAACAGCAAGTACCCGCAAGGCTTGCCCGCGATCTGGGGTGGTCACGGCGCGGAACGGGTCAATGACGTCCGCTACTACTCCTGGAGCGGCACGCTGCAAGACGATTGGCTGCAGACACTCGACCCGGTGCATGCCGTCTGCCGGGCAATGTCGGAACATTTTGTCGTGGATGCCGGGCAGAACGATGGTTTCGTCGGTCGCTACAGCTCGCATCTGGGGACGGTCATCCGCTCCGACTACCCCTTCGACCACCTCGCCAGCCTGCGCCGCCCCGACGGGCCGCGAAAACCGGGCCTTGATCCCGTCGAACTCTATGTAGAGCACGCCATACGCCTGAAGGCTGCGCAGCTGTAAGCACGAACCAATGTACCAAGTGGAACTTTGCCGAGAAATCGCTTACTGAATCCGGTAGGCTCCACATTTTACTGAAATAGATTGGAGAGTTTCCCCATGGCTAAAGCCACTGCCCGCCACATCCTGGTTTCCAGCGAAGACAAGTGCAACGAACTCAAGGCCCAGATCGAAGGCGGCGCTGATTTCGCCGAAGTCGCCAAGGCCAACTCCACCTGCCCGTCCAGCCGTCAGGGCGGCGACCTGGGTTCGTTCGGTCCTGGCCAGATGGTCAAGGAATTCGACACCGTGGTATTCAGCGCGCCAATCAACGTCGTGCAAGGCCCGGTGAAGACCCAGTTCGGTTATCACCTGCTCGAAGTCACCAGCCGCCAGGACTGATCCGTCGCCTGATTGCTGCCCCAACGGCCCGCCTTCTGGTGGGCCGTTGTGTTTCGGTTACAGGATACGGCTGGCGGCTGACGCGCCGCTCGCGTACAAATTGCGCTTATCGATCACCCGGCTTTAAGGCTGACAATGCGACTGGCTTTCCCTTCTCTGCTGTTCACTGCCGTGGCCCTGCTGTTGGGCGCCGCTGGTGTGGACGCCACCCCGCAACACGCGTTGACCGTCTATGGCGAACCTGCCAAATACCCGGCCGGCTTCAGCCACTTCGACTACACCAATCCGCAGGCGCCCAAGGGCGGCACAATGCGCCGTTCGGCGATAGAAATCGGTCATTTCGATCACATCCTGCCTTATATAGACAAAGGCATCGGCGTCACCCAGATTGACGGCATGCTCTATTCACCGCTGGCCCAGCGTTCAATGGACGAGCCTTACACCGTCTACGGACTGGTGGCGCAAAAGATGGAGCGCTCGGAGGACGGCCTGTCCCTGCGCTTCTTCATCAATCCCAAGGCGCGCTTCGCCGATGGCACACCGATCACCGCCGAAGACGTGCGCTACACCTATGACTTGTTGATGACACAGGGCAGCCTGCGCTATCGCACGCAGTTCGCCGACGTCAAAGGCGTTGAAGTGGAAGCGCCGCTGACCGTGCGTTTCGACTTCAAAAGCAACGAGAACCGCACGTTGCCGCTGGACATCGCCACCCTGCCGGTGTTTCCCGAGCGCTGGTGGAAAACCCGCGACTTTGCCGGTGGCGGTGGCTATGAACCGCCACTGGGCAGTGGTCCCTATCGGGTCGGCAAGGTCGATTCCGGCCGCAGCATCACCTTTGAACGCAACCCCGACTGGTGGGGCAAGGACCTGCCGGTCAGTCGCGGCCTGTACAACTTCGATCACTTCAGCATCGAGTATTTCGGCGACACCGATGTTGCACGCCAGGTGCTGCGCGGCGGCGCCTATGACTACAACCGCGAGTTCTCCGCGACTGGCTACTCGATCGGCTACGACAGCCCCGCGCTGAGCGACGGCCGTTTGCAGAAGGCCCACCTCGCCACCGAAGCCCCGCAATCGGCCCAGGGTTTCGTGTTCAATCTGCAAAAGCCGATGTTCCAGGATCGCCGGATGCGCCAGGCGCTGGCGATGCTCTGGGATTTCGAGTGGAGCAACCGGCAGATGATGCGCAATATGTACATCCGCCAGCAGAGCTACTTCTCCAATTCCGCGCTGGCTGCCCGCGAGTTGCCGGATGCGGCGGAACTGAAGATCCTCGAACCGCTGCGCGGGCAGATTCCCGATGAAGTCTTCAGCCAGGTCTTCGAAGCGCCGAAAACCGATGGCAGCGGCTTGATCCGCGACAAACAGTTGCAAGCGCTGCAGTTGCTGGAACAGGCCGGCTGGAAACCTGATGGCGACCAACTGGTCAACGCCGAAGGCGAGCCATTGAGTTTCACCTTTCTGGTCAGCCAGAACGGCATGGACCGTTTGCTCCTGCCTTATAAGCGCACGCTGAAGCAGATCGGCATCGACCTCAACATCCGTCGCATCGACTCCTCGCAATACGTCAATCGCCTGATGAGCCGCGACTACGACATGATCGTCACTGGCTATCCGGTCACCACCTCTCCGGGTGGCGAGTTGCTCAATTACTTCGGTTCGATTTCAGCCAACGACCCCGGCGCCAACAACTACATGGTGCTGAAGAACCCGGCGGTCGACAGCTTGATCAACGGCTTGATCCGCGCCTCGACGCAGAGCGACATGTTGCACTACGCCCATGCGCTGGACCGGGTGCTGCAATGGAACTATTACTGGATCCCCAACTATTACCCGCCGGGCACCTCCACCGTCTGGTGGAACCGCTTCGGCATGCCGGCTATACAGGCCAGCAATGACGAAGCCATCGAGAGCTGGTGGGAGATCAGCAGCACGCCGCTGACCAACCAGCAGATGACCGCCGAGAAGATCGGCCGTGGCAGACCCGGAGGACCGCACTGATGTGGGCATACATTCTGCGGCGCCTGCTGCTGATCATTCCGACGCTGGTGATCATTCTGCTGGTCAATTTCGTGATCATTCAGGCGGCGCCCGGCGGCCCGGTCGAACAGGCCATCGCCCATTTGCAGGGAATTGGCGGCGCCAGTGTCGGTGGCGGTGCCAGCGAGACCATGAGCAGCACCTCACGCGCCAGCCGAGGCCTCGATCCGCAACTGATCAAGGACATCGAAAAGCAGTACGGTTTCGACAAACCGGCGCATGAACGCCTGTGGCTGATGCTCAAGAACTATGCGCGGCTGGACTTCGGCAAAAGCTTTTTCCGCGGTGCCACGGTCACCGACCTGATCCTCGAAAAAATGCCGGTGACCATCTCCCTGGGACTGTGGGCGACGCTGATTACCTACCTGGTGTCGATCCCGCTGGGCATTCGCAAGGCGGTACATCACGGCAGCCATTTCGACATCTGGAGCAGCACCGCGATCATCATCGGCTACGCAATGCCGGCGTTTCTGTTTGCGATGTTTCTGATCGTGGTGTTTGCCGGTGGCACCTCACTGAACTGGTTCCCGGTGCGCGGGCTGGTCTCCGACAACTTCGAATCGCTGTCGACCCTGGGCAAGATCGCCGATTACTTCTGGCACCTGGTGCTGCCGGTGACCGCGCTGGTGATCGGCGGTTTCGCCACGCTGACGATCCTCACCAAGAACTCGTTCCTCAATGAAATCACCCGCCAGTATGTGGTCACCGCCCGCGCCAAAGGCCTGAGCGAACGCCGCGTGCTCTACGGCCACGTGTTCCGCAACGCGATGCTGCTGGTGGTCTCGGGGATTCCGCAGGCGTTCATCAGCGTGTTCTTTGCCGGCTCGCTGCTGATCGAAGTGATCTTCTCCCTCGACGGTCTCGGCCGCATGAGTTACGAGGCGGCGGTGTCCCGTGACTACCCGGTGGTGTTCGGCTCACTGTTCATCTTCACCCTGTTCGGCCTCTTGATAAAACTGATCGGCGACCTGTGCTACACACTGGTAGATCCGCGTATCGACTTCGCCGCGAGGAACGCCTGATGTTCAAGCTCTCGCCTCTGGGCCGTCGCCGTTTCGCGCGATTCAAGAAAAACCGCCGTGGCTGGTGGTCGCTATGGCTGTTCATCGGACTGTTCATCGTGACGCTGGGCGGCGAACTGATCGCCAACGACAAACCGCTGGTCGTCAGCTATCAGGGCCAGTTCTACTTCCCGGTATTCAAGCGTTACACCGAGCAGGAGTTTGGCGGGCAACTGCCGTTCCAGGCCGATTACCGTAGCGACTATGTGCAGAACCTGATCCGCAAGGACGGTGGCTGGCTGGTATTTCCGCCGATTCCGTTCAGCGATGACACGCCTAACTACGACCTCAATCAGCCCGCGCCGAGCCCACCTTCGAAGGTCAACTGGCTCGGCACCGACGATCAGGCACGCGACGTGTTGGCGCGGGTGATTTTCGGTGCTCGGGTGTCGATCCTGTTTGCCCTGATGCTGACCGCCATCAGCGCGCTGATCGGCATTGCTGCCGGCGCCCTGCAAGGCTACTACGGCGGCTGGGTCGACCTGCTCGGGCAGCGTCTGCTGGAGGTCTGGACCGGGTTGCCGGTGCTGTACCTGCTGATCATCCTGTCCGGTTTCGTCGAACCGAACTTCTGGTGGCTGCTGGGCATCATGGCGCTGTTTTCGTGGCTGGCGCTGGTGGATGTGGTGCGCGCCGAGTTCCTGCGCGGGCGCAACCTGGAATACGTAAAAGCCGCTCGCGCCCTCGGCCTGAGCGACCGCAAGGTGATTTTCCGGCACATCCTGCCCAATGCGATGAACGCGACGCTGAGTTACCTGCCGTTCATTCTGACCGGGGCGATTTCCACCCTCACTGCCCTCGACTTCCTCGGTTTTGGCATGCCGGCCGGCAGCGCCTCGCTGGGCGAGCTGATCGGTCAGGGCAAGCAGAACCTGCAAGCTCCGTGGCTCGGGCTGACGGCGTTTTTCACCCTGGCGCTGATTCTGTCCTTGCTGGTGTTCATTGGCGAAGCGTTACGCGACGCGTTCGATCCACGATCCTGAAGTGCAACCATGACTGATAATCTGATCGAAATCCGTGACCTGAATGTCGCCTTCCATGGCCAGCCAGCGGTGCGCAACCTGTGCCTTGACATCCGTCCCGGTGAATGCCTGGCGCTGGTCGGCGAGTCGGGTTCGGGCAAGTCGGTAACCGCGCATTCGATCCTGCAATTGCTCCCCGAAGGCGATGCGCAAACCATTGGCAGCATTCGCTATCGTGGCCAGGAACTGGTCGGTGCCGATCCGAAGGTGCTGCGCGAACTGCGCGGCAACCGTATCGCGATGATCTTCCAGGAGCCGATGACCTCGCTCAATCCCCTGCACACCATTGAAAAGCAGATCGGCGAAACCCTGCTGGTGCATCGGGGCCTGGGCGGTAAAGCGGCGCAACAGCGGATTCTCGAACTGCTGGAACTGGTGGGCATTCAGAAACCCAAGGAGCGCCTCAAGGCCTATCCGCATCAACTGTCCGGCGGTCAGCGGCAACGGGTGATGATTGCCATGGCCCTGGCCTGCGAGCCGGAACTGCTGATTGCCGACGAGCCGACCACCGCGCTCGATGTGACGGTGCAGCGCAAGATCCTGCTGCTGCTCAAATCCTTGCAACAACGCCTGGGTATGTCGCTGCTGCTGATCAGCCACGACCTCAATCTGGTGCGCAGCATTGCGCAACGGGTGTGCGTGATGAAGTCTGGCGAGATCGTCGAGCAGGCGCCGTGCGAAACCCTGTTTACCGAACCGAAGCACCCGTACAGCTGCGTGCTGCTCAACGCCGAACCGGAGGGCGAAGCATTGCCCCGGGACGAGCGCGAGAACGTACTGGAAGTCGATGATCTGCGGGTCGAGTTCGTCGTCGGTGGCGGGCTGTTCCAGCGCAAGCAATACCTGCGCGCGGTGGACGGCATCAGCCTGAATATCCAGCGTGGTAAAACCCTGGGCATTGTCGGCGAATCCGGTTCGGGCAAGTCAACCCTGGGCCAGGCCATTCTGCGGCTGCTTGATTCCGCGGGCAGCATCCGTTTCCAGGGCGCAGCCCTCGACGGTCTCGATCAGAAACAGTTGCGACCGTGGCGCCGGCAGATGCAGGTGGTGTTTCAGGACCCGTTCGGCAGCCTCAGCCCACGTATGTCAGTGGCGCAAATCATCAGCGAAGGACTGGAGGTGCATTGTCAGTCCAGCGCCGAGGAATGCGACGCACAGGTAATCCGCGTGCTCAAGGAAGTCGGCCTCGACCCACAAAGCCGCCATCGCTACCCGCACGAGTTTTCCGGCGGCCAGCGCCAGCGCATCGCCATCGCCCGCGCACTGGTGCTGAAACCGGCGTTGATTCTGCTCGACGAGCCGACTTCGGCCCTCGACCGGACCGTGCAGAAACAGGTGGTCGCCCTGCTCCGCGACCTTCAGGAAAAACACGGCTTGACCTATTTGTTCATCAGCCACGACCTGGCGGTGGTGCGGGCGCTGGCGCATGACATGATCGTGATCAAGGATGGCAAAGTGGTCGAGCGCGGTGCCAGCCATGATGTGTTCGATTCGCCGCAGCATCCGTACACCAAGGAGCTGTTGGCGGCGGCGCATCCGCGGTAGGCATAATCGGCGCTTGCCTTGATACCGAGTCGCGGCCTTCGCGAGCAAGCCCGCTCCCACATGGGAATGCATTTCAAATGTGGGGGCGGGCTTGCTCGCGAAGAGGCCCTTACCAACCACCCAAGTTCCGGATCAACCCGCCCATGAACACCACCGAAAGCCTCAAGGACTACCAACGCGTTCGCACGCTGGCGATCCGCTCGCTGTTCGAGATCATCGAGCAGTCCAGCGAAGGCACGGTGATTGTCGATCGTGATGCCAACATCGTCTGGATGAACGAGCGCTATGCCCGGCGCTTTGGTCTTGAGTCGGCGAAAAAAGCCATCGGCCAACCCTGCGAAAGCGTGATCCCCGGCAGTTTGCTGCGCGACGTGGTGCGCACCGGCCGGCCGATCCTGCTGGACATGCAGGACACACCCAAAGAGCCGCTGGTGGTGATGCGCCTGCCGATCCACGACGATGCCGGCGCGGTGATCGGGGCAATCGGTTTTGCCCTGTTCGATGAGTTGCGCACGCTGTCGCCGATGCTCAAGCGCTACCTGAGCATGCAGGAGGAGCTGGCTTCGACCCGTTCCCTGCTGCGGGCCCGGCAGACCAAATACAACTTCGCCCATTTCATTGGCACCAGCACCGCCAGTCTCGAAGTCAAACGCCGCGCCCGACGCAGCGCCAGCGCCGAGTCAGCGGTGTTGCTGCTCGGCGAAACCGGCACTGGCAAGGAGTTGCTGGCCCAGGCGATTCACAGTGCCTCGCCACGCGCGCACAAAGCCTTCGTCAGCATCAACAGCGCGGCGATTCCCGAAGCGTTGCTGGAAGCCGAGTTTTTCGGCACCGCGCCCGGCGCGTTTACCGGCGCCGACCGCAAGGGTCGTACCGGCAAGTTGCAGATCGCCCAGGGCGGTACGCTGTTTCTCGATGAGATCGGCGACATGCCGCTGCCGTTGCAAAGCAAACTGCTGCGGGTGCTGCAGGAAAAGGAATTCGAACCGGTCGGCTCCAACGACGTGATCCAGAGCGATGTGCGGGTGATCGCAGCAACTTCGACCGACCTGCAAGCCGCGATCAAGCGCGGCGAGTTCCGCGCCGACTTGTATTACCGCCTCAACGTGCTGCCGATCCATGTTCCGCCGCTGCGCGAGCGTCTTGACGATCTGCCGGCGCTGAGCGAAGCGATCCTTGAAGAGTTGCGCAGTCAGCATGAACTGAGCCGCGCGGCGCTGGACCTGCTCGGCCAGCATGCGTGGCCGGGGAACATCCGTGAGTTGCGTAATGTACTGGAGCGCGCGGCGCTGCTCAGTGATGACCTGAGCCTGAGCGCAGAGGATATTCGCGCCGCCATCGGCACCTTTACCCCGGTTGAACGCCCGTCGGTGCCGGCGCCTCAGCCTTTGGCAGACGAGACATTCGCCCAGGCGCGCCAGCGTTTTGATCGCCAATTGATCGAGTCCGCCCTCGCGCAATGTGCAGGCAAGGTGCCAGAGGCGGCTGCTCGCCTGGGGCTGGGGCGGTCGACGCTGTACAAGAAGATGCTGGCCTTGGGCATTACCGAGTCTCAATAAAGAGATATTAGTCTCCATAAAAGGATAACAGCCAAAGCTTCGCGAGCAAGCCCGCTCCCACAGAGAAATGCATTCCGAGTGTGGGAGCGGGCTTGCTCGCGAAGACGTCAGTACATTCAAAAATATCTCAGAAAAGAGACAAAACTTCTAAACCGCGCTCACAAGAAAAATAAAACCTTTAAATTTCAATAACTTGAATATCTGGCACAGATCTCGCTAAAGCCCTCCCCACACCCGCTTCACCCACAACAATAACAATCCCTGGAGACACACCATGAGTGTGATCATTGCCTTGGCCGCCCTCGCGCTGCTGATGCTCGCCGCCTACCGTGGCTACAGCGTTATCCTCTTCGCCCCGATCGCCGCCCTCGGCGCTGTCCTGCTCACCGATCCGTCCGCCGTCGCCCCTGCCTTCACCGGTGTGTTCATGGAGAAAATGGTCGGTTTCATCAAACTGTATTTCCCGGTATTCCTGCTCGGCGCGGTGTTCGGCAAACTGATCGAGTTGTCGGGGTTCTCCCGTTCGATCGTTGCCGCCGCCATTCGCCTGCTCGGCACCCAGCAGGCGATGCTGGTGATTGTGCTGGTCTGCGCCCTCCTCACCTATGGCGGCGTGTCGCTGTTCGTCGTGGTGTTTGCGGTTTATCCGTTCGCGGCGGAGATGTTCCGCCAGAGCAATATCCCCAAACGCCTGATCCCGGCGACCATCGCCCTCGGCGCGTTCTCGTTCACCATGGACGCCCTGCCCGGCACTCCACAGATCCAGAACATCATCCCCAGCACCTTCTTCAACACCACCGCTTGGGCCGCGCCGTGGCTGGGCGTGATCGGCACGATTTTCGTATTCTGCGCCGGCATGCTGTTCCTCCAGCGCCAACGCAACAAGGCGCAGCGCGCCGGCGAAGGCTATGGCACCGAGTTGCGTAACGAACCGGAAACGGCCGAAGACCTGAAGTTGCCGAACCCGTGGATCGCCCTGTCGCCGCTGCTGGCGGTGGGCATCATGAACCTGCTGTTCACCCAGTGGATTCCGCAGTGGTACGGCAAGACTCACAGCCTCGCGCTGCCGGGCATGGCCACGCCGGTGACCACGGAAATCGCCAAACTCACCGCGATCTGGGCGGTGCAAGCGGCGTTGCTGATCGGCATCCTGCTGGTGCTGGCGTTCGGCTTCAAGGCGATCCGCAGCAAACTCGCGGAGGGCAGCAAGAGTGCGGTCAGCGGCGCGCTACTGGCGGCGATGAACACCGCTTCGGAATACGGTTTCGGCGCGGTGATTGCCTCGTTGCCGGGCTTCCTGGTGCTGGCCGACTGGCTCAAGCAAATCCCCAATCCGCTGGTCAACGAAGCGATCACCGTGACCCTGCTGGCGGGCATCACCGGCTCGGCGTCGGGCGGCATGAGCATTGCGCTGGCGGCGATGTCCGAGCAGTTCATCGCCGCGGCGCATGCGGCGAACATACCGCTGGAAGTGCTGCACCGCGTTGCCGCCATGGCCAGCGGCGGCATGGACACCCTGCCGCACAACGGCGCGGTGATCACCTTGCTGGCGGTCACCGGTCTGACCCACCGCGAAGCCTATAAAGACATTTTCTGTATTACGCTGATCAAGACCCTGGCGGTCTTTGTAGTGATCGGCACTTTCTACGCCACTGGCATTGTGTGAGGTATTCATGACCACTCTTTCGGGCAAGACCGCACTGGTTACCGGTTCCACCAGCGGCATCGGTCTGGGCATCGCCCTGAGCCTGGCCAAGGCCGGCGCCAACCTGATTCTCAACGGTTTCGGCGATGCATCGAGCGTCATCGCCGAAGTCGGCCAGTTCGGCGGCAAGGTCGGGCATCACCCGGCCGACGTCAGCGATCCGGTGCAGATTGCCGAGATGATCGCTTACGCCGAACGCGAATTCGGCGGCGTCGACATTCTGGTCAACAACGCCGGGATCCAGCATGTGGCGGCCGTGGAGGAATTTCCGGTGGAGCGCTGGGATTCGATTATCGCGATCAACCTGTCGTCGGTGTTCCACAGCACCCGTCTGAGCCTGCCGGGGATGCGCGCCAAAGGCTGGGGGCGGATCGTCAACATTGCTTCGGTGCACGGCCAGGTCGGTTCGACCGGCAAGGCTGCGTATGTCGCGGCCAAACACGGGGTGATCGGTCTGACCAAAGTGGTTGGCCTGGAGACGGCGACCAGCAACGTCACTTGCAACGCGATCTGCCCGGGCTGGGTGCTGACGCCGCTGGTGCAAAAACAGATCGACGACCGTGCGGCCAAGGGTGTCGACCCGCAGCAGGC
Source organism: Pseudomonas sp. P8_229 (assembly GCF_034008635.1). Classification (NCBI taxonomy): domain Bacteria; kingdom Pseudomonadati; phylum Pseudomonadota; class Gammaproteobacteria; order Pseudomonadales; family Pseudomonadaceae; genus Pseudomonas; species Pseudomonas sp. P8_229. Next base: position 5,792,630 of record NZ_CP125378.1, on the reverse strand, counting down.
GCAGCATGATCTGCTGGCCGAGAAACAGCCGTCACTGGAATTCGTCACGCCACAGCATCTGGGGGAACTGGTGCTGTTCTTGTGCAGCGAGGCTGGCAGCCAGGTGCGGGGCGCGGCGTGGAATATTGATGGGGGTTGGTTGGCGCAGTAATGCTGCGCCCTTGTGGAGCGAGCCTGCTCGCGATAGCGGACTGACATTCAACATTGATGTTGGCTGATACACCGTCATCGCGAGCAGGCTCACTCCTACAAAAGATGGATGTACCACGCGGGCTTGTATGTATGAATCAGATAACAAGAGGCAAACCAATGTCCGACATCCTCTGGCAACCCGATGCCGAGCGTATCGCCCAATCGCGCATGGATCAGTTGCGGCGCGACATCAATCAGCGTCATGGCCTGGCCCTGAGCAGCTACAACGACCTGCACCGCTGGAGCGTCGAACAACGCGAAGCGTTCTGGCAGGCGATCGTCGACTTTTTCGACATCCGCTTTCACACCCAGCCCGACGCCGTCCTGCGTGAGGGCGCGCAGATGCCCAGCGCCGAGTGGTTTCCCGGCGCGACCCTGAACTTTGCCGAACACTTGCTGCGCCGCCGTGACGATGCCGTGGCGGTGATTGCCGTGGCGGAAAACGGTCAGCGCGAACAGCTGACATGGGCCGAGCTGGCCGAGCACGTCGCCGGTTTTCAAGCCAGTCTGCAAGCCGCAGGTATAGGCCTCGGCGACCGCGTGGCGGCGTGCATGCCCAATACCTGGCAGACCCTTGTGGCAATGCTCGCGACCACCAGCCTCGGCGCGATCTGGTCGTGCTCGTCGCCGGACTTCGGCACCCACGGGGTGATCGACCGTTTCGGCCAGATCGAGCCCAAGGTGCTGGTCACCTGCGCCGGTTACCGTTACGCCGGCAAAGACATCGACCAGACCACCAAGGTCAATCAAATCCTCGCGCAGCTACCGTCGCTGCAACAACTGATCATCGTGCCCTACGCCCGCGAACAGGCCCGCGCCGGGGATTACCGCACTCACGCCAACGTGACGTTGTGGGACGACTTCTACCAGCCCGGCGGCGAACCGCGTTTCGTCCCGGTGCCGTTCAAGCACCCGCTCTACGTGCTGTATTCCAGCGGCACCACCGGCGTGCCCAAATGCATCGTGCACAGCACCGGTGGCGTGCTGTTGCAGCATGCCAAGGAGCACGGCCTGCACGTCGATCTCGGCCCCGGTGACCGACTGTTCTACTACACCACTTGCGGCTGGATGATGTGGAACTGGCTGGTCTCGGCCCTCGCGGTCGGCAGCGCGGTGGTGCTGTATGACGGCTCACCGTTTCATCCGGATAACCAACGCCTGCTCGACCTGATCGACGATGAGCGCATCAGCGTGTTCGGCACCAGCCCCAAGTTTCTGGCGACGCTGGAGAGCAGCGGCGTCAAGCCTGCGCAAAGCCATGACCTGCGCAGTCTGAAGACCTTGCTCTGCACCGGTTCGGCGCTGTCACCGCAGAGCTACGACTTCGTCTACCGCGACTTCAAGCGCGACGTGTGCCTGGCGTCGATGTCGGGCGGCACCGATGTGGTGTCGTGTTTCGTCAACGGTAACCCGATGTCGGCCGTGCGCCGTGGCGAAATCATGGGCAAAAGCCTGGGCATGGCGGTTGAAGTGTGGAACGACGCGGGCGTCGCCGTCATTGGCGAGAAAGGTGAACTGGTCTGCACCCGGCATTTCCCGGCGATGCCCGTCGGGCTTTGGCACGATGACGATGGCGAAAAGCTGCGCAAATCCTATTTCAGCCTGTTCCCCGGCGTCTGGGCCCAGGGCGATTACGCCGAGCAATTGCCCCACGGCGGGATGCTGATTCACGGCCGCTCCGACGCCGTACTCAACCCCGGTGGCGTGCGCATCGGCACGGCGGAAATCTATCGTCAGGTCGAGAAAGTCCCGCAGGTGCTGGACAGCGTAGCCATCGGGCAGCAATGGCAGGACGATGTGCGCGTGGTGCTGTTTGTGCGCCTGCAGGATGGCGTGGCGCTGGATGACAACCTGCAACAACAGATCCGCCAGGTGATCCGCGCCAACACCACACCGCGCCATGTGCCGGCGAAGATCGTGACCGTCACCGACATCCCGCGCACCATCAGCGGCAAAGTGGTCGAACTCGCCGTGCGCAATGTGGTGCACGGTGAGCCGGTGAAAAACACCGATGCGCTGGCCAATCCCGAGGCATTGGAGCAGTTTCGCAATCGCCCGGAGCTATCGGATTAGCACGCCATCCCCTTGTGGGGGCGGGCTTGCTCGCGAAGGCGGAGTGTCAGCCGACATCATCGTTTACTGATACACCGCTTTCGCGAGCAAGCCCGCTCCCACAAGGGTGAGGTGTCAATCCATCAAGCCCCATTCGCCCGATGCCGGTGGTGCCGGCGTCGGCGCCGCCTCGGCATGCAGCTTCAGGCGCAGGCGCAGATTGTTTTGTGAGTCGGCATGCTTGAGCGCCTCGTCTTCGCTGATTACACCCTCCACCACCAGCGCGTACAGCGCCGCATCGAAGGTCTGCATCCCGACTTCGGCCGATTTGTCCATGATGCCCTTGAGTTCGCCCAACTCGTTGCGGCGGATCAGGTCGGCGATGGTCGGCGTGCCCAACATCACCTCGACCGCCGCCCGCCGCTGCCCGTCGAGGGTGCGCACCAGCCGTTGCGAGACAAACGCCTTGAGATTGTTGCCCAGCGCATGCAGCAACTGCGGGCGGCGTTCTTCGGGGAACAGATTGACGATACGGTCCAGCGCCTGATTGGCGTTGTGCGCGTGCAGTGTCGACAGCACCAGATGCCCGGTGTCGGCAAACGTCAGGGCATGTTCCATGGTTTCGCGGTCGCGGATTTCGCCGATCAGCACCACATCCGGAGCCTGGCGCAGGGTGTTTTTCAGCGCGGCCTGGAAACTGCGGGTATCGACCCCGACTTCGCGCTGGTTGATGATCGAGCGCTTGTGCCGATGGATATACTCCACCGGGTCTTCGATGGTGATGATGTGCCCGCTGCTGTGCCGGTTGCGGTGATCGATCAGCGCGGCCAACGAGGTGGATTTGCCGGAGTCGGTGGCACCGACGAACAGGATCAACCCCTGCTTGAGCATCACCGTTTCCAGCAGCACCGGAGGCAACTTGAGGTCTTCGAAGCGCGGGATATCAAGCTTGACGTTGCGGATCACGATTGACACGTCGTTGCGTTGTTTGAAGATGTTCAGGCGAAAACGCCCGACACCGGTGCGCGAAATCGCCAGGTTCATTTCCAGTTCCCGATCGAACTCGCGCCGCTGCTCGGCGTCCATCAGGGAGTTGGCGATGGCCTGGACCTCACCCGGTTTGAACGGCCGCTCGCTGAACGGCGTCAGCACCCCGTCGATGCGCGCACTGGGCGGCGCGCCAGTGGAGAGGAACAGGTCGGAGCCGTGCTGGCTCGACAGGCGGATCAACAGTGCATCGATTTCCATGGCAAAAAGCACCCGCGCAGCATTCAATGAACAGAAATGACCCAGTGTCGTGACGTAATGGGTCATACAGCGTCTACCGCAAGTGCAAGAATAGTAGACGCCGACGCACTGACCGACGCTCAGGATAGACGTGATGAACCCAGCTCCCTCCCCCGACGACGCCCAAGCCTTGATCGCCCGCACCGACTGGACTCGTACGCCGTTGGGCGCTGCCGGCACCTGGCCACAAAGCCTGCGCACCGCGGTGGACATCGTGATTCACTCGCCGATGCCGATGCTGCTGTTGTGGGGCACGCAGCTCACGCAGATCTACAACAACGGCTTTGCGATGCTGGCTGGCAGCAAGCATCCACACGCTTTCGGACAGCCGGCGCATCTTATATGGCCGGAACTTCAAGACTTTACCGACCCGATTTATCGAGCCGTCCTACAAGGCCAGGTGCGCACCTACAGCGAACGGCGATTTACCCTGCAACGCGAAGGGAAGGAATCCGACTTCTGGCTGGACCTGACCTACAGCCCGATCCGTGACGAGAATGCGCAAGTCGCCGGCATTCTGGTGACCGCCATTGAAACCAACGAACGCCGACGCATCGCCCTCGAACTGCAACGCCGTTCCGAAGAAAGCCTCAAGGCCCAGCGCGACACCGAAGAACGCCTGCAACTGGCGCTGGCCGCCACCGATGCGGTCGGCACCTGGGACTGGAATATCGGCGAAGATCGCTTCATTGCCGACGCCCATTTCGCGCAACTGCACGGCATCGACCCGGCGCTGGCCAGCCAGTTGCCGATCAGTGATTACCTGCAAGGCGTGCATCCCGAAGACCGCGCCCTGATCGCCCGCAGCATCAAGCACTGCATCACCCATGGCACCGAATACGCCGAGGAATATCGCCTGCTGCGCGCCGACGGCGAACTGCGCTGGGTGTTTGCCCGGGGTCGTTGTTACAAGGATCACCACGGTCGCCCGGTACGGTTCCTCGGCGCCGCGCTGGACCTGACCGAGCGTAAACACACCGAGCAGGCACTGCGCCAGAGCCAGACCGAGTTGCAACTGATCATCAACGCGATGCCGATCCTCATCAGTTATGTCGACCATGAGGAGCGTTTCCGCCTGAACAATGCCGCTTATCTGGACTGGTACGGCCTCACCCCGCAGGAGTTGTACGGCCGCACCATTCGCGACGTGATCGGCGAAGAAGCCTACTTTCTGCGCGCGCCGTACATCGCCGAAGCGCTGGCCGGGCGGTCCTGCTCGTTCAGCCTGTATACCCCGCACCGCGACGGTAGCAACCGCCATGCATTGATGAATTACCTGCCGCGCCACGGTGCCGATGGCGCGGTCAATGGTTTCTATATTTTCGTGATCGACGAGACCGAACGTAAAAAGACCGAAGAAGCCCTGCGCAATCTGAATGAAACCCTGGAGGAGCGGGTCAGCGCCCGCACCGAACAACTGGCCCAGGCCAATCAGCGTCTGCAGAACGAAATGTTCGAACGCGAACGCGCCGAAGATGCGTTGCGCCATGCGCAAAAAATGGAAGCGGTCGGCCAGCTCACCGGCGGTATCGCCCACGACTTCAACAACATGCTCACCGGAATCATCGGCAGCCTCGACCTGATGCAACGCTACATCGCCGATGGTCGCTCACATGAAATCGGACGATTTACCGAAGCGGCCGTGTCGTCAGCCAACCGGGCGGCGGCATTGACCCATCGCCTGCTGGCGTTCTCGCGTCGGCAGTCGCTGGATCGCAAGACCCTCGACGTCAACGAGCTGATTCATTCGCTGGAAGACTTGATCCGCCGCACCAAGGGCGATCCGATCGACCTTACGCTGCGCCTCGCCGAGGATGTCTGGGCGATCAGCACCGACGTCAGCCAGCTGGAAAATGCCCTGCTCAACCTGGTGATCAACGCTCGCGACGCCATGCCCAATGGCGGCGAACTGCTGATCGAAACCGCCAACGTCTACCTCGACGGCAGCGACATCACCACCCTCGAACCGGTCAAGGCCGGCGACTATCTGATGTTGGCGGTCAGCGACAACGGCACCGGCATGACCCCGTCGGTGCGCGCCAAGGCCTTCGATCCATTCTTCACCACCAAGCCGATCGGCCAGGGCACCGGGCTGGGGCTGTCGATGATTTATGGTTTCGCCCAACAGTCGGGCGGCCATGTCAGCCTCGACAGCCTGCCCGATCAGGGCACGTGCGTGCGCCTGTACCTGCCGCGCCTGAATCTGCTGGAACCCGAGCAGCCAATCGTGGAAACCCTCAGCACCGCGCCGGCTGCCAGGTCCGGGGAAACCGTAGTGGTGGTCGAAGATGACCCGGCGGTGCGCATGCTGGTCCTCGACCTGCTCAAGGAACTCGGTTACCTCGCCCACGAAGCCGCCGACGCCAGTGCCGCTCTGCCATTGCTGGAATCGGATCTGCGCGTGGACCTGCTGGTGACCGACGTCGGCCTGCCGGGGATGAACGGCCGCCAATTGGCGGAAATCGCCCGTCAGCATCGCCCGGGCCTGAAAGTGCTGTTCATGACCGGTTATGCGCAGAAAGCCACCGAGCGCCAGGGGTTTCTGGAGGATGGCATGGACATGGTCGCCAAACCGTTTTCGCTTGACGTGCTGGCGAACAAGATCCGCACGATGATCCACCAAACGCCGTCACTTGAGGCATAATCCCGCGCCCCGCCGTCACCCCGTTACAGGTATCGCACGATGAAAGCCCAAGCCCGCCACATTCTGGTGAAAACCGCCGAAGAGGCCGAACAACTCAAACAACGCATCGCCAAGGGCGAAGCGTTCGATGTGCTGGCGAAGAAATATTCGACCTGCCCGTCCGGCAAGCGCGGCGGCGATCTGGGTGAAGTGCGGCCGGGGCAGATGGTCGGCGCGATTGATGCGGTGATCTTCAAGAAACCGTTGCGCACGGTGCATGGGCCGATCAAGAGCAAGTTCGGCTATCACCTGGTGCAGGTGTTTTTCCGCGATTGAGTGTTTGGCCTTAGGGCCTCTTCGCGAGCAAGCCCGCTCCCACAGTTTGGAATGCGTGCCAGTGGGTGCAAGTTCGGTTATCACTTGGTGCGGGTATTTTTTTCGTGATTGAGTGTTTGGCGTAAGGGCCTCTTCGCGAGCAGGCTCGCTCCCACAGTTTGGGATGCGTCATTGTGGGAGCGGGCTTGCTCGCGAACCGATTGCGCAGCAAACGGCCATTCGCCGCTTACTTGGGGATCAACGCCCCAGGCACCTGAATCACCCGACTCGCCAGCCAATGCCCCGCCTCGGCCGCCTCGACCGGACTGCCCCCCAGCAAGCGGCTCGCCAGGTACGCCGCACTGAACGAATCCCCCGCCGCCGTGGTGTCCACAACCTTGTCGACCTTCTGCGCCGGCACCTCGAACGCCTCGCCATCGCAGCGAATCAGACACGCCTCGGCGCCGCGCTTGAGCACCACCTCCGGCGTACCGATCTCTGCGTAGGCCTCAAACACCGCCGCACAGTCGGCAAAATGGAACAGCGCCTGCTCGTCGTCCACCGTCAGCAAGGCCAGATCGACATGCGGCAACACGCTGCGATACGCCGCTCGCGCGTCTTCCTGTGACGCCCACAAACGCGGTCGATAGTTGTTGTCAAAGACGATCCGCGCATCGCGCTGCCGGGCTTCGATCAGGGTCTGGATCAAGCGCTCGCGGCCCTTGGCGCCCAGCACCGCGAGGGTGATACCGCTGAAATACAACACGTCGTAATCCGCCAGCGCTGCCAGAATCGGCTCCGCCGCCGGGGTGGTGAAGCAATCGCGCACGGCGGCTTCATTGCGCCAGTAGAGGAAACGGCGCTCGCCGTTGGCGTCGGTCTGGATGCAGTACAGGCCGGGCAAACGACCGGACAGACGCTGCACGAGTTCCAGGCCAATGCCTTCCTCGACCCAACTCTGGCACATGGCGTCGCTGAAACTGTCATCGCCCAGCGCAGTGACGTAGTCGACCTGCGCCTTATCGCCGAGCGCGCGGGACAGGTACACCGCCGTGTTCAAGGTGTCGCCGCCGAAGCTTTGCTGCAGGCTGCCGTCGGCACGGTGCTGGAGTTCGATCATGCACTCGCCGATCAGGGCGATGCGCGGGATGTTCGGGCCCAGGGGGCTGAGGGTGGTCATCGGGTGGGTCTCTGCTGATTCGATAGTGTTTGATGCGGCCCCATCGCGAGCAGGCTCACTCCTACAGGGGAGCGCATTCCAACTGTAGGAGTGAGCCTGCTCGCGATTGGCCGCACCTCGGTGTCGGACCTTAGAAGCAAGTTTCCATGCTCTCGACCACCGCCAATTGCTCATCCACCAGCAACCCTACCCGCCACTTGTCGAACGTCAGGCACGGATGCGAAGTGCCGAAGGAAATAATGTCGCCCACCCGCAGCTCAACCCCCGGCGCCACGGTCATGAACGCGTGCTGGTCCATCACCGCCGTGACCTTGCACGCGCCAACGTCATCGCCCACCGCTGGCACCACACCGGCCTTGTAGCGCAGCAACGGCACCGGCAGTCCGGCGTCGAATGCCACATCGCGTTTGCCGAGGGCGATCACCGCAAAGCCCGGCTCTGGCATCGATTGCACATGGGCCCAGACTTCCAGCGCCGGGCGCAGGCCTTCATGCAGATCGCTGCGACGATCGAGCACGCAGCACTGCGCTTCCTTGTAGATGCCATGGTCGTGGGCCACATAACTGCCCGGACGCAGCACGCTGAGGAAACGTCCGCCCGCATTCTGCGCTTCGAACGACTCGGCGATCAGGTCGTACCACGCCGAACCCGAGGCGGTGATGATCGGCTTGGCAATGGCAAACGCGCCGCTGTCCTGCAGTTGCACCGCCAGGCGCACCAGCGACCCGGCAAATTCGCGAATGCCGCTGACCGCGTGATCGCCGTGGATCACCCCTTCGTAACCTTCGATGCCGGTCAGGGCCAGTGCCGGTTGCGCATTGATCGCCCCGGCCAGTTCGATAACTTCCTGCTCGCTGCGGCAACCGCAGCGGCCGCCGACCACGCCGTACTCGATCATCACGTTCAGCTTGACCCCGCGCGAGGCGAAGTAGGTGCCGAGATCGGCGACGTTGTCCGGGTGATCGACCATGCAGTGGAAGTCGAATGCAGGGTCTGCCAGCAGATCGGCAATCAGCGCCATGTTCGGCGTGCCGACCAGTTGGTTGGCCATCAGCACCCGCCGTACGCCGTGGGCATAGGCTGCGCGGGTCTGCGTCGCGCTGGCCAGAGTGATGCCCCACGCACCGGCGTCGAGCTGACGCTGGAACAGGGCTGGGGTCATGCTGGTCTTGCCGTGGGGCGCAAGTTCTGCCCCGCTGTCACTGACGAACTTCTGCATCCAGCGAATGTTGTGCTCCAGCGCCTCGCGGTGCAGCACCAGCGCCGGAAGGCTGACGTCACGCGCCAGATGCGCACCGATGGCGGCATCGCCCTTTTCCACAGCAGAATTGATCGCAGTCGTCATGGTCGAACTCCTCACTGTCGCGGCCGGCAGGCAGCCGCGGTTATTCGTTGATACGCCGGGCGAGGCTGTTGGCGCTCTCGATCAGAACCCGGCGATAGTCGTTGTAATTGTTCTTCGCATCGGCCCGTGGGGCGACGATGCACAGGGTGCAAATGGCGATGCCGCTGGGGTCTTTGACCGGGGCGGCGAAGCAATGGGTGAAGGTGTCGGCAACGCTGTCGAAGGAGAAGAAACCGTCGATGCCAGCCTGACGGATCTCCGCCAGAAAGCGTTCCAGCGGCAGGCGTTCGCCGTCGGGCAGGATGTAGTCGTCTTCGTCGATCAGGTCGATGATCTGCTGATCACTCAGGTGCGCCAGCAGCAAGCGCCCGGACGCGGTCCACGGGATCGGCGCGTTCTCGCCAATGTCGGAAGAAATACGAAAATGCCGCTCGCCTTCCTTCATCAACGCCACCGTGTACTTGCGCCCGTTGAGCAGGCACATCTGCGCGGTCTCCCGGGTCTGGCTGACGATTTCCTGCAAGGCGTGATCGGCCTCGCGACTGAGGTCGAAATGGCGCAGATGCGCCTGCCCGAGGAAATACAACTGGCGACCGAGATAGACGTGACCGTCCTTGCCCACCGGCTCCAGAATCCGCCGTTCGAGCAACGATGCAACCAGCTCGTAGACCGTGGATTTCGGTCCGCCGATGCCATTGGCAATGTCGTTCGGACGCAGCGGCTGGCCGATTTCCTTGAGGAAATCGAGGATATCGAACGCCCGGTCCAGACCACGGGCCCGGCGCTTGATGGTGTCTTCGGTCATTTCAGTGGTTCCCATTCAAAGTCGCCGGGAGTTTACCGCTAATGATCGTTCCCATGCTCCGCGTGGGAATGCAGCCCGGGACGCTCTGCGTCCCTTGGAACGCGGAGCGTTCCGAGAGGCATTCCCACGCAGAGCGTGGGAACGATCGAGTGCAGTTCAAGCCTTTTTCTTGTACGCGATGCAGTCGATCTCGACCTTGCAGTCGACCATCATGCTCGCCTGCACACAGGCCCGTGCCGGGGCGTGCTCAGGTTTGAAGTATTCGCCGAAAACCTTGTTGAAACTGCTGAAATCCCGCGGATCGTCCAGCCATACACCGGCACGCACCACATCCTCCAGGCCATAACCGGCTTCTTCGAGAATCGCGATCAGGTTCTTCATGGTCTGGTGGGTCTGTTCGACGATGCCACCAACGATAATCTCGCCATCCACTGCCGGCACCTGGCCGGACACGTGCAGCCAGCCATCCGCTTCAACGGCGCGGGCGAATGGACGTGGCTGGCCGCCGGCGGCGGTGCTGCCAGTGCCGTAACGCGTAATGCTCATGGGTACTTCTCCTGATGACAAAAGCAAAGATTAAAACCGCGTGCTCTTGAAAAACTCAGCCAGGCGCGGTGATTGCGGGCGTTCGAACAGCTCCTTGGGAGGCCCCTGCTCTTCGATCCGCCCCTGATTCATGAAAACAATCTTGTCCGAGACCTCGAAGGCGAATCGCATCTCGTGGGTCACCAACAGCATGGTCATGCCGTCTTCGGCCAGACCCTTGATCACGTTGAGCACTTCGCCGACCAGCTCCGGGTCCAGCGCCGAGGTGACCTCATCGAAGAGCATCAGGCTCGGGTTCATCGCAATCGCCCGGGCAATCGCCACGCGCTGTTGCTGACCACCGGACAACTGACCGGGAAAGTGATTGCGCCGTTCCAGCAGGCCGACCCGCTCCAGCCATTTTTCGGCCAGCACCACGGCTTCGTCCTTATGCATCTTCTTCACCTTGAGCAGGCCCAGGGTGACGTTCTGCAACGCCGTCAGGTGCGGAAACAGATTGAATTGCTGGAAGGCCATGCCGGTCATGGCGCGATGGCGGGCGATGACTTTTTCCGCGTGGCGCACGCGTTTGCCGCCGACCTCGTCATAACCGATGGACTCGCCGTCGAGCAGGATCTGCCCGCCCTGGAACTCTTCGAGCATGTTCACGCAGCGCAGCAGCGTGGTCTTGCCCGAACCACTGGAACCGATCAACGTGACGACGTTGCCGCGCTGCATGCTCAGGTCGACGCCCTTGAGCACTTCGACCGCGCCGTACTGTTTGTGCAGGCCACGGATGTCCAGCAGTGGCTGGCCGTTTGCAACGTTGGAAACTTGAGCTTGAGTCATGGCAGGGCCACCCGCTTTTCAATGTGCCGGCCGAGTAATTCGATGCCGTAGTTGATGACAAAAAACAGAAAACCGGCGAACAGGTAGAACTCCAGGGTCATGAAGGTCCGGGCGATGATCTGCTGCGTGCTGAGCAGCAGTTCGGCCACGCCGATCACCGAGAGCAAGGTCGAGGCCTTGACGATTTCGGTGGACGAGTTGACCCAGGTCGGCAGGATCTGCCGCAACGCCTGGGGCAGCAGCACGTAACCGAGGGACTGATAGAACGTCAGGCCGATCGCCTTGCTCGCCTCCATCTGCCCGCGCGGCAGTGCCTGCAAGGCGCCGCGCACAATCTCGGCAACGTGCGAGCCGCAGAACAGCGTCAGGCCCAACGCACCGGCCTGAAACGCGCTGATCTGCCAGCCCAGCGCCGGCGCCATATAGAAGCAGGCCAGCACCAGCACAAACACTGGCGTGCCGCGAATCAGATCGACGTAAAAGCGGAACGGCGCGCGCATCCAGAACTTGCCGTAAGTCAGCACCAGACCGGTGACGACACCCAGCAGCGTGCCAAACAGAATCGCCAGCGCCGACACCTGCACACTGGTCAGAAACCCTTGCAGCAACGTCTCGCGTGCCACCCACAACTCATGCAACCAACTGGGGGATTGGTACATCGCAGCCTCCTATCGGCGGATCGCCAGACGCTGCTCGAGGTACCGCAGCAGCATGGCAATGAGGTAACAGGCCGCGACATACAACGCCGTGGTCACCAGCCAGGTTTCAATCACCCGGTAGCTCTCGACGTTGATCTTGCGCGCGTAATAGGTCAGCTCCGGCACCGCGATCGCAGCGGCCAACGAGGTGTCCTTGAACAGCGAAATGAAGTTGTTCGACAACGCCGGCAACACGTTGCGCAACATCACCGGCACCGTGACGTAGGCCTTGACCTGCCATTCACCGAGGCCGATCGCCAGCCCGGCTTCACGCTGGCCCTTGGGGATGCTCAGCAAGCCACCACGGAACACTTCGGTCAGATAGGCCCCGGCATACAGCGACAGCGTGATGATGAACGACGGGATCTTGTCCAGGCGGATGCCCAGGCTTGGCAAGGCAAAGTAGATCAACAGAATCAACACCAGAATCGGCGTGTTACGCACCACCGTGACGTACACCGAGGCCAGCACCCGCAAGGCGCGATGCTTCGACAGCAAGGCAAACGCCATCAGCAGGCCTATCACGCAGCCGATGGCGATCGACACCAGCGCCAGTTCGAGGCCCAGACCGAGCCCCGCCAGCAAGGTGTCGAAATCGCGCCATACGGCGGCAAAGTTCAACTGATAGTTCATGGTCAGCAGTACCTTGAGCGGGGCGATTCGAGTCGCCCCACTCTCACGGGATCATTTGAATTCGACAGGGAAACCGATCGCCGGCGACGGCAGATCGACACCGAACCATTGCTTGAACGAGGCCGCGTAGGTCGGGAACTCGACGCCGGTCATCGCCTCATGCAGGGTGGTGTTGACGAAGTTCAGCCAGTCCTGATCGCCGCGTTTGACTGCGCAGGCATAGGTCTGCGGGCTCCAGGCGTAGGTCGGGCTGCGATAGCGGCCAGGGTTCTGCACCATCAGGTACTTGACCGACGACTGATCAGTGGCAGCGGTATCGGCGCGGCCGGAGTTCACCGCCTGATACATCAGGTCGACGCTGTCGTACTGATCGACCTTGGCCTTGGGCAGCGCCTGATGCACCAGTTCTTCGGCGTAGACATTCTGCAGCACGGCCACGGTGACGCTGTCGCCAGCAGCCTGCAGGTCTTCGATTTCCTTGTACTTGCTGTTGGCCGGCAGCAGCAGGCCGACACCTTCGCGGTAGTACGGCAAGGTGAACGCCACTTGCTGCGCACGGCTGGCGGTGACGGTGATGAACTGGCAGCTCATGTCGACCTTGTCGGTCAGCAGATTGGGAATCCGCGCATCGGACGACTGCACCACGAACTCGACTTTGTTCGGGTCATTGAACAATCCCTTGGCCACCATCCTGGCGATGTCGATATCAAAGCCCTGCAACTTGCCGTCCGCACCCTGAAAGTGCCACGGCGCATTGGTGCTGCCAGTGCCCACAATCAGCTTCCCACGGGCCAGAACACTGTCGAGCTTGCTGTCGGCTGCCTGGGCCATGCCCATGGCAGCGGACGAAGCCGCAAGAACAAAAACACACGCTTTGAACAACGAAGGACGGCGATGCATGGCAAGCACTCCAGAATTGTGTTTATTCCGCTATACCGGAACACGGTTTGTTACTGCGGAATAGACAGCAGAAAGTGTGCCACAGGAATCGCGGGGAATCTGTAACGGGTTGAAATGTTTTTGGAATCAAAGGGATGCGGGAAATGCGAGGAATGGTGTTACGTGGAGGTACTGACGGGCTGCGCTACCTTAGGCTACAGATCGCGAGTAGCAGGTTCCCAGTTGGAGCACGGATGTGCGGATTCGGTGCAATGCGATTGAAGTTCGGGTTTGTCTCATAGGTCATCTAGCGAAACCTTAAAAAAGTGATCATTTTCTCGCTCCTCACAAAGCGTGATCAGCTCCTGATCCTTCAGGTTATCCATCATCGCTTCATACTCCTTTTCAGGCGCGCAATAGAAAACAGGCTCGATTCGATGAAGGACTACAACAGGTTCACTGTCACCAGTGGCGACGGTGGCAATGGGATTTCGTTTCAATTCAGAAATACTCGCTACGACATAAAGAACGATGTCCCACCTCCGCTTTGGGATGAGTCAAAAAAGGTATCACGTCCCGACACTCCACATTTCCGGGTTTCGTGTCGGGTCGGTCTTTCATAAAAGTGGGAAAAATCTCGTGAATCCACGGACCACCTGTAATTTCTGACAGTAGACCCGGTCTGCACCCTCCTTTAACGTCATCGAACCTTCGAGGTCGTTGAAAAGGAGTTCTCAATGAGCGCTGCCAATACCATTTCCAATCTGGCCCCGGTCTACCGCAAAGCCCTGAAAACCTGGCGCCCGGTGATCCTGTATTTCGCCAATGAACATTGCCCCGCCTGCGAGTTCGCCGGGCCGATTTTTCGTCAGATTGCCGAGCCGTACCGGCATCGCGCCAATATCTACATGCTTAACACCAGTGAGTCGCCGCGCCATCCGCTGGTCACCGGCACGCCGACGGTGCTGTTCTACCAGGACGGCAGGCTGGTGAAAAAACTCAAGGGGATTGGCACGGAGGAGACACTGGCGGCGGACTTTGCCCGGCATATTGGCAGGACCAAGGCACCAGTGGTGCAGCAAAAACCACGACATGACTTGGGCTGGCTTCGTCGCACCTTGTGTAATCTTTGCACCATCCCCCGTGCGCAGTCACTTCGACACCGCTCAATATCCATGTAGGAGGTGCGGCACGCAGCAGCTCCACAGGGGAGAACCGTATTTAAGCGGTATTACGCACCAGCAACACCCGCGTCACCCGCCGCTCCTCAACGGCTTTGACGGTCATCTGCCAGCCTTCGTACTGCAGCCGATCGCCAATTATCGGCAAGCGATCCAGCAGGCTCATCACCAGCCCGGCCAAGGTCTGATAGTCCTCGGTCGGCTCGGCACCAAACCCCGTGCGCTGGCGAACACGCGTCAGGTTCAATGCGCCGTTGACCACATACCCACCCTGCTCTTCGATCACGTCCGGGCCTTCGATTTCGCTGGCATCCGGCAACTCGCCAGCGATCGATTCGAGAATGTCGGTCATGGTCAGCACGCCGACAAAGTCACCGAACTCGTTGACCACGAAAGCAATGTGGGTCGACGCCGCGCGCATCTGCTCCAGCGCATTGAGGATCGAGTAGCTGTCGAGCAGGTTGATGGTCTTGCGCGCCAGGTGCTCCAGATTTGGCTCGGTACCGGCGAGGTACTCCTTGAGCAGCTCCTTCTTGTGCACGAAGCCCAGCGGTTCATCCACCGCACCGTTGCGAATCAGCGGCAAACGCGAGTAGGAAGAATGCATCAGGCGCGTGCGAATCGTTTCGGCGTCGTCGGCCAGATCGATGGTGTCGACGTCGGCACGTACGGTCATCAGGTTCCGGATCGGCCGCTCGGCCAGTTGCAACACGCCGCTGATCATTACGCGCTCACGACGGTCGAACAGCTCCGCACTTGGCGCTTCGCCATCGTCCAGCAAATCGGAAATCTCCTCGCCCACCTCCTCCGCCTCCAGCTTGCGCCCACCCAGCAGACGCATCACCGCGTGGGCCGTGCGCTCACGCATTGGCCGCAGGCCTTGCATCGAGCGTTTGCGACGAGCGCGGGCGATCTGGTTGAACACCTCGATCAGGATCGAGAAACCAATGGCCGCGTAGAGATAGCCTTTCGGGATATGGAAGCCCAGGCCTTCGGCCGTCAGGGCGAAACCGATCATCATCAGGAAGCCCAGACACAGCATGATCACCGTCGGGTGCGCGTTGACGAAGCGGGTCAGCGGCTTGCTGGCCACGATCATCAGGCCGATGGAAATGATCACCGCGATCATCATCACCGCCAGTTCATCAACCATGCCGACTGCGGTGATGACCGCGTCCAGCGAGAACACCGCGTCGAGGACCACGATCTGCGCCACGATCGGCCAGAACAATGCGTAAGCAGCGTTGGTCGAGCGCTGGCCGACATGCCCTTCAAGCCGTTCGTGCAGTTCCATGGTGGCCTTGAACAACAGGAACACACCACCGAACAGCATGATCAGGTCACGGCCGGAGAAGCTCTTGCCGAACACCTCGAACAACGGCTGCGTGAGGGTCACCAGCCAGGAAATACTCGCCAACAGGCCCAGGCGCATGATCAAAGCCAGCGACAGGCCGATGATGCGCGCACGATCGCGTTGATGCGGCGGCAGTTTGTCCGCCAGGATCGCGATGAACACCAGGTTGTCGATACCCAGCACCAGTTCCAGCACAATCAAGGTCAACAAGCCTAACCAGGCCGTGGGATCCGCTAACCACTCCATAAAATGTCTCGATCTCTCTTCAGTGAATTCAGGCTGCCGGACACGGCAAAGCGCAACGCGAAGGCTCTGGAGCCGCGTTGACAACGATAGTCGGGAGTCGGAAGACCGGATGCTGCGAATGCGTCAAGACCGCGCCATGGCGCGAGGAGAAGGTACGACTGGGAGGCTCCGAAAGGGTGTTCATGCAAATCCTGAATGAAAAATGGCCTTGGAGCGTACAGGCTGAAGTACCTGCTCCCCCAGAGAGAAATCATTTCAAAATCTGTATTAGTTGGAGAAATACGGCGTTCAGACCTAATCATCGCTAGTCGACCAGCGCTCACTGAGCGAAAGCGAGATCAAGCAAGTGATGCGCTTCAGGGGGGCGGATGGCTCAACGAACAAGCCATCGACCGTGGAAGCCAACCGAAAATTTCGGCGACCTGCACACCGGGTCTGGATCAGATGTACATCAGTCGCCGTACTCGCCAGTATCGAGGAGTGATGCATGCTCTCTACTCATGATCCGTGACGATGGATTGCAGTAATGGGTTGATACCCCGCGTGTCAGCCTTCAAAGGAGTAGCGCTGGATAATTGCAGCGTATTTTTTTACCCGATGTTTCGGGTTGCTCTTCTCTTTCAAATTCAGGTCGACATAGACCGCCACAATAGCCTCAAAGCGGTCGTATTCCGCGACGTTTACATTGGTGGACTGGAGGTTGACCAGCGTACCTATCTCGCTCATTTCGATACCATCTGACCTCCTCATGAGGTTCTGGAGCAGATTCGAGAAATAACGTGGTGTCGCCATCGAAATAGCCAATAACGTGAGCAGCGCTTTGTATTCACTCTCTTCAAGCGCCTTCAGATCTTCTGATTTGTGGCTGGCTTTGATCACTCGATAGACATTCAAAAAACGAAGTGCGCGACGCGGTGAGGAACCTATGTATGGAGCAAGTTTTTGCAGTGCTTCTGACTCAGCCAGAGTCATGTTCAACGTTTCCGTCGGAACCTCTTCAGCGCTTTCAGGAACGACCACGGGCGGCTGGCCCGGCGTTGGCAGGACGATACTGGCAGACCCGCTGCCTTTTATCCTGTCCAACTGGCTCTGCAAAAACTGTTCACTCGAAGCACTGTCCATCGGGCGCATCCAATAAGGAATCTGGAAGATCTTCTCCAGATAGTCAGAGACCGAGGCCGTCTCCAGCTGTTCGCCAGCCCCTGCCATCAAATTCGGATAATGCTGGAGCAGTGCCTTGCGTACCCACCGAACATCCACAGCTACCAACACTACAAACAACGGAAAGGTCAGCAGTAAATGCACAGCTTGCAAGACCTCGACGACCTTATCCGGCGGGCAGCGATCCAGATCGTCGATGTACAACGCAATACGTTTGAAGGATTGGACTTCGACAGGCTCGTGCGTCGCCGCAGCATTGAGCTTCTGTCTGTCCTCATCATCCAACAGCGACTTGTTGTCATCCAGAAACTTGTCCATTTTCGCCTTGAATGCCGCTCGTTCGGCTTCGACCGACGCCTTGAGGCTGCCCCCCTCGGCCACATTGAAGGCCAGCTCTTCAAAGTCCTTTCGCACCGTGGCAATCAGCCCGAGATGTTGCGCGTAGTCGCCATCGGTCGCCCGGGCTCTCACGAACTTCTTCAAGCGTCCGGCACCGGTGCCTTGAGAAAAGTCGTGAGTCGCATGCGCCAAATGTTCGCTGGTGGCCTGAACCAGAGCCTTGGCCTCATCAACATCAGCATTCATCCGTGCCAGGTGTTGCTGGGCCTCATCGAGTGTTTTTTCCTGCCCTGCGAGGCGTTGCCTGATGACTTTATCCAGAGCCTCCTTTCCCGCTTCCAGATGAGTCAACGCGCCGTGAACCTTCCCCCAGACCCAGCGCAAGCGCGCGGTCACGGCTACGACTACACAACTCAACAACGTCAGACTTTCGTGCAGGTTTTCCAGAAAAGGTAATTGCCTTTTCAGTAACGCCATCCCTTCTGTCGCGATCCAGGGCAACGCCAGAATGACCAGCGCGAAGATGCCTACGCTCCACCAGTCCAGCAGTTGATTCTTATATCCTCCAGCCAACAACTTTGCCTTCCCGGCCTCGTCGTAAAGCGCGTTGGATACGTCTTGAAAGCCCTTCCCACCCTTGGCCAGGACATCGATCCCGAGTACCTTTGCAGCGTTCTCTAATTCAACTTTCGCGTCTTGAATTTCTTTATCATCATTGTTGGCGCCGAGCACCTTGCTCACCGCAGCAAGATAGACCGAGGGCGATCTGGCCGTATTCGCTTGAGCCACCTCCAGTTCGTTACGGGCCTTGAGCAACTGCTCCGAAGCAGCACGCTGGTCGCGGCGACGGCGAACCAGTTCCTGAGCGGCATCCAGCGTCAACATTCGCGAAGTCGACAGATGCTCCAGCAGTGGGTCAGGCGCTTGGGGATTGTGCTTTGTGTACCAGCGATCCAGTTCAGTAAACAAGTGACTGACCAGACTGGCCCACAGATTGGTTTCCGCGTAATGCCAAGCATTGAAGCGAATCTGCACAACATCGGTGTGAAAAGCCTTTGAGCCGGCCTCGGGAGCCTGAGGACTTGCCTTGCCCTCGCTCAGACGCTCAATGTGCTGATAGATCAAACGCATGAAAAATGACTTGCCGCTGCCCCAGTTGCCAAATAATCCGATTGCCAGCGGTGGCGTGAAATCCTTGGCAACGGCCAGGCGCGCAAAGGCTTTCGCTTCATCGTTGGCACCCAGACGATCATCGAGATCAGCTGCCCACGGGTCATCGTTTTGGGTGATAGCGATGGAAGTTGCAGCTCTTTTCACCTGGCCCGCCTCAAAGGCTCTCGCCAGCTCTGCCGCTTTTAACGTGTCCAGATCTTGCACGCTCGGTAGAGGACCTGTGGGTTTTGTGCCGGTTCTCTTCGAAGCGTTTTTACGTGATTTGCTAGTCTGCTGTTCCAGACTTTCAGGCTGCGGACGCTCTGGTTGCAAGAGTTCCTCCATCGTCTGTGAGGCTGGTGAGTTCACCGGAATACCCGTGCTGACGTCCCGCTTTTCAAATTCATTTTCCGTTCTGTCCATGACGCACTCCGGCTCGTATGACCAATGTAAAAAACAGACTTGAGGGTACGACCGACCTACCTGAATCTCACTAGCGCCCGGCAAAACGCAACCGCGACAACTGCCGCAAATCCCCCTCGACGTAGTAATCGTTGGTCCAGCTGTCATCCACCGCCAGCGGACTCACCTGCTTCAGCTCCAGTTTTTTCGCGAAATAGCGAAAGCGGTAATGCTCGTAGAACCGCAGCAATTCCAGACCATAGCGGTCGGCCAGGTCAGTGTCGCCACGAATGATCAGGAAGTTCTCGTCATTGCCATTGCTGGCCGAGGTGCTGAGGTTGTGGCTGCCGCTGATGATGGTCGGCGCGTCTGTGGTGAAGTCGGTAATCACGGCTTTGGTGTGCACCAGCAGGTTGCCCTTCTGGCCTTTCATGTTTTCCTTCAACCAGCCTTCCAGCCCGGTGTTGAGCAAAGCCGTGGCGGCGAATTCGGCCGTACGGTCGGCGTGAAAACCCGTGATGCTGCTGGCGGTGTTTTGCAGGCCGTAGCGCAGGATATCGTCATGGGGCTTGCCGAGCAGCGCGTTGAGAATCGCGTCCGGCAAGCTGAACGCCGTGACGAACAGCACATCCTTTTTGGCTGCCTCGATGATCTCGACGAACTCGCGCAGATCGGCCCCGCCGCTGCGTGGCGAGAACCCGGCGAACAGCGGTTGCGTGGGGTCCATCGGATTGTGTTCAGTAATCCAGGTGCGCGTGGCGCCGACGTCCGCGGGGTTCGCCCAGACCTCTTCGAACGTTTGCAGATAACGCGTGGCAATCGTCACGTCGTCGAGGGTATGCACCACGTTGGCCTGACGATACACGCCATTGGCGGTGAAATTGGTGCTGCCGCACAGCACCGCTTGCGGCTGACGCTGCCCGGCGCCATCGACACGGCTGAGGACAATGAACTTGTCATGGAAGATCTCGTGGGTGACCCGGCCGCGCTTGTTCGCCGCTGGCAATTTCGCCAGGTTGGTTTCGTTCAGGGTCGTATCGGGGTCTCCCGGTTGGGCGTGATACAGCACGCGCACTTGCACTCCTCGGGCGAACGCGGCGTTCACCGCATCGATGATCGCCTGCAACTGATACTCGTAGATCGCGATATCCAGCGCCCACTGAGCGTCCACCGCACGCTCGATGTACCCCAGCAAACGCTCCAGCAGGCCGTTCTCCAGCCACAGGCGCGCCGCGTCGGGCCAGGCTTCGATGGGCAGGTTCTTGTTGGCGCTGATCTGTGCGTCGAGGTCGGGAAACTTGCGCTGAAAGGCCTGGCTGGCGGCCACGGCGCGGTTGAAGATCACGCTCTGGTTGGCCGGGTGGCCGTCATCGGAAGTGATGCTCAGCTCCAGCGTTTCGCCCAGCTGCGGCGCGTCCGCCGTGCCATAGGCCAGGTGCACGCGATAGTGCATCGTCGTGCCCGGATTGACCGCGTAATCGGCCCAGCGGAATTTCTGCAACGGTGCCTTATCGCTGGGCGTGGCGTGATATTGGGGGAAGGTGTGAGTCTTGCCGGGAAATGTCAGGCTGTTGAACAGAAAGAGCCAGGGCTTGTCGCCCTGCTGCTTCTCGATGGCGAAACCGAGCAGGCCTTTGCGTCGGGGTTCGGCCAGATCCATGGCGAGCAACACGCCGTTGGTGCCGGCGTAGGCTTTGACGCGAAAATCGTCCTGAGGGTTGGCAACCAGTACCCGCATGATTCACTCCTTGTGATTGGGCTGGAGTGGAGCATAGAGCAGCGCTGCGAATTGTGGTCGGCAGATCTGCAACCGAGTGAACCTTTTCGCGAGCAGGCTCGCTCCCACAGGGGAAGCGCTGTTCACCAACCTTGTGGGAGCGAGCCTGCTCGCGAAGAGGCCCTTTCAGGCATCACAGATCATCGATATGCCGATACTGCGCATTCAGCGCCGCCGCAATTTGCTGCGCTCGAGCCAGGCGGATCGGCCCACGCTCGATGTCGATCAACAACCCCGGACACCCCAACGGCGGCAACGCTGGCAAGGCTTTCAAGCGCCCGTCCGTGACCACCAGCAATCGCTGCTGCTCGACGGGAAAGCGCTTTTGTCGCTGCACCAGCCACTGCTGCGCCTGCGCCAACGCCGCCAGCAACGGCGTGCCGCCGCTCGCCCCCAGCGCCTCCAGCCAAGAGCGCAACCCGCTCGACGCCTTCAAGCCCTGCACCTGCCATTTCGGCGCGCTGCCGCTGGCAGTCAGTAATGCCAGACGGGCGCGCTGTCGATAGGCGTCATCGAACAATTGCGCGAGCAAGCCTTTGGCATCGCTCAGCGCCTGATGACGACGAGTCGAGGCCGACGCGTCGACAATTACCAGCCACAGCTCATGGGCGGAGCGCGTGCGCAGTTGGAACTGCAAATCTTCCCGTGTTCGAGGTTGACCGTTGAGCAGCGTACCCGGCCAGTTCACTGAGCCGCTGCGCGCGGCGTGGCGCTGGCCCTGGCGTCCGTGGTCGAGTCGTCCGGCGCGGGGTCTGGCATTCGCCCCCGCGTCGGATCGGGGACGAATGCCAGTTACTTTTTTGGCCAGCTCGGCACTTCGCGGCGTGCGCCAGTAGCCAGCGCCGGAGCGGGCATATCACCCCACTGCCCCTGCCCTTCGCTCGGTTCGGCCTGGGTATTGGCCGAGTTCTGCGCGGGTGGCCGAGGGCTGGACGAAGGCGATTCACGACGGCGATGACGCAGCGCGAATTCCGCCACGGCGTCGATGTCTTGCTCGGCAATCGCTTCGGCGCCGCGCCACGCCGCATGGGCCCGGGCAGCGCGCAGCCAGACCAGATCGGCACGCAAGCCATCGACGCCGGCGGCAAAGCAACGCTCCGTGATCAGTGCCAAGGCCTCGTCGTCCAGTGGAATGCTCGGCAAGGCATTACGCGCCCGCTCGCAACGCTCACGCAGGGCTTGCTGCTGTGTTTCCCACAGCGCGCAGAACGCCTGCGGTTCGCTGTCAAAATCCAGTCGGCGGCGGATGATCTGCCCGCGTTCAGCCGGCGCGGTGTGACCGCTGAGGGCGACGTTCAGGCCGAAACGGTCAAGCAGTTGCGGACGCAGTTCGCCCTCTTCCGGGTTCATCGTGCCGATCAACACGAATCGCGCCGAATGCCGATGAGAAATACCGTCGCGCTCAATCAGGTTGGTGCCGCTGGCCGCCACATCGAGCAGCAGATCCACCAGATGATCGGGCAGCAGGTTCACTTCGTCGACGTACAGCACACCGCCGTCGGCCTTGGCCAGCACGCCGGGGGAAAACTGCGCACGCCCTTCACTCAGCGCGGCGTCGAGATCGAGGGTGCCGATCAGACGCTCTTCAGTGGCGCCCAGCGGCAGCGTGACAAACTGACCGCTTGCCAGCAGGTCGGCGAGGCCACGGGCCAGGGTCGACTTGGCCATGCCACGCGGGCCTTCAATCAGCACGCCACCGATTTTCGGGTCGATGGCGGTGAGGCACAGAGCGAGTTTCAGGTCATCGGCACCGACCACGGCGGAGAGCGGGAAATGCGGGGTGTCGGTCATCTTCAATACTCAGTCATGGTCGGTGATCTATCGAAAAACGTTGGGAGCTAACCTGATCCCCTGTGGGAGCGGGCTTGCTCGCGAAGGCGTCGTGTCAGTCGATATACCTTTCACTGATACACCGCTTTCGCGAGCAAGCCCGCTCCCACAGGGGAACCGCGTTAAGTGTCTTCTTCTATGTCCAGCAGCAGGTTTTCGAGGGCCTCTTTATACACGCCGGGCTCCTGCCACATTCCGCGCTGTTGCGCTTCCAGCATGCGCTCGGTCATGTCGCGCAGGGCATGCGGATTGTGCTCGCGGACAAAGTCGCGGGTCGCCGGGTCGAGCAAATAAGCGTCGGCCAGCAACGCATACTGATGATCGTCGATCAGTTGCGTGGTGGCATCGAAGGCGAACAGGTTGTCGACCGTCGCCGCCAGTTCGAACGCGCCTTTATAGCCGTGACGTTTGACCCCGTCGATCCATTTCGGATTGGCCGCGCGCGAGCGGATCACCCGGTTCAGTTCCTCTTTCAGGGTGCGGATTTTCGGCAGATCCGGCTGGCTGTGATCGCCGTGATAACTGGCCGCCGCCTCTCCGCGCAGGGTTTCCACCGCCGCGAGCATGCCGCCCTGGAACTGGTAGTAGTCGTTGGAGTCGAGCAAGTCATGCTCGCGGTTGTCCTGATTCTGCAACACCGCTTGCACCTGGCTCAGGCGCTGAACGAACTGTTCGCGGGCAGCGGTGCCCTCGTCCGCACCGCCGTAAGCGTAGGCGCCCCAGTTCAGATAGACCTCGGCCAGATCCTCGCGACTCTGCCACAGGCGCCCGTCGATGGCGCCCTGCACGCCCGCTCCGTACGCTCCGGGTTTGGCCCCGAAGATCCGCCAACCGGCCTGCCGCCGCGCCGCGTCTTCATCCAATCCCGATTGCAGCAGAGCCTCGCGCTCGGCGCGCACTTTCGCCGCCAGCGGATTGAGATCGTCCGGTTCGTCCAGCGCCGCCACCGCTTGCACGGCGGCGTCGAACAGGCGGATCAGGTTGGCAAAGGCATCGCGGAAGAACCCGGAGACCCGCAGCGTGACATCGACCCGTGGCCGGTCCAGCAGGCTCAGCGGCAGGATCTCGAAGTCATCGACCCGCTGACTGCCGGTGGCCCACACCGGACGCACGCCCATCAAGGCCATGGCCTGGGCGATGTCGTCACCGCCGGTGCGCATGGTCGCCGTGCCCCACACCGACAGGCCGAGCTGACGCAGGTGATCGCCGTGATCTTGCAGATGCCGCTCGAGAATCAGCGTGGCGGACTGGAAACCAATGCGCCACGCGGTGGTGGTCGGCAGGTTGCGCACGTCCACCGAGTAGAAGTTGCGCCCGGTGGGCAGCACGTCGAGACGACCACGGCTGGGGGCGCCGCTTGGGCCGGCGGGCACGAAGCGGCCGTTCAGGGCATCGAGCAGGCCGCGCATTTCGGCAGGGCCGCAGGCGTCGAGGCGCGGGGCGACGACTTCGCGCAGGTGCTCAATGATCGCACTGACTTCCACCCAACGCGGTCCCTGTAGGAGTGAGCCTGCTCGCGATAGCAGTGTGTCATTCAACACTGAATGGCCTGACTTGACGCCATCGCGAGCAGGCTCACTCCTACAGGGGTCGTGGAGTGTCAGGGCGATCAGTTGAGTGGCGAACAGCTCGAGGCGTTCGCGGGTATCGCCGGCGGTGCGCCAGATTTCGTCGCTGACGGCTTGTAGCTCCTGCGGACGCGGGCCGAGCCACGGATCAGACAACGCGCAATCCAGCGGATCAAACCCCAGCTCAAAGGCTTTGGCCAACGCCCGCAACAAACTCGACTGCGCGCCCTTGCCATCGCCACGCGGAATGCGCAGCAACGCCAGCAGCGTGTCGATGCGCAAACGCCCGGTCGGCGATTCGCCGAAAATGTGCAGGCCGTCGCGAATCTGCGATTCCTTCAGATCACACAGATAGGTGTCCAGACGCGGCAGCCAGATCGCTGCGTCGGCGTCGCTGTCCAGGCCGGCGTCGAGCTGCAGTTCGCGGTCGATCTGCGTCTCGCGCACCAGTTGCAGGATGTCGCGCTGCAGCTCGCGGGCGCGGCGTGGGTCGAGCAACTGGGCTTCGTAATATTCGTCGGCCAGCAGTTCCAGATTGCGCAGCGGGCCGTAGGTTTCGGCGCGGGTCAGCGGCGGCATCAGGTGGTCGATGATCACCGCTTGCGTGCGCCGTTTGGCCTGGGCGCCCTCGCCCGGGTCATTGACGATAAACGGATAGATGTTCGGCAGCGGCCCGAGCAGCGCGTCCGGCCAGCAGTGTTCCGAGAGGCCGACGCCCTTGCCCGGCAGCCATTCGAGGTTGCCGTGCTTGCCGACGTGAACCACCGCGTGCGCTCCGTAGGTGTTGCGCAGCCAGAAATAGAACGCCAGATAGCCGTGGGGCGGCACCAGATCCGGGTCGTGATACACCGCACTCGGATCAACCTGATAACCGCGTGCCGGTTGAATACCGACGAAGGTCAGGCCAAAGCGCAGACCGGCGATCATCATCCGCCCGTCGCGGCACATCGGGTCGTTCTGCGGCGCGCCCCAGCGCTCCGCCACGGCGGTCCGATTGGCTTCGGGCAGCGCATTGAACATCGCCAGATAAGCGTCCATCCCCAAGCTTTGCTGGCACGGACGCAGGTCGATGCTGTCGAGATCATTGCTGACGCCGCCGAGCAATTGCTGGATCAACGCGGTGCCGCTGTCCGGCAGCGGTGCCGTCAGCGGAAAACCTTCAGCCTGCAACGCCCGCAAGATATTCAACGCCGCCGCCGGCGTGTCGAGGCCGACGCCATTGCCGATGCGACCGTCGCGGGTCGGGTAATTGGCGAGAATCAGCGCGATGCGTTTTTGCGCATTCGGCAGCCGCGCCAGATCACTCCAGCGCCGGGCCAGTTCGGCGACGAAATCCATGCGCTCGGGTTGCGCCCGGTAGCAGACCACGTCGGACTGACTGCGCTCGCTGCGCCAGGCCAGATCCTTGAAGCTGATCGGCCGGCTGATGATGCGTCCATCGAGTTCCGGCAAGGCGATGTGCATCGCCAGATCGCGCGGGCCGAGACCTTGCTCGCTGTCGCGCCAACCCGGCTCGTTGTCCTGGGCGCAGATCGCCTGGATCACCGCAATATTGCGCCGGAACGGCCGCAGATGCGGGGCTTCCGGGCTGGATTGAGCGAACCCGGTGGTGTTGAGAATCACCGCCGCTTCGACCGCGTCCAGCCAATTCTCGACCACGCTCAGGCAACCCGGCTCTTTCAGGCTGGCGACCGCGATAGGTAGCGGATTGAGCCCCGTTGCCTGCAAGCGCTGGCAGAACACATCGATGAACGCGGTGTTGGCTGCCTGCAAATGCGAGCGGTAGAACAACACCGCCGCGACCGGTCGATCGGGCAGCCATTCGGCTTGCCAGTCGCTCAGTGCGGCGGTGTTTTTCTGTGGGTGGTAAATCGCCGTGCGCGGCAGCGCTTGCGGCTCGCCCCAGGCGTAGTCCCGTGCCAGCCAGCGGTTGGCCAGACAATAGAAGAAGTCCAGCGCATTGCCCATGCCGCCCTGACGCAGGAACTGCCAGAGGCGGTCGCGATCTTCGGCGGGCACGGTGCTCAAGTCGCTGAGTTCCGGGTCGGGACGATCATCGCCCGGCACCAGAATCACCTGCACACCGCGCTCGGACAACTCCACCAAACGCTCGACGCCATAACGCCAATAGGCGATGCCGCCGTGCAACGAAATCAGGATCACCTTGGCGTGACGCAGCACTTCGTCGACGTACAGATCGACTGAGGCGTGATTCTGCACCTGCATGGGATTGGCCAGGCGCAGGCTCGGGTAATCCTCGGGCAGCTGCTGCGCGGCTTCGGCGAGCAGCGCCAGGCTGGAGTCGCCGCTGCACAGGATCACCAGCTCGGCGGGGGTTTGTCCAAGGTCGGCAATGTTGTCATCCGACACGAAACCGCCGGGCTGGGTCCTGAGCAGGTGCATGGCTTAAACGCTGAGCGCGGCGCGCAGTTGCGCTTCGAGTTGCACGGCGTCGAGCTCCTGACCGATCAGCACCAGACGGGTGACACGCGCTTCATCGGCGCCCCACTGACGGTCGAAGTGTTTGTCGAAACGCGTGCCCACGCCCTGGATCAACAGACGCATCGGCTTGTTCGGAATCGCCGCGAAGCCCTTCACGCGCAGGATGCCGTGCTGGACCACCAGTTGCGTCAGCGCGTCGAGCAACAGACTTTCGTCGGCTTGCGGCAGTTCGATGGAGATCGAATCGAAGGCGTCGTGATCGTGGTCATCGTGGTCGTCATCACCGTCGTGGTGGTGATCGTGATGACTGTGACGGCTGTCGATGTGTTCTTCAGAGCCGGCACCGAGGCCGATCAGCACGTCCAGCGGCAGACGGCCGTTGCTGGCTTCGATGATTTTTACTGCTGGCGGCAGTTCTTCGGCGACTTCAGCGCGTACACGAGCCAGATCTTCCGGGCTGGTCTGGTCGGCCTTGTTGAGGATCACCAGATCGGCGCTGGCCAGTTGGTCAGCGAACAGTTCGTGCAGCGGCGACTCGTGATCCAGGTTCGGGTCGAGTTTGCGCTGGGCGTCGACCTGATCCGGGAACGCAGCGAAGGTGCCGGCGGCTACGGCCGGGCTGTCGACCACGGTGATCACCGCGTCGACGGTGCAGGCGCTACGGATTTCCGGCCACTGGAAAGCCTGAACCAGCGGTTTTGGCAGGGCCAGACCGGAAGTCTCGATCAGGATGTGATCGAGATCACCGCGACGGGCGACCAGTTCGCGCATCACCGGGAAGAATTCTTCCTGAACGGTGCAGCACAGGCAGCCGTTGGCCAGCTCGTAAACGCGGCCGGTGGCCTCTTCTTCGGTGCAGCCGATGGTGCATTGTTTGAGGATTTCACCGTCGATGCCCAGCTCGCCAAACTCGTTGACGATCACCGCGATACGGCGGCCCTGTGCGTTGTCGAGCATGTGCCGCAGCAAGGTGGTTTTGCCCGAGCCGAGGAAACCGGTGACGATGGTGACGGGGAGTTTGGCCAGTGTTTTCATCGGATGCCCTTTGGCAAGGTGGCGGGCATACGGGACGAGATCCGCTGCGAGCGTGTGCGCGGAAGAATTCGCCACCGGATCACCCCGCCCGGTTGTAGTGAGAAATCTGTCACGAGGCAGGTCTCCTGGCTGACGGTGTTCAGGCGCTGGGCCTGGCGTTTGCTGCGCCTTCCCGCTGGCACCTTGGCAGGGCTGGCAGTGGCGTGGCAGCGAACATCACCGTTCACAGTTGCGGGGGCAGCCGCGGCTTTGACCGCGTTCCCTTCTTAGCTTCGGCGTGGGCCGAAGAACCTCGAAAGCGCAAGGCTACGCATCGGGTGGTGACCGGTCAATGTTTGGATTGGGGGCATATCCGTTGTTGCGGTAACGGCCCTCTAATGGTTCCGCCCCTACGGCGGGTCACTTTTGACAAACGCCCGGAATGCCGGCCCAGTCAAAAGTAACCAAAAAGTCTTGCCCCGGCGTACGGCACTTCGCTGAGGCTCAGTGTTCCCTCGCTACGGCGTCCATCAGGGGGCATCGCCTACGGTTTGCTTCGCTGCACCTCCTCTCGATGTGTTTGGCTACGCCGCATGGCGCTGCGCGCCTACCCCCTGATGGACACCTTCGCTCGGCCTGCCGATGGGGCTTTGAGATCAAAGGCAACATCAAAAGCCAGATCCAGATCCAGATCCAGATCCAGATCCAGATCCAGATCAAAAGACCACAGCCTTCGGCAGTTTCTACAGGGGATTGGGTGTGTTCAGTTGGAGTTAATTGGCTGGCAGACCGCTTTCGCGAGCAAGTCGAATCGTCGCACCGCCGCTCCCACAGTGGGATCGGGTGTGCTCAGTTAAAGATTGGTCGGCTGTCAGGCCGCCATCGCTGGCAGGCCAGCTCCCACAATTTTAATTCGTGCACACCCATGCGGCGAAGCCGCCCCACTCAACACGATGAGCGTTAGCTCGAGTAAAGCTTTTGATCTCAAGGCCCGTCGGCAGGCTGAGTGGAGGGATTGATCCGGGGGTGGGAGCGCAGCGACCGTTTGGCGTAGCCAAACACATCGAGAGGAGGTGCAGCGAAGCAAACCGGAGGCGATGCCCCACGGATCAATCCCGGAGCGAAGGAACCCGAGCCACAGCGAGGGCCGAACGTCAGGGTAAAGCCTTTTTGGTTACTTTTTCGGCGTCTGGAAAAAGTGACCCGCCGTAAGGGCGGAACCCTAAGCGGCCGTTACCGCAGCACCGGATCCACCCACAAAATTGACTAAATTCCCCAACCCATGGTCTCCTACACAACTTGTTACGGGTGCCCTTCACAGGGTGAAACGGGAAACCGGTGAATCATGTGCTTTACTCAAAGCCATGTCAGTCCGGTGCTGCCCCCGCAACGGTAAGCGAGCGAAGCGTCAGATCCACTGTGCCAGTGCGGCATGGGAAGGTGATGCTTGCAGGTCGGCCTGACGCCAACCCCTCGTGAGCCCGGAGACCGGCCCGCAACATACAGTGCGCATTGTGCGTCGCTGAACATAACAAACCCGCGGTGGGCGGGCGCTGTTCGAACCTCTGCGTGCCCGACTCGCAGGGGTCTTCATGCGCTCTATTCACCTGCTGACACTCCAGAGGGAAGCGCCATGTCGATCATCAGCAGCACCGGCAGCAACACCGACAAAATCTCCAGCACCGCCACGTTGAGCCAACGCCTGACCGCGGCGATCTTCGCCTCGATCCTGGGGGCCAGCCTCGTCTACTTCGCCGGTTTCTCGCACATCGAAGCGGTGCACAACGCCGCGCACGATACCCGCCACAGCGCCGCGTTCCCGTGCCACTGAGACCTGCCGACATGATCAAGCGTATTGCGCAAACCGCAGGTTTTACCGGCCTGCTGGCCGCCATGCTCCTCACCCTGCTGCAAAGCTTCTGGGTCTCGCCGCTGATTCTGCAAGCGGAAACCTTCGAGAAAGCCGAACCCGTCGCCGCTCATGAACATGCCGAAGGTGCCATGGCCGGCCACACCCACGACGCACAAGCCTGGGAGCCGGAAGACGGCTGGCAGCGTGTGGTCTCGACCACCGGCGGTAATCTGGTGGTGGCGGTCGGTTTCGCCCTGATGCTCGCGGGCCTGTACACCCTGCGTGCACCGACCAAAACCTCGCAGGGCCTGCTCTGGGGGCTGGCCGGTTATGCGACCTTCGTCCTCGCCCCAACCCTGGGCCTGCCGCCGGAACTGCCGGGCACCGCTGCGGCCGATCTGGCTTCACGGCAGATGTGGTGGATCGGCACAGCCGCCTCTACCGCTGTCGGCCTGGCCCTGATCGTGTTCAGCCGTCACTGGCTGATGAAGCTGCTGGGCGTGGCGATCCTGGCCGTGCCACACGTGATCGGCGCTCCGCAACCGGAGGTGCATTCGATGCTCGCCCCGCAAGCGTTGGAAGCGCAGTTCAAAATCGCTTCGCAGTTGACCAACGTGGCGTTCTGGCTGGCCCTGGGCCTGATCAGCGCCTGGTTGTTCCGCCGCAAAAGCGATGGCCTTTACCAGGCATGACCAATGACGGCGCAGCGCCGACCTTCGTGGTCGGCCTGGGCTGCCAGCGCGGCTGCCCGGCCAGTACGCTGCGCGCGTTACTTGACCAGGTCTTGCAGGCGCATCGCATTGAGCTGGCAGCGGTCAAGGCCCTGGCCAGTATCGACTTGAAGCGCGATGAACCGGGTTTACAGGAACTCGCGGCCCAACTGGCACTGCCGCTGTTGTATTTCAGCAGTGAAGAACTGGCCAGTTATCAGCAACGCCTGAGTCATCACTCACAGATCGCCTACGAGCGCACCGGTTGTTACGGCGTGGCGGAAAGTGCCGCGTTGGCCCTCGCTGAACAACTGATTCAGGCACCGGCAAAACTGCTGATTTCCCGGCAAAAATACGCCCAGGCCACGTTGGCATTGGCCGGCTCCGCGTAAAATCCCGATAATCCCCCTCTTTGATCATGAGCAATCTTCATCTGAAGCCTTGCCCTGCCCCGTTTTTCACAGGATGTCTTCATGACCGTCTACTTCATCGGCGCCGGCCCCGGCGACCCGGAACTGATCACTGTCAAAGGCCAGCGGCTGATTCGCAGCTGTCCGCTGATCATCTACGCAGGCTCGCTCGTTCCGGCCGCTGTGCTGGAGGGGCATCAGGCCGAAACCGTGGTCAACAGCGCCGAATTGCACCTGGAGCAGATCATCGAATTGATCAAATCCGCCCACGCCAAGGGGCAGGATGTGGCGCGGGTGCATTCGGGTGATCCGAGCCTGTATGGCGCGATTGGCGAGCAGATTCGCTATCTGCGTGAGCTGAACATTCCGTTCGAGATCATCCCCGGCGTCACCGCTACGGCCGCCTGCGCGGCATTGCTCGGTGCAGAACTGACCCTGCCCGACGTGTCGCAAAGCGTGATCCTGACCCGCTACGCCGACAAGACCGCGATGCCCGCAGGCGAAGAACTCGGCAATCTGGCGCAGCACGGCGCGACCATGGCGATTCATCTGGGAGTCAATCACCTGGAGAAAATCATCGCCGAACTGCTGCCGCATTACGGCGCCGATTGCCCGATTGCGGTGATTCACCGGGCGACGTGGCCGGATCAGGACTGGGTGGTGGGAACACTGGAGGATATAGCCGTGAAGGTGGAGGCCAAGGGGTTTCGGCGCACGGCGTTGATTCTGGTTGGACGGGTGTTGGGCAGTGAGGTGTTCAGCGAATCATCGCTGTATCGCGCGGGGCATGCGCATCTCTACAGGCCCTGAGTCAGATGACTTTTGTGACTGGGTACAAAACCTTTGGCGAGGGGATTTATCCCCGATGGGGTGCGAAGCAGCCCAAAAAATGGAACTGCTACGCAGTTCATCGGGGATAAATCCCCTCACTACAAAGTACGGCGGCATAAAAAAACGGCGCTCACGGGGCGCCGTTTTTCATGTCCGCAGCGAACGCCTTAGTAGTAGGCGTTTTCTTTCTGCGTGTGGTCGGTCACGTCACGTACACCCTTGAGTTCCGGAATTCGCTCAAGCAAGGTGCGCTCGATACCTTCCTTCAGGGTCACGTCGGCCTGGCCGCAGCCCTGGCAACCGCCACCGAACTGCAGCACGGCAATGCCGTCCTCGACCACATCGATCAGACTGACCTGACCGCCGTGGCTGGCCAGCCCCGGGTTGATCTCGGTTTGCAGGTAATAGTTGATGCGCTCGTTGACCGGGCTGTCGGCGTTGACCATCGGCACTTTGGCGTTTGGCGCCTTGATGGTCAGTTGACCACCCATGCGGTCGGTGGCGTAGTCGACGACGGCATCGTCAAGGAACGCTTCGCTGAACGAGTCGATATAGGCGGTGAAGCTTTTCAGCCCCAGCGCGGTATCTTCAGGTTTTTCTTCGCCCGGCTTGCAGTAGGCAATGCAGGTTTCGGCGTACTGGGTGCCAGGCTGGGTAATGAAGACGCGGATGCCGATGCCCGGGGTGTTCTGCTTGGAGAGCAGATCGGCCAGGTAATCGTGGGCGGCGTCGGTAATGGTAATAGCGGTCATGGAAACTCCTCGCAGGCTTGGGCGCAGTTTACGCCAATCATCGCGCCGCACAAAGTCCTAGTATTTTTGTCGGGAAAGCTCAGCAATCGATTGATCAACAGGTTCGCCATCAATCCGCGCTTTAAGCCACTGATAGCAGCGTTTTTCCACCCATTCGTAGCTCATCCATGAGCCCACACCGATGGCCAGGGCGCAGACGATGAACATCAGATACGGGCTGATTCCATAATGTCGCGCGACAAAACCACCGGCCGACAGCACCAGCACGTGCATCAGGTACACCGAATACGAACAATCGCCCAGCAGCTTGAGCACCCGGCTGCGCTCGACATAACGCTCCAGCGCCATGCAGGCCATCACCAACACCGCACTCGGCACACCCCAGCTCAACAGCCTTGGCGCCGGCGTCAGGTGATAGATCGCCGTCAATGCGGCGCCAATTCCCAGCAGCGGCAGCCATAGGCCGGGGCCGATCCAGCCCCGGCGGTAGAGGATGCCGATGCCGATCCCCAGCAAGAACTCGTAAACGATGTCCGAACGATAGAACTCGCTGACCCAGCCAAACGCCTGGCACGTGGCAAACAGCAGCGCCGCGACCACCAGCAGGCGTACCTGCCAACGGAACACCAGCGCACAGGCGAACAGCACGTAGAACAGTATTTCGTAGTTGAGGGTCCAGCCGACGTTCAGCGTTGGGTAGATCCCGTAACCGCCAGGGTTCTGCGCCGGGATGAACAACAGCGACAGCAGCAGATGCCCGACGTCCAGTGTCTGATCCGGCAACAGCGGCCGGGCAACCCACACCAGCAGCGCCATCAGCAGCGTGTACAGCCAGTACGCCGGCACGATCCGCGACAGCCGATACAGCAGAAATTGTCCCGGCCGCAGGACCTTGTCCTCGGTGGACAAGAAGATCACCAGGCCGCTGATGACAAAAAAGATGTCGACCCCGACTGCGCCTTTGTCGATGAACAACTGGCCAATCGGGCCGCGCGCCTTGAAGTCGAAGAAAATCTGCATGAAGTGGTGACAGACCACCGTCCACGCGGCAAGCGCCCGCAGGGCCTGCACTGAAATCAACATTGAGTGCTCCTGCCCACGATTCCTGAGACACCGCTGAACCCTGTGGGAGCGGGCTTGCTCGCGAACGCGGTGTGTCAGGCGACATCCATTTCGAATGAGCTGACACCTTCGCGAGCAAGCCCGCTCCCACAGTTGAGATTTGCGGTGTTGCTAAAGGTTGGGACAGCAGGCCGGCCTCAAACGATCAAAGATTCTGGTAGCGGTTCATGTCCAGCACGCCCTCTTCCACCGGGTCGGTTTCGTGGATGTATTGGCTCAGGTCGTGGAAATAGAACCAGAATTGCGGATGACTGCGGCGAATTCCCCATCGTTCGACGATTTTCTCGAAACGGTTGGCGTCCTTGGCGTTTTCCATCGCATCGACAAACTCCGGTACTTGCTCGGCCGCAATGTTGAACATGAAGTTGGGGTAACTGCTGAGCACACCTGGATAAATGGTCAAGGTGTCCAGCCCCGGCTGATAGCGCAGCGATTCGCCCAACAGGAACGCCACGTTGCTGTGCGCGCGGTTGCGCAGCAGGCTGTAGACCTCGCGCTTGCCGCTGCGGGTTTCGATGCGCAGCATGGTGGCTTCCGGCAATTGATCGATCACTTTCAGACCGGCCGCCGGACGCGAGGTCAGGCGACTCAGCGCCTGCTCGGCGTTCTGCAGCGCCGGGTCGATATTCGGTCGCGAGCAGTAGGCGCCGTCACAACGGTTGATCGGATCCGGCCGCGCATTGAGGTCACCGTAACGCGCCAGCAACTGCATGGCGAAATCATATTTCGGGTCCTTCGAATCGAGTTTCAATGCGCTCGGCTTGTCGTCATCAATGGCCTCGTAATCGAGCCACATCTTGAACTGGCCGCTGCTCTGGTACCAATCGTCGAGATAATCCTCGCGGGAATCGGCCGGCATCAGGCGCAGGAAGTTCTGCTCGGCGCCGTTGCGGATCAGGTCGAAATACAGACGGGTCTGCGCCTGATGGGAGACGTTGCCGAACACATCGAAGTTGACCGCCAACTGGTAATAGGTGCGCTCCAGCAGCGGATAGTCGAACAGCCACATCGTCTGTGGCACTTCGCCGATCAGGCCTTTGGTCACCGAGGCGCTGTCGAAGTGGCGGAAGATGCTCAGCAGCGCGTTGTCGTTGCCGGCCCACAGGGTCGACCAGCTCGGCGGCGGTTGGTCGGCGTAGCTGTCGCGGCGCAGGGCTTCGTATTCATTACGCTTGTTACGGTAGTTGTGCCACAGACTCAGGACACTGCCGACGTCGTCGTTCTGCCCCGGCATCGCCAGCAGCGGCGTGGCCTGCCCGCGATAGTTGGGGTCGGTGATGTACAGGTCATGTTCCGGGGCCTGGAACAGTGCCCAGAAGTTGTCGCGGATCACGTCGGTCGCGATCTGCCCGCGGCACACCGGCCCGCGAATGAACGTGCGCACGAAGTATTCGGCGTTGTCGAGCATGAACTGGTAACGCGCCTGGGCCGGAATCGCCTCGAAGGTGGCGAACGGATTGGCCCGACTCTGCGGGCCGTAACCCGGCAGCGCATTGACCTGCCAGTTGCCGCTGTAGAACAGGCTCTTGACCCGCGCCATCTTCGCCGCGCTCAGCGGATAGGTGATGTGGGTCTTGTGCACGATCACCCCTTGCACCGGCCACAGGCGGTAATACACCTGAGTGCCCGGGTCATCGTTCGGGCGACGGGTGGCGATCAGGTCGATCGGCTGGCCCGTCGGCGTACGCGAACGCACCCACTGGAAGTAATGCCCCGGCTCGCCGTCCTTGAAGTAGATGTGCGCGAGAAACCAGTGCTCGAACAACCAGCGCCCGACCAGACTCTGCCGCGCTCCCGGGGTGTTGAGCAGGTTTTCCCACTGGACGATTTGCAGCGCCTCTTTGGCGCTCGGCGCCAGGCCTTGCTCGTCAATCGGCGCACCGGACGCCAGCCAGCGTTGCAACGTCTGGTATTGCTGATCGGTCAGGCCGGTCACCGCCAGCGGCATGCCTTCTTTCGGGTGGGCGCCGGCGTAGCCTTCAAACTCGGCGGGCATCGCGCACATGTTTTCCCGTTGCAGGCCGAGGGCGATCTCCTCCGGCAACCTGGCATTGGGGGTCAGCGGGGTTTTGTGTCCCAGCTCCAGCATCCGCGCCATCAGCGCGGCCTGACTGCCCTGGGCGTCGAGCACCGAATAGAAGCCCTTCTGCAGCCAGGCGCGTTTGCCGAAGGCGTCATAGAACAGTCGGGTGGTCGGTGCGGCCTGAGTGCGCTCACCGTCGTAGACCGGCATCTTGCTCGCGCCTCTGCCAGCACCTTCGCCGCTGCCCAGATTGAGCTGACAGGCGGAGTCGTAACACGCATGGCAGGCCACGCACTTCTCGGTGAAGATGGGTTGAATGTCACGGGCATATGAAATAGCGGGCGAAATCGAGAGCTCTTGCGCCACCGCGCCAAAGCTTAAGAACAGCAAGAAAATGCTGATGACGCGGTACGACATGCCCTTGATCCCGATCCTGAAAAAAACGCCGCGAGTCTACAGTATGACGCCCGCACCAACATGAACGATATTCATGCAAAAGCGCGACATGCTCCAAAACCGCACAGGTTTGTTATGATCCCGGCCCTTCGTAATGGTCTTTTCGAGTAGTCCAAATGTCCGATCGCAGCGTCCGCCTTCAAGCTCTCAAGCAAGCCCTCAAAGAGCGCATCCTGATTCTCGACGGCGGCATGGGCACGATGATCCAGAGCTACAAACTCGAGGAGCAGGATTATCGCGGCAAACGCTTCGCGGACTGGCCGAGTGACGTCAAGGGCAACAACGACCTGCTGGTGATCACCCGTCCGGACGTGATCGGCGGCATCGAGAAAGCTTACCTGGATGCCGGCGCCGACATCCTCGAAACCAACACTTTCAACGCCACGCGCATTTCCATGGCCGACTACGGCATGGAAGAACTGGCCTACGAGTTAAACGTAGAAGGCGCACGTCTGGCGCGCAAGGTGGCCGACGCCAAGACCGCCGAGAACCCGGACAAGCCGCGTTTCGTCGCCGGCGTGCTCGGCCCGACCAGCCGCACCTGTTCGCTGTCGCCGGACGTCAACAACCCCGGCTACCGCAACGTCACCTTCGATGAGCTGGTGGAGAACTACACCGAAGCCACCAAGGGCCTGATCGAGGGCGGCGCCGACCTGATCCTGATCGAAACCATTTTCGATACCCTCAACGCCAAAGCGGCGATCTTCGCCGTGCAAGGCGTGTTCGAAGAGCTCCACATCGAACTGCCGATCATGATTTCCGGGACCATCACCGACGCCTCCGGCCGGACCCTGTCGGGCCAGACCACCGAAGCGTTCTGGAACTCGGTGGCGCACGCCAAGCCAATCTCGGTCGGCCTCAACTGCGCGCTCGGCGCCAGCGAATTGCGTCCGTACCTGGAAGAGCTGTCGAACAAGGCCAGCACCCACGTTTCCGCGCACCCGAACGCCGGCCTGCCGAACGAATTCGGCGAGTACGACGAACTGCCGTCGGAAACCGCCAAGGTCATCGAAGAATTCGCCCAGAGCGGCTTCCTCAACATCGTCGGCGGTTGCTGCGGCACCACGCCGGGGCACATCGAAGCCATCGCCAAAGCTGTTGCCGGTTACGCACCGCGTGAAATCCCGGACATTCCCAAGGCTTGCCGCCTCTCGGGTCTGGAGCCGTTCACCATCGATCGCAGCTCGCTGTTCGTTAACGTTGGCGAGCGTACCAACATCACCGGTTCGGCCAAGTTCGCCCGCCTGATCCGCGAAGACAACTACACCGAAGCGCTGGAAGTCGCCCTGCAGCAGGTCGAAGCCGGCGCGCAGGTGATCGACATCAACATGGACGAAGGGATGCTCGATTCGAAGAAGGCCATGGTGACCTTCCTCAATCTGATCGCCGGCGAGCCGGACATCTCTCGCGTGCCGATCATGATCGACTCCTCGAAATGGGAAGTGATCGAAGCCGGCCTCAAGTGCATTCAGGGCAAGGGCATTGTCAACTCGATCAGCATGAAAGAAGGCGTCGAGCAGTTCATCCATCACGCCAAACTGTGCAAGCGCTACGGCGCCGCCGTGGTGGTGATGGCGTTTGACGAAGCCGGCCAGGCCGACACCGAAGCGCGCAAGAAAGAGATCTGCAAACGCTCCTACGACATTCTGGTCAACGAAGTCGGCTTCCCGCCGGAAGACATCATCTTCGACCCGAACATCTTCGCCGTCGCCACCGGCATCGAAGAACACAACAACTACGCTGTCGACTTCATCAACGCCTGCGCCTACATCCGCGACGAGCTGCCATACGCCCTGACCTCGGGCGGTGTGTCCAACGTGTCGTTCTCGTTCCGTGGCAACAACCCGGTGCGTGAGGCGATCCACTCGGTGTTCCTGCTGTACGCGATCCGTGCGGGCCTGACCATGGGTATCGTCAACGCCGGTCAGCTGGAAATCTACGACCAGATCCCGCAGGAACTGCGTGACGCCGTTGAAGACGTGATTCTCAACCGCACGCCGGAAGGCACCGACGCCCTCCTCGCCATCGCCGACAAGTACAAGGGCGACGGCAGCGTCAAGGAAGCCGAGACCGAAGAGTGGCGCAGCTGGGACGTCAACAAGCGTCTGGAGCATGCGCTGGTCAAGGGCATCACCACGCACATCGTCGAAGACACCGAAGAATCGCGCCTGTCGTTCGCACGTCCGATCGAAGTGATCGAAGGCCCGCTGATGTCCGGCATGAACATCGTCGGCGACCTGTTCGGCGCCGGCAAAATGTTCCTGCCGCAGGTGGTCAAATCCGCCCGCGTGATGAAACAGGCGGTGGCGCACCTGATCCCGTTC
Source organism: Pseudomonas sp. P8_229 (assembly GCF_034008635.1). Lineage (NCBI taxonomy): Bacteria > Pseudomonadati > Pseudomonadota > Gammaproteobacteria > Pseudomonadales > Pseudomonadaceae > Pseudomonas > Pseudomonas sp. P8_229. The sequence goes on along the minus strand of NZ_CP125378.1, from coordinate 5,754,301 downwards.
ATCGAACTGGAAAAAGGCGACAAGCCCGAAGCCAAGGGCAAGATTCTCATGGCCACCGTTAAAGGCGACGTGCACGACATCGGCAAGAACATCGTCGGCGTGGTGCTGGGCTGTAACGGCTACGACATCGTCGACCTCGGCGTGATGGTCCCGGCAGAAAAAATCCTGCAAGTGGCCAAAGAGCAGAAATGCGACATCATCGGCCTGTCCGGCCTGATCACCCCGTCGCTGGACGAAATGGTCCACGTCGCCCGCGAAATGCAGCGTCAGGATTTCCACCTGCCGCTGATGATCGGTGGCGCGACCACCTCCAAAGCGCACACCGCGGTGAAGATCGAGCCGAAATACAGCAACGACGCCGTGGTCTACGTGACTGACGCTTCGCGTGCCGTGGGCGTAGCGACGCAGTTGCTGTCGAAAGAATTGAAGGCCGGCTTCGTCGAGAAGACCCGTCTGGAATACGTCGATGTACGCGAGCGCACCGCCAACCGCAGCGCGCGTACCGAACGTTTGAGTTACGCCGCAGCGATCGCCAAGAAGCCACAGTTTGACTGGGCGACATACCAGCCCGTCAAACCGACCTTCACCGGCGCGCGGGTGCTGGACAACATCGACCTCAACGTTCTGGCCGAGTACATCGACTGGACGCCGTTCTTCATCTCCTGGGATCTGGCCGGCAAATTCCCGCGCATCCTCGAAGACGAAGTGGTCGGTGAAGCCGCGACTTCACTGTACAAAGACGCGCAGGAAATGCTCGCCAAACTGATCGACGAGAAACTGATCAGCGCTCGCGCAGTGTTCGGTTTCTGGCCGGCCAACCAGGTGCATGACGACGACATCGAGCTGTACGGCGATGACGGCAAGCCATTGGCCAAACTGCATCACCTGCGCCAGCAGATCATCAAGACCGACGGCAAGCCGAACTTCTCCCTCGCCGACTTCGTTGCGCCGAAGGACAGCGAAGTGACCGACTATGTCGGTGGTTTCATCACCACCGCCGGCATCGGCGCCGAAGAAGTGGCCAAGGCTTATCAAGACGCTGGCGACGACTACAACTCGATCATGGTCAAGGCCCTCGCCGACCGTCTGGCCGAGGCTTGCGCCGAGTGGTTGCACCAGCAGGTGCGTAAAGAGCACTGGGGTTATGCCAAGGACGAAGTGCTGGACAACGAAGCGCTGATCAAAGAGCAGTACTCCGGTATCCGCCCTGCCCCGGGCTATCCGGCCTGCCCGGATCACACCGAGAAGGCCGCACTGTTCGCGCTGCTCGACCCTGAAGCTGCCGAAATGCGCGCTGGCCGCAGCGGCGTGTTCCTCACCGAACATTACGCAATGTTCCCGGCCGCAGCGGTCAGCGGCTGGTACTTTGCCCATCCGCAGGCGCAATACTTTGCCGTGGGCAAGGTCGACAAGGACCAGGTGCAGAGCTACACCTCGCGTAAAGGCCAGGAGTTGAGCGTGACCGAGCGTTGGCTGGCACCGAACCTCGGCTACGACAACTGATCCAACGGGTGGATCCCGGCGCCGGTTTGACCGGCGTCGGGAACTGCGCTTTCAGTTTCAGGCGTTGGACAGATGACTTGAAGAGCCCGGGACCGGCGTTTTTACAGCATTGATTGCATCGATTTCCTGCTGCGAAAGCTCGATCATCTTCACGTTGCGTTCGGCCGTACGATCGAACAACCGGGTCAAGTACTCTGGATCGTCGGCACTCAGTCCGTCATCTGCCCCGTCCTCGATCGATTGCAACGCATCCAGTTTCCTGAAGTCTTCGGGGTACTTCTCCTGAAGGTATTCCACCCAGTAATCGCGCTGAATCAAATCCTCCAGAAATTTGTCCGATCGTTCGGCGTTACTGACTTCCGTCCGCGCCTCGACCAGTTGTTGCGGGCTGACGCCCGACGCATACGTCATGTTTTTCGGCTGCCCCGGCAACTCCAGGCCGTCCTCCCAACCTGCGGTCAAACCGATTCGATAACCCAGGCGCATCTCGGCTTCATCGAAACCACTGCGGGCTGCCGCTTTTTTCGCCAATTCATCGACCTTGTCCAGGCGAAACAGTCGCCGCGACAGATTCAACAACACCCCACCTTTTGTGCCTGATCGACCTGACGGCAATTCAAGCAATGCGTTATGGGTGAACACCTTGGTTTCCAGACCACTGAAGGTCAGGATCCGTCCGTCAACGCAGGTGCCGTGGGTGGTCGAGCCGGCGAAGATGACTTCCCTGACCTCGGTGTCGGTCGCGGCGGCTTCCATGACGGTCCATACCCGTCGCGTCAGGTCAGCGTTGGCCACCCTGAATTCGCGCGTGTCCTGCAGTCGTTCCAGCAGATGGAAGAACGCCGCACTGTCCGGCTCGGCAGCCAGTTGTTCCCACAGCGCATCGCGAACCGCCAATTGTTCGGGCGCGAAATTGGCCAGCCATGGGGCTTTGTACTGCGCCTGCGACGGCTCGATCGGCACGATCTCGTCGGATTCAACGCTGTCAGTCGTTTCGGTCAGCCCGCCCGCGCCGTCGTCAACCATCTCTTCCAGATCAGCGCGTGAAAAACCCAGTACCCGGTGACGTTCACCCGCGGCCTGATAAGCCCTGAGTCGCTCAAGACTTTCCTCGGACAAATTGTAGTTGTCGGTCAAGTCCGTACCATTCATCAACGCCTCGTGGGTACCGTCCAGTGCGTCCTCCGGCAGTGTGCTGATGTCGTTGCGGCTCAGATTGAGCATGCGCAGATGCTCCGCCTGCAACGCACCTTCGGGCCAGATGAACAGATTGTTGTTGCGCAAATCGAGCGCTTCCAGTCGCCCGAAATAATTGACATCGAACGACTCCAGGTTGTTGTAACTCACATCCAGCCAGGTCAGATGTTCCAGACCGGAAAGGGCCTCATACAAGTGCTCGGAATCGTAGAAACGGTTACTGGAAAGCTCCAGCCGCTCCAGCGCAGACATGTTGCGCACCGATTGAGGTACAGCCTCCAGCTCATTGCCGCCAAGCTCCAGAGTCCGTAACTGAGTAAAGGCTGCGAGAAAACCGCTGGCGCCCTCGGCACTCAGCCTCGTCCCTGTCAGGTTGAGCGTGCGGACATGCGCAAAGTCGTCTGGTAGCGCCGGGATATCTCCCAATTGCAACCCGTGCAGATCCAGCACGGCTTGCGTCACACCTTGCAGGTTGGGCAACCTTGCCCGCCAACAGGTGAGGATTCGCCAGGCCGCCAGACTGCGGGTCTGCGAGGAGATGACCCAGTCTGTTCCACGGGTCTCGCGGGTGTAAAGCCAGCCATTCAGTTGGCGCACCAGCGTATCAAAAGTCTGGTTCCAGGCGCCGATTCGAGCACCCGTTTCAGCGTTGGTCGCTCCGCTGGCGCGCATCTGCTCAATCAACTGCGATGCTTGTTCGGCACTGAAGGCCGGCTGCATGCGCTGAAGACTGTTGATCATCAACGTCTCACCTTCGCCTGCCGCCGCGTGGGGATATGGCAGCAATTGCCTGGCAATCGAGAGTCCACTCTCCGCTGGAGGAAACGTCAGCGGGACCGGCTCATTGGCAAATGCTTGCAGCGCCCCCTCGGGCAGCCCGAAGTCAAACTCGATCCGCTGTTGCACAGCACGCAGCGCTGCCGTCGCGGCTGGCGTCAAAGGGTTACCGGTCAGATTGCTGTTGAGCACGGCATGGCTGTCCAGAAACGCTTGAGGCAGCGTGGTGATCTTGCTGTTGCGCAAGTCCACCCAGGTCAGCTGAGCGAGCGCTTCAGCACCCGCAGGCCAGGTTTGCAGATCCGTGCCTTGCAAGTTCAGCGCTTTCAAGCGCGTCATGCCAGCGACGGTCAGTCCGGTCAGAGGGTTGTTGTGCAAATCGAGATATTCAAGGGCCGGCATTGATTCCAGGCCTTGCTGCAACCGGGGCGTGTCCGTCAACAGATTATTGGAGAGATCCAACCGTGACAGCCTCGCAAGGCTACCCCGTTCAATCGGCAACTCATGCAGGGCGTTGTCGCTCAGGTCGAGCGTCTGCACCTCCCGAAAGGCCGCCAGGAAGCCGCGCAGTTGCAAGGCATCTACTCGCTGGCCCAACAGAAGCAAGGTACGTACATGTGAGAATGCATCGGCAGGCAATTGCGGAAGCTCGCTGAGCATCAACCCCGACAAGTCCAGCGTCGAGGCGGATACCGTTGAACCATAGCGTTTGAAAAGTCCCTTGCGCCAACTGGTTCTGATGGCATGCGTCGCGTTGGATCGCCCGATTATCTCCCTGATTGACTCTTGCGAGGCCATGCCCGTTTGCAACCAGTCAACAAGCTGCCTGTCGAGGGTTGCAAACTGCTCGCTCACGGTTTCGATGGCTGCGTATCGTTGCTGCTCGTCAGGCCACTGCTCAAAGAAGCGGTCGAAGATGCTCTGCGGCGACGCGCTCAAGCCTTCGCCCAGACGCTTCAATTCGCCTTTGCAGTAATCCCGGACCATCGCTTCGCGGTCAATAAGATGCTCGGGATGTGTCTTGACGTACTCATAGGCGACCTTGAAGTTTTCGCGGGAGAACTTCGACCAGTCAAGTGACAACCCCGACCACAACTTTTCGTGCCCCTCGAGCAGCCCTGCGGGCAAGGTGCTGATCCCGGTGTCCTTGAGGTTCAGGCGTTCGAGATCAGGCAGTTCAAGTACCCCGGCCGGCCATTCGAGCAAGGAATAGGCGACGATCTCCAGCTTGCGCAGTTTGTGCAACGGGCTGACGTCGAAGGCAATCGGCTGGTAACCCGACGAACAGACTGTCAGTTCCTCAATTCGGGCCAGCCTGCCCAACCGTGCCGGCATGTCAGCGGCAAACGGGACCGCGCTGTAAAGCGTCAGACTGGTCAGCCGCTCCATGCCCTGCAAGGCTTGCGGGACATTGCTGAACGTCTCGCTTGTCGCATTGATGGTCAGTTTCTCCAGATGCGGGAAAACGCCCAGCAGCACGTCGGCATTGGTATCGGTGATGCAGCGACCGCGTACATTCAGCTCACGTACGTGAGAAAAGTCTGCTGTCAGAAGCGGTAGTGCCTCATCACATACTAAGTCCAACTGGCCGAAACGTGGATGGACGTGCGCCAGCGGTGAAGTTCGCCAGCTCTGCTTGATGTTGTGCACGACGCTGGACTTGCCACCAATCATCGATTGCAGCGTGGGTTCCGGTGTCGGTTGGCCCTCCCATTCGGCCAGTGTCGCCTCAAGCGCTTGCCATTCGCGGGTACGCCTTTGCAGTAGCTCATAGATTTGTGCGTCGCTCTTGCCCGACGCCAGTTGCTGAAGAATGAACCCGCCCGCCTGCTGATCGGTGAGGGTTGGATAGACATTCTGCACCCGTGGCACCAGCAGCGGATTAACGCCCTGCCCGCGTCCACTGGCGTAATAACCGAGGCCATGCCCCGGCACGCGCAGTGCCGGTTTGAAGGGTTTGCTGACGCCATGGCGCTTGCCGGCCAACCGGGCCAGTTCAGAGCGATGTTGATGGGCATGGTCAATCACCAGTCGACGCAGAGAAGCACTCTGACTGACGTCGGCAAGCCCCAAGGCCTGGCGGGACTTGTCAGGCAAGGCATGCATGACCGAGGCGAAAAAGTTATCGCCCTGGCGAGGAATGCCGTTGAGTTCCTCTGCACGTTCGTTGAAGGCCTGATAGGAAGGCCCCCGTTTGACCAGATATTTGAGCGGGTGGGTGCTTTCATCGCCGAGACTATCGATCAACGGCCCATGGGTGCTGTTCTCGCGCACTTCCAGACGTACATCGGGCGACCAGCCAGGGAGTCTTTCCAGCACCCGAAAAGCCAGCCACCGGCTCTCGGCCGACGCCAGGTTTTCCATGTGCAGCCCGGCGACGGCATGATCGAAGCGCCTGCGCTGCGCGTAATCTCGCGACGCTTCCAGCAGCCTCAGAGGCACGCGCCTGCCACTGTCCAGACGCGCCAGCTCCTCGGCGTCTGCCTGCAGCAACACTCTGATGGCTGCCGGGCTGCCCAACCCGGGCGTCGCCCGTTGCAGTCTGGCAACCCGTGGTTCGTGCGAATGCGGCTCAGCATAGAGTTGCTCGAACATCGCCGGCTGACGGGTCTTCAGGAAATCCGCCAACTGCTTCCTGAATTCAACTGGTCGGGCTTCATTGACACGGGCCGCTTCAGCCCCCAGCAACCGGATAATCTCCGGCTCATCCAGCGTATCCAGAATACGCCCGGGCATCTGTTCACTCAGGACATCGGCGCGAGTGATCCGGATCGGTGCCTTGATACTGTCACCCGGCAATAACGCCTCAGTGCCATGCTTGACGCTAGCTCCGGACCAATCCGGGCCGTCGAAGATCTCAAGTACGCGCCCGGCTGGCCAGCGTGGCATTTGCGGCAGCAACGGCAATGCCCGCAGGAACTGGGCGTCAAGGCTGGTGCCTTGCTCGATCTGGTCGATGATCCGGATCACGCCCTGATCAGCCTCGAACAGGCGCAAGGTATCGGCCAACGCCAGAGGTACAGGCAAATGATCCATGTGCATTTGGCGCAGAGCGTCATCACTGACGCCACTGACATCCGCGATATTGAGCAATTGCTCGTCGGAAAAGGCTTCGGTGCAATGGCCCATGCGTCGCAACAAAGTCAATCGATCCCAGCTCAGCGGCCGCTCCAGCGTATGCCGCCAGGCCCCCAGACGATTGTGTTCGAGGATAGGTTGAAAGGCTGAAGCATCGTTCGGATGGAGAATGCGCCATTGGTTCAACTGTTCGTCGAAGTGCGTCTGGTAGACCCTGCCCTGCTGGCGAATGTACGTCTTGCCATTCAATCGATGCAGGCCTTGCGCATCCGGGACAGACGCTGGATTCAATCCTGCAGGGCTTTCATAGGACGCAATGTCAGGTGTCCATAACCGCCACTGGCCGTCGGGGCGCTCAATCAGTTCAGCGCTCTCGATCACCGCGACGGGCTTGGCCGCGCTCAGTCTGCCAAGGCCTTTTCCGACACCGGCCATGACCCCGATCAACGCGAGGTTTTCCGCCACATCGACCAGGTGCCCCTTGGCGGCCTGACGATCACCTTCAGTCCATTCGACAGCGCCCTCGAGCGACTCGTACAGCAACTGACCGGCCATCACCGTCATCATGATCTCGCCCAGCACCGGTACGAACATCGACACCATGTTCAGCGCGAACATGCCGAATTCCAGCAAATGATTGAGCCTTTTTGCGCGGACATTCGCGTCAACGTCTGCCGTCGGTACGGCGTGAGCACGCGCATCGGCGATGAACTTGTCGCTGTGCTGTTCATAGAGGTACTGCCACAGATCGGTATTGGCCGCCCAGATACCCGCCACGCCTTTGCGGACAATGCCGAACGGATTGAGATAGGGATCTTCCTCCGGTTCACGTTTGCCCGGACGCTCGGGCGGCAGCTCCTTGATCTGTGTAAGAGCAGAGAACGGTGGAATCATCTGGATGACTTTCACCCAGATCGAACGCAACGGATCTACCGGTGCGTCCGCCGAAGATCGGGTGAATTGACTGAAGTAATAAGGACGGTCGGCATAGGCCACGAACTGACTGAAAAAGCGCTGATAGGCCGTCGCCGCCTCATTCGAAGGCACAGCGTCAGGCGCCGTGAATTTGCGTTTGAATACTTCGCGCATCTGCGCTGAGGTGTAGCGTTTGAGCGGATGTTCCGGATCATGGGGGATGTAGACGATGAACTCGTTGGTGTAGCGATTGCGTTCGCTGATGCTGAACACCACACAACCGGTCATCCGGTGTTTCATCAGGCTCAGGTCGCGAAACCACACAGGTTTCTCGCCAACACGCGGATGAATCTCACCGTCGACGACCGACAGAATCATTCTATAGTCGTCCGGTTCGATGTCCTGCTTCAGCAGGGCCTGCTCGGCAGCTGCGCGCAGTGCGGTTTTCTGGCTGCTGATGAATTGCTCGCGCAATGCGCTGGCCGTCTGAAAGAACGCTTTCACGCGCGTCTGGTATCGGGCACCAATATCCAGCGTACGACACAGCGACAGAAACTGACTGACGGTGATCTCGGCCGTCACAGCCTGGAATGTACCGGGGTTCGACGTCTCTACGACAAACCCGGATTCGCGATGAAAGGCCCCCTCTTCGCATTCCGCCGCTTCGAAATTATGCAGGGCTGCCTGCAGCAGTGAGAGTTTCAATACTTCAAAACTGGACACCTCGATTTCCAGTGCACTGACTTCCAGAGCGTGCCTGAGACACAACAGGGTTTTGTTGACGTCGAGCTCGACATTGAATTGATCTTTAAGCGCTTTTATCAGTTGCGCCTCGGCAAATGCCTCGATGCTCTCAAGCGCCGCCATCGTCTTGTCCAGCCGTGACTGGGCAAGAAAGCTTTCAGTGACGCGCGCCTGCACGTCGCGTAATTGCTCAGCAGACAACTGCTGATACCACTGCGGCAACTGCGTGCCGGCACGTTTGATATGGGCACGACGTTCGGCGCTGGCATCGATCAGCCAGCCGGGCACCACGTGCTCAAGGCGCTTGCCGTGAATACTCGCGCTGGCCACAACCTTCGTTTCAACAGGCAACGGGCTGCGAGAATTCTTCGCCACTGCCGGCTGCGTCGGGGGATGAATGGACATTCTGTCGCTCCTGAAAAATGGAACGACAGAACACCATTTCCGCCTCGGCTGACTGCGGTACATAGTTATCGCTTCGGTCGCGAGTTGTTACCGACTGCGTCTGCAGTGACGCGGTGGCAACGGCACAATCCGACAGGTTGGCTATGCTCTCAGGGGAACCTAAACAGACGGGGGATTTATGGACGATCCAGTCGACAACAAACCGCCAACCTTCTGGCAGATGCTGCACAGCGTCATGGCTGCGGCATTCGGGGTGCAGAGCGGGAAAAACCGGGCCAGGGACTTCACCCATGGCAAGCCCAGCCATTTCCTGATCCTGGGCATTCTGTTCACTGCGGTGTTCGCCCTGACACTGTTTGCCATCGTCAAACTGGTGCTGCATTTCGCCGGGGTTTGACGTCGCTCAGTGCATCAGCGTTTGCAGGCCGAACGGGTAACGGTACGAGGCCGGCTTGCCCTTGGCTGAAAGCTGGCGGAAGTTCACGCCATAGTTGGGCGATTTGCCCATCGCCAGCAGTTGTCGGGCCTGGGATTTGTCGATCAATTGCAGCAACGGAATCTGCCGGTCACGCCCCCCGTATCGATCCAGATCGACACCCGACTCATGATCGTGCAACTCGACCAGTGCCCACCCCCCCAAGGTGAAGTGCCCACCCACCAGCGCGCTCAGACGCCCATCGATAACGGCTTGCAGCGCAGCGGGCGAAGTGTTGACCGCACTGAAAAAAACATCGCTGCCAGGCCGCTTCCCTGCTTCGGAAAAAGCCCTCATCGCACCGAAGGCCATTTCATCATTGGCCGACCACACCAGCGATACGTCGGGATAACGCTTGACCAATTGCCTGGCCTGCTCATAAGCGCGCTGTTGAGTCCAACCGCTGTAGACCAGTTGCCGCAACCGGACCTGCGGATGCTCGGCCAAGGCACGCTGCATACCCCGCTCGCGCAGTTGTGCCGACGGTGTGATTTTCAATCCGGAAAAGGCCAGCGCTTCAATCTGTTCGCCATTTTCAACCGGCGGATGCACCTGAATCAGTGCCTTCATCATCAGATATCCACCCTCTTCGTCGTTGGGAATCAGACTGCCAATGCGGTCGGGACGGTCTCCCACCAGGGCTTCCTGATCAGGCGTCAGCACCGCGTTGACCATGAACAGCTTCACGCCGCTGTCCTGGGCCATGCGCAGAATCTGTGGCGCGACGTATTGTTCATTGACGAACATCAGATAGTCGGGGCGATTGGCGCCCTGCAATGCGAGGCGCGCTTGAGCCAGAGTGAGTTCCGGCTGACGCTGGGAATAGAGGATCTGCAAATCGATGCCCAGATCGCGGGCGGCGGCCTGCATGAATTGCGAATAGCTGACCCAGAAGGCTTCTTCGGTCGAGCCCGGATTCAGAAAAAGCACCGATTCCGCCCGCGCGCAGGTTCCCAGAACCATGCCGAAAAGCAGCAGAGCGAGGTGGAAAATCTTCAACATGAACATCCGGGCCCAAGGAAAAATGGCCGCGCATTATAGCCCTCGAACCAGCGGCTATTGACGCCTGATCCCGTTATTTGTCCGACAATCTGTCGGCAGCGGACCCGGATGAGTCGTTTACTGATGACTGACCCAGAATACCGCTGTCCCTACAACGAGAATGATCAGGAACAAAATGGCCCACGCATCGACACTGCTATCGCTTTTTCTTGCCTTGGTCGGGTTGCTCATTGCATCGCCTCTTGTCGGTTTTATCGGTGATTGCAGAAAGACTCGACCACAGTTAAGACGATGATTGTCCGCACGACAAATGTGGGTTAGTTGACAGCCATTCTCGTTAGGCGATTTGGTTCTTTACATATACTCAAACATCACTTTTGCGCATAACTGCAAACGGGTATATTGCCCCGGCTCCGTTAGGGAGTGCGCGGCCGTGCGCGCAGAATTGCAGAGGCACCTTCGGACTCCAGCAAGCGAAAACGCAGCGTTTTCCGAGTAGCCCAAAGCCTGAGAACAGGACTTATATGTACGTATACGACGAGTACGATCAGCGGATCATCGAGGACCGCGTCAAGCAGTTCCGTGATCAGACCCGACGCTATCTGGCAGGTGAGCTGAGCGAAGAAGAATTCCGCCCCCTGCGCCTGCAAAATGGCCTGTACATCCAGCGTTTCGCGCCGATGTTGCGCGTGGCGGTGCCTTACGGCCAATTGACTTCGCGTCAGACGCGCATGATGGCCAAGATTGCCCGTGACTACGACAAGGGCTACGCCCACATCAGTACCCGGCAGAACGTGCAGTTCAACTGGCCGGCGGTGGAAGACATCCCGGACATCCTCGCTGAACTAGCTACCGTGCAGATGCACGCGATCCAGACCAGCGGCAACTGCCTGCGCAACGTCACCACCGACCAGTTCGCCGGTGTCGCGGCCGACGAATTGATCGACCCGCGCCCATGGTGCGAAATCGTCCGTCAGTGGACCACGTTCCACCCGGAATTCGCCTACCTGCCGCGTAAATTCAAGATCGCTGTCAACGGTTCGACCGCTGACCGTGCAGCCATTGAAGTCCACGACATCGGCCTGGAGCCGGTACACAACGAAGCGGGTGAACTCGGTTTCCGCGTGCTGGTCGGCGGTGGCCTGGGCCGTACCCCGGTGGTCGGCGCGTTCATCAACGAGTTCCTGCCGTGGCAGGACCTGCTGAGCTACCTCGACGCCATCCTGCGGGTCTACAACCGCTATGGCCGTCGCGACAACAAGTACAAGGCGCGGATCAAGATCCTCGTCAAGGCACTGACGCCGGAAGTGTTTGCGCAGAAAGTCGACGCGGAAATGGAACACCTGCGCGGTGGCCAGACCACGCTGACCGAAGCCGAGCTGCACCGCGTCGCCAAGCACTTCGTCGACCCGGACTACAAGGCGCTGGACAACCAGACTGCCGCTCTGGCCGAGCTCGACCAAGAACATCCGGGCTTCGCCCGCTGGCGCAGCCGCAACACCCTGGCGCACAAGAAGCCGGGGTATGTGGCCGTGACCTTGTCGCTGAAGCCGACCGGCGTTGCCCCGGGCGACATCACCGACAAACAGCTCGATGCCGTCGCCGATCTGGCCGAGCGCTACAGCTTCGGCCAACTGCGCACCTCGCACGAGCAGAACATCATTCTGGCCGACGTCGAGCAAAGCCAGCTGTTCACCCTGTGGGGCGAACTGCGTGAAGGTGGTTTCGCCACGCCGAACATCGGCCTGCTGACCGACATCATCTGCTGCCCTGGCGGTGATTTCTGCTCGCTGGCCAACGCCAAGTCGATCCCGATCGCCGAGTCGATCCAACGCCGTTTCGACGACCTGGACTACCTGTTCGACATCGGTGAGCTGGACCTGAACATCTCCGGTTGCATGAACGCCTGCGGTCACCACCATGTCGGCCATATCGGCATCCTCGGCGTGGACAAGAAAGGTGAAGAGTTCTACCAGGTCTCCCTCGGCGGCAGCGCCAGCCGTGATGCGAGCCTGGGCAAGATCCTCGGCCCGTCCTTCGCTCAGGAAGCCATGCCTGACGTGATCTCGAAGCTGATCGACGTGTACGTTGAACAACGTACCGAAGACGAGCGCTTCATCGACACTTATCAGCGTATTGGCATCGACCTCTTCAAGGAACGCGTCTATGCAGCGAATCATTAAGAACAACGAGGTCGTCGACGAAACCTGGCACTTGCTGCCCAAGGATTTCAACATCGACGAGATCAGCAACTGCGACGACTTGATCGTTCCGCTGCAACTGTGGCGCGAACACAGCCGCATGCTCAAGGCCCGCGACGGCGGCCTGGGTGTCTGGCTGGACGCCGATGAAGAAGCCGAAGAGATCGGTGAAGACGTCGCCGAGTTTCAGGTGATTGCCTTGAACTTCCCGGCGTTCACCGACGGCCGCAACTACTCCAACGCCCGCTTGCTGCGCGACCGTTATGGTTTCAAAGGTGAGTTGCGAGCAATTGGCGACGTGCTGCGCGATCAGTTGTTCTACATGCACCGTTGTGGCTTTGATGCCTTTGCCGTGCGCCCGGATAAAGACCCGTACGAAGCCCTTGAAGGTCTCAAGGACTTCTCGGTGACCTATCAGGCTGCCACCGACGAACCGCTGCCGCTGTTCCGTCGCCGCTAAGCTTTCGGGTTTACTGCACAAACAAAAACGCCGGTCATTGACCGGCGTTTTTTGTGGCTGACTGTTTTACCAGAAGCGCTGTTGCGTCAGGCGACTCCACCAGCTCAGCAGTACACGATCGACCGATCCGCTGGCCGCCATGCCGATGCGCTCCTGCAGGCTTTTGCGTTCGGCGTAATGCAGGTGGTAGACCTCAGCCTTTTTCGCCCGGTCTGCCAGATATTCATCGCTGGTCTTGAGTTCATCGACCAGTTGCTTGTCCAGCGCTGCAACGCCGAGCCAGACCTCACCGGTAGCCACGTCGTCAATCGCCAGTTGCGGGCGATAGCGGGCCACGAAGTTTTTGAACAACTGATGGGTGATGTCGAGGTCTTCCTGGAACTTCTCCCGACCCTTCTCGGTGTTTTCGCCAAACACCGTCAAGGTACGTTTGTACTCACCGGCGGTGAGGACTTCAAAGTCGATATCGTGCTTTTTCAGCAAACGGTTGACGTTGGGCAACTGCGCGACCACGCCGATCGAACCGAGAATCGCGAACGGCGCGCTGATGATCTTCTCGCCGATGCACGCCATCATGTAGCCGCCGCTGGCCGCGACCTTGTCGATGCACACGGTCAATGGCACCCCGGCCTCGCGGATACGCGCCAGTTGCGACGATGCCAGGCCGTAGCTGTGCACCATGCCGCCGCCGCTTTCCAGACGCAGCACCACTTCGTCCTTCGGTGTGGCGAGGGTCAGCAGCGCGGTGATTTCGTGGCGCAGGCTCTCGGTGGCCGATGCCTTGATGTCACCGTCGAAATCGAGCACGAACACCCGGGATTTGGCCTCGGGTTTGCTCTTCTGCTTCTTCTCGGTCTTTTCCGATTTGGCCTGCCCCTTGCGCAAGGCCTTGAGCTGATCCTTGTCGAGCAGGGTCTGCTCGAGGCGCTCACGCAGGCCCTTGTAGAAATCATTGAGCTTGCTGACCTGCAACTGCCCTGCCGACTTGCGCCGGCCCTTGCTGCGCAATGCAGCAAAACTGGCCAGCACCACCAGAATGGCGACCACCAGGGTTACGGTCTTGGCCAGGAAACTGGCGTATTCGGTGAAAAACTCCACAGAGACTCCTTAAAACAATGCGCGGATGCAAAAACACGCGCGGGATGGCTCCAGCATACCCATGCGCCGCCTCGTCGACCAGCCGTGAAACCTCTGGCAACAGGCCTGTAACAAGCATTTCAAACAAGCGTATGTTTTTTCATTGACAGTACTCCGTCATCCTCATAACCTCGCCAAACCTTCAACGTACCGGGATGACGCGGACGTGGGCAGTATCTATCTGATTCGACATGGCCAGGCCTCCTTTGGTGCAGACGACTACGACGTCCTGTCACCCATCGGTGTGCGCCAGGCAGAAATCCTCGGCCAGCACCTCGTCGAACTGGGAGTCCGTTTCGATCGCTGCCTGGCGGGCGACCTGCGCCGCCAGCAACACACGGCCACCAGTGCGCTGGAGCAATTCACCGCCAAAGGCCTGTCGGTACCGACGCTGGAAACCGACGCCGCGTTCAACGAGTTCGATGCCGACGCGGTGATCCGCGCCCTGATCCCCGCCATGCTGGTGGACGAACCGGAAGCCATCGACATCCTGCGCAACGCGGCGCAGAACCGTACCGAATTCCAGCGCATCTTCGCCTTGGTCATCGAGCGCTGGCTCGCCGGCACCCACGACACCCCGGGCCTGGAAAGCTGGCTGGGTTTCGTCGAGCGGGTGCAAGGCGGGCTGCAGCGCATCCTCGAACAGGCCGACGGCAACCAGAAAATCGCCGTGTTCACCTCCGGCGGCACCATCACCGCCCTGCTCCACCTGATTACCCAAATGCCTGCCAGACAGGCATTCGAACTGAATTGGCAAATCGTCAACACCTCGCTCAACCAGCTGAAGTTCCGCGGTCGCGAGGTGGCTTTGGCTTCCTTCAACAGTCATGCACATCTGCAGCTGCTGAAGGCTCCGGAACTCATCACTTTTCGCTGAGTCCGGATAACTGTGACCCTTGCTGTAATCACCCAGCTCCCATTACCCAAGAAAGGATCGAACCATGACCTCCGTAGCTGATGCCGTAAAAGCGATGCAAGCCAAGTTCAACCCAGCCGCTGCTGCCGGTCTGGACCTGGTCTTCGGTTTCAACATCACCGACGAAGACAAGCAGTACTCGCTGATCGTCAAAGACGGCACTTGCGACATCAAGGAAGGCGAAAACCCAGATGCCAACTGCACCCTGGTGCTGGACAGCGAAACCCTGAAAGGTATCGTCAGCGGTGAAACCGACGGCATGCAGGCGTTCATGGGCGGCAAGCTGCGCGTTGAAGGCGACATGATGCTGTCGATGAAACTGTCCGAACTGTTCCCGTCGTAAGACGTCGTTCGGTTTGCAGAAAATCCCGCCCTGGTGGCGGGATTTTTGCGTTCAGGCATCAAGGATTTCGCTGAAGCACCGACTGCCTTCGCGAGCAAGCCCGCTCCCACAATGGAGCCGGCGGCAACCCGCCAATCCCGAAACAGCCAATCCCCCCGGTGGAAGCGGGCTTGCTCGCGAAAGCGTCAGCTCTGGCAGCAGGTCATCAACCGGCAAATGACGCGGCCAGCAGCTCCTGCGTATAGGGGTGCTTTGCCGCGCTGAAAAGATTGCCGGTCTCCCCCCGCTCCACCACCTGTCCTTCCTTCATCACGATCAGATCATGAGCCAGCGCCCGCACCACCGCCAGGTCATGGCTGATGAACAGGTAGGTCAGACCATGCTCTTGCTGCAAACGCCGCAGCAGCGCCACGATCTGCTTTTGCACCGTGCGATCCAGTGCCGAGGTTGGCTCATCCAGCAGGATCAAGTCGGGCTTGAGCACCAGTGCCCGGGCAATGGCGATGCGTTGCCGCTGCCCCCCTGAAAATTCGTGCGGATAGCGATGCCGCGTTGCCGGATCGAGACCCACTTCACGCAGTACCTCGATCACCGCCTGCGCACGCTGCGCGGCATTCAAATCGCTGTGCACCTGCAATCCCTCGGCAATGATCTGTTCGACGCACAGACGCGGACTGAGACTGCCGAACGGGTCCTGAAACACCACTTGCAGGCGTTTGCGCAGCGGCCTCAGTTGCTTGCCGCTCAACGCCTCCAGCGCCTCACCGGCAAAACGAATGCTGCCCTCGGCGTCGATCAGCCGCAAAATCGCCTGACCCAATGTCGACTTGCCCGAACCTGACTCGCCGACAATGCCCAAGGTCTTGCCGCGTTGCAGGTTCAGATCGATGCCCTTGACCGCCTGCAGGTAAGTCTTCGGCCGCCACCCACCGCCGCCGAGACGGAAGCGCACATTCAGATCGCGCACTTGCAACAAATCCTCGGTGGCGTCGAGACATAAGGCATGCCCGCCAGGTTCGGCATTCAGCAACTCGATGCTGTAAGGATGCTGCGGCGCACGGAACAGTTGTTCGCAGGATGCCTGCTCGACGATCACACCGCCGCGCATCACCGCCACCCGCTGGGCAATCGTGCGCACCAGATTCAGGTCATGACTGATGATCAGCAACGCCATGCCGAGCCGCTGCTGCAGCTCCTTGAGCAACAGCAGAATCCTGCGCTGCACGGTCACGTCGAGCGCGGTGGTTGGCTCGTCGGCGATCAGCAACTGCGGCTCACAGGCCAGCGCCATGGCAATCATTACCCGCTGTCGCTGGCCGCCGGAGAGCTGATGCGGATAGGCCTTGAGCCGTTCCCGGGGGTTCTGGATGCCAACCAGTTCCAGCAATTCAAGAGTGCGCTCACGGGCTTGCGCGCCCGCCAGACCTTTGTGCAGCGCCAGGCTCTCGCCGAGTTGCCGTTCAACCGTGTGCAGTGGATTCAGCGAACTCATCGGCTCCTGAAAAATCATCGCAATGCGATTGCCGCGCAGCTGCCGCAGATAACGCTCATGCACGCCGAGCAGCTCTTCGCCGCGGTAGCGAATGCTGCCGTCGATCCGCGTGATGTTCGGGTCGAGCAGTTGCAGGATGCTGTGGGCGGTCACCGATTTGCCCGAGCCGGACTCGCCGACCAGCGCCAGGCACTCGCCCGGGCGGATGTCGAGGTCGAGGCCGTGCACCACTGGCTGGCCGTTGAATGCTACACGCAGGTCGCGTATTTCGATCAGGTTATCGCTCATATCAACTCCTCGGCTCAAGAGCGCGGATCAAAAGCATCTCGGCAGGCTTCACCGATAAACACCAACAGAGAAAGAATCAGCGCCAACGTAAAAAACGCAGTCAGCCCCAACCACGGCGCTTGCAGATTGCTTTTACCCTGGCCGATCAGTTCGCCCAGCGAAGCGCTGCCGGCAGGCATGCCGAAACCGAGGAAATCCAGCGCCGACAGCGTGGCAATCGCCCCGGTGAGAATGAACGGCAGATACGTCAGGGTCGCGCTCATCGCATTGGGCAGGATGTGCCGGCTGATCACCTGCGCATCGCCAACCCCCAGCGCCCGCGCCGCTTTGACGTATTCAAGGCCACGGCTGCGCAGGAACTCGGCGCGCACCACGTCGACCAGGCTCAGCCAGGAAAACAGCGCCATGATCCCTAGCAGCCACCAGAAATTCGGCTCGACGAACCCGGACAGGATGATCAACAGGTACAACACCGGTAGCCCCGACCACACCTCCAGCAGCCGCTGCCCGAGCAGATCGACCCAACCGCCGTAATAACCCTGCAAGGCACCCGCGGCGATGCCGATCAGCGCGCTCGCGGTGGTCAATGCCAGAGCGAACAGCAATGACACCCGCGTCCCGAAGATCACTCGCGCCAGTACATCCCGCGCCTGATCGTCAGTGCCCAGCCAGTTCTCGCCGCTTGGTGGACTCGGTGCCGGCTCCGTCAGGTCGTAATTGACCGTATCAAAACCGAACGCAATCGGTGCAAACCACAGACGCCCGCCCTGCCCCTCGATAAGCTGCCGCACCTGCGCACTGCGATAGTCAGGCTGAAACGGCAGCTCACCGCCAAAATCCTGCTCGGTGTAGCGCTTGAACGCCGGGAAATACCATTGGTCCTGATACTCGACCAGCAGCGGCTTGTCATTGGCGATCAATTCACCGCCCAGGCTCAGGCCGAACAGCAGCAGAAACAGCCACAACGACCACCAGCCACGCCGATGCGCCTTGAAGCGCGCCCAGCGGCGCTGTCCGATGGGAGATAAGGTCAGCATCAGGCAGTCCTCGCGGTGAAGTCGATGCGCGGATCGACCAGCGTGTAACACAGGTCGCCGAGCAGTTTTATCAGCAGGCCGAACAGGGTGAAGATGAACAGCGAACCGAACACCACCGGATAATCGCGCGACACCGCCGCTTCGTAGCTCAGGCGGCCGAGGCCATCCAGCGAGAAGATCACTTCGATCAGCAGCGAACCGCCGAAAAACACCGTCACCAGCGCCTGAGGAAGACCGGCAACCACCAGCAGCATCGCGTTGCGGAACACATGGCCGTACAACACCTGACGTTCACTCAGGCCCTTGGCCCGTGCCGTCACCACGTACAGCCGCGAGATCTCGTTGAGAAAGCTGTTTTTGGTGAGGATCGTCAGCGTGGCGAATCCGCCGATGACCAGCGCGGTGACCGGCAACACCAGATGCCAGAAGTAGTCCGCGACCTTGGCCCACAGCGACAACTCGGCGAAGTTGTCCGAGACCAGTCCGCGCACCGGAAACCAGTCCAGCGCACTGCCGCCGGCAAACACGATGATCAGCAGCAGCGCAAACAGAAACCCCGGCATCGCATAGCCGATGATGATCGCCACGCTGCTCCAGACATCGAACGCCGAGCCGTTGTGCACCGCTTTGCGAATGCCCAGCGGAATCGACACCAGATAAGTGATCAATGTCGCCCACAAGCCCAGCGACAAGGTCACCGGCAGCTTCTGCCAGATCAGTTCGGTGACACTGGCACCCCGGAAAAAACTCTGGCCGAAGTCCAGCCGCGCGTAGCTTTTGAGCATCAGCCACAGGCGTTCACCGGCGGGTTTGTCGAAGCCGTACTGGCGCTCGATGTCAGCCACCAGTTTCGGATCGAGGCCACGGGTGGCGCGGGATTCGCCACCCATGGTTTCCACATGACCACCGCCCACCGCCGCGCCGACGCCGATGCCCTGCAAGCGCGCAATCGCCTGTTCCACCGGGCCACCCGGCGCGGCCTGCACGATGACGAAATTGACCAACAGAATGGCGAGCAAGGTCGGCACGATCAGCAGCAGACGCCGCAGACTATAACCCCACATGGGCGTACTCCTTTTGCTGTTGCTGCAGCTGCGTGGAGGTCAGCGCGGTCGGGCTGATTTCCCACCAAGTGTCGAGCCCGGCGTCGTACAGCGGCGCCGTCGCCGGGCGGCCGAAACGGTTCCACCATACCGTGGAAATCCCCGGCGGGTAGTAGTTGGGAATCCAGTAATAACCCCACTGCAACACCCGATCCAAAGCGTGGGCATGACGCAACAGGCTGTCGCGGTTGTCGGCCTGCACCAGCCCTTCAAGCAACGCATCGACAGCCGGATCGCGCAGCACCATGTAGTTGTTGGAGCCGGGATCGTCCGCCCCGTCGGCGCCGAAGTAATTGAACATCTCGCGCCCTGGCGCCTGGCTCACCGGATAGCCGACCACGATCATGTCGTAGTCACGATTGCGCACGCGGTTGGTGTATTGCGCGGTGTCGACCTGGCGGATATCGAAACCGATGCCGATCTGTGCCAGGTTGCGCTTGAACGGCAACAGCAAGCGCTCGAAGCCCTTCTGGCCGTTAAGGAAGGTGAACTGCAGCGGCTCGCCACTGGCGTTCACCAATTGATCGCCATGAGGTTTCCAGCCGGCGGCCTCCAGCAATTTCAACGCTTGCAACTGCTCGGCGCGGATGTTGCCGCTGCCGTCGGTTTTCGGTGCTTCGAACACCCGGGTGAAGACCTCGTCAGGAATCTTGCCGCGCCACGGTTCGAGGATTTCCAGTTCCTCGGCATCCGGCAACTCAGTGGCCGCCAACGCACTGTGCGAGAAGTAACTGCGCTGGCGCAGGTACATGCTGCGCATCATCTGCCGATTGCTCCACTCGAAGTCCCAGAGCATGGCGATGGCCTGACGCACCCGGCGATCCTGAAACAGCGGTTTCTGCAGATTGAACACGAAACCTTGCGAACCTTGCGCGGCGCCGGGCGCGAGATGTTCACGAAGCAATTTGCCCTGCTCCAGCGCCGCCCCCGCATAGCCGATGGTGTAGCTGGTCGCGGAAAACTCGCGGTTGTAGTCGAAGCCGCCAGCCTTGAGCACTTGCCTGGAAACATCGGTGTCGGCAAAGAACTCCACGCTCAAGTGATCGAAGTTGTACAGCCCGCGAGTGATCGGCAGGTCCTTGGCCCACCAGTCGGCGACGCGCTGAAACTTCACACTGCGTCCGGCGTCCACCGCGCTGATACGGTACGGGCCACTGCCCGGCGGGATCTCGAAACCGGCGCCCTCGGCGAAGTTGCGCGTGCGCCACCAGTGTTCGGGCAGCACTGGAAGCGTCGCCAGATCCAGCGGCAAGGTGCGGCTGTCGTTGTTCTTGAAGTTGAAGCGCACTTGCGTCGGCGACTCCACCACGACTTCGGCGACATCGCGAAACTGTTGGCGGTATTTGAGACTGCCCTGGGTGGTGAACAGCTCGAAGGTGTAGCGCACGTCTTCGGCGGTGATCGGCGTGCCATCGTCAAACCTGGCCTTGGGATTGAGGTAGAAACGCAGCCAGCGGCGATCTGCATCCAGCTCCATCTGCTGAGCCACCAGGCCGTAGACACTGTAGGGCTCGTCCTTGCTGCGATAAGCCAGCGGCGCGTAGAGCCAGCCGTCGACATCGGCCACGCCGGTACCTTTGTCGATGTAGGGAATCAGGTGATCGAACGGGCCGCTTTCCAGCGAGGAGCGGCGCAGGGTGCCACCCTTCGGGGCGTTGGGGTTGGCGTAGGCCAGGTGCTGGAAGTCCGGGGCGTATTTGGGGGCCTCGCCGTAGACCGTCAGCGCTGGTTGCGGGGCGGCCCAACTGAATGAGGTTAAAAGCGCAACGGCACTGAATAAAATGAGTCTGGAGAACATGGGCAGATCCCTTTACGCGGTGCTGCGACTGGCCTCTTCGCGAGCAGGCTCGCTCCCACATGGAGGGCGGGTTCATCGCAAATCCCCTGAGGGAGCTTGCTCGCGAAGAGGCCAGTACAGTCACCACACATCCTGCCTACCTGTGATGTGCAACAGGCCGGCGACTTTTATAGGGCGGGCTTAGATCAATAAGTGACTAAAACCCGCCCACACTGGGCAAGTCAGAACTTGTAGCTGACCCGCGTGTACAGCGTCCGGCCAAACGGATCGCCGTATTTCGGGTCGTAGCCGCTCTGGAAGGTGTAGGTCTGGTTGCTGAACGGCGGCTCGCGGTCGAACAGGTTCTTCGCGCCGAGGGTTACGCTGAGGGTTTTGCGCCAGGTATAGGTGCCGGCCAGATCCCAGACGTTGTACGAGCCAACGTAATCGTGGGTCTCGCGGTCGGAGTCGTGGTAGCCGCTGGTGTAACGGTTGGTCAGGGCGACGCCGTAGGGGCCGTAGTTCCAGCTGCCGGTCAGGCTGTGACGCCAGCGGGCCACGGCGCCGGCCGAAGCAAAGTCGCCGCCACGGAAATCGCCAAGCTTGTCGATGTAGTCGCCCTTGAGCTGCTGCTGGTACTCGTAACGGCTGACGTACGTGCCTTGCAGGCCAATGCCGAAGTTACCGTACGGGGTGCTCGGCAACCGGTAATCGAAGCTGACGTCGACGCCGTTGGTCTTGATCTTGCCGAGGTTGGCGAGGCCCGTAACGATGTGATCGATGGAGCCGTCAGGCTTGCGGATCAGGCGATCCGGGTACAGCTCCGGGTTCTCGAACACCGCTGACTCCGGGAACTCGGCGATCTGGTTGGCAATGTTGATCCACCAGAAATCCAGCCCGGTGCTCAGGCGCTCGAACGGCTGATAGACGAAACCGAGGGTGACGTTGCGCGCCGTTTCCGGGCTGAGGTCAGTGTTGCCGCCGGTGCGGCTGTAGAACTGCTGGGCGCAGTCGCGGTTGGCGATCCCGCCGTTGCTCGGGTTGCCACCGGCGCACAGCCGTGGATCGTTGTAGTTGGCGACAGTGAACGTGGTGAAGTTGGGGTTATACAACTCGTACAGCGAAGGCGCACGGAAACCCTCACTGTAGGCGCCACGCACCACCAGCTCCTTGAACGGCTGGAAGCGGAACGAATATTTCGGGTTGGTGGTGCTGCCGAAGTCGCTGTACTTGTCATGCCGCACGGCGGCGGACAGTTCGAGGCTGTCGAGCACCGGCACGTTGACCTCGGCGTACTGCGCCGAAACGCTGCGATCACCGGCAACGCTGGCATTCGGATCGACACCCAGGCTTTGCACATCGGCGGCGAACTGCGCGAAGTCCTGATGGAAATCCTCCTTGCGATACTCGCCGCCCAGTGCCAGTGCCGAAGGGCCGGCACCGAACCAGTCGCCAATCTCGCGGCTGACACGTCCGTCAATCGCTTTGACCCGCCCGACCGCCGTCGAGTAATCGCCATCCACCGCGTTGGCTGCCAGCAACGCCTGCCCGGCAGCAGTCTGGGCGCCAAACGGATTGATGATACCGTTGGCAATACCGGCGCTCACGGCGCGGTCGTTGACGTAGCCAGCCTCGATGGCATTGACCACTTTGTTCTGGTTGTACGACGCACCGACGTTGTAATCCCAGCCGACCACGCTGCCGTCGAAACTCAACAGCAAACGCTGGCCGGTGTTGTCGTCTTCATGCTGACGAGCGCCGACTGCGGTTTCGCGCCAGTTCACATCCACCGGTTGTGTCGGGTCGAGGGCGAAACCGTTGGGGCCCGGGGTAATGCCGTTGCCGGGATAGAACGTCGTGCCGGGGCTGATCTGGTTGCCCATCAGCGTGCCGGGGCCGATCTGCGTGCGGTTTTCGTTGCGTGCCCAAAAGTATTCGAGGCTGACGTTGTGGTCGTCCGAGAGCTTGCCGGTGGCTTTGGCGAACGCCGAGGTCTTCTCGGTTTCCGGCACCAGATCGAGGTAGTTCCACAGGCTCTGGCGGCAGATACCATTGCGTGCCAGCAGACCCGGGGCGTTGCAACCTGAACCGGCCAATGGGTTGGTAGCGTTGCTGCCCTGACTCCAGTTGGCCGGCGATGCGGTGCCGGAGGTGTAATCGAGACCGCGTCCGGGCTGGTAGTTGTAGCTGTAGCCACGATCTTCGGCGGCCAGGCGTTGCTGCTTGTCATAACTGACCACGCCAAACACGTTGAAACGGTCATCCTGCAAATCGCCGAAGCCCCAGCTGCCGCTGAAGTTGCGACTTTCACCACCGCCGGCATGGGTCGGCGTGTCGTAGTTGGTGCTGAGTTGGCCTTCGGTGAGGCTGGTCTTGGTGATGAAGTTGATCACCCCGCCGATCGCATCGGTGCCGTACAACGCCGAAGCGCCGTCACGCAGGACTTCGACGCGATCAATGGCGGCGAACGGAATGGTGTTCAGGTCAACCCCGGAGCCATTGATCGCATTGGTCGCGTTGTTACTCAGCCGCCGGCCATTGAGCAGTACCAGCGTCTTGTTCGGGCCGATACCGCGCAAATCGGCATACGACGCCCCGCCGCTGCTCGACCCCACCGAGCGGCCGGAACCGACCGAAGACTGATTGGCGGAAATCCGGCTGACCAGTTCTTCGGTGGTGCTCACCCCCTGCTCGCGCAGTTCTTCAACTCGCAGAATGGTGACCGGTACTGCAGTTTCCGCATCGACCCGACGAATCGCCGTACCGGTGACTTCCACCCGTTGCAACTGGGTCGTGGGTTCGTCGGCAGCGACTGCCGGCAAGGTATTGATCGCCAGCAGCAAAGCCAGGCTCAAACGGGATCTAACGGGTGAAAACTGAATCATGAACAGCCATCCCTGCGTTTTGGTTTATGCAGGGATGTGCAATGGACAGCGGCGTTTTATAGAGCCCGATTTAGATCATTGGGTGATGAGGTTATGCAAAAAAATGGCACGTGTGGATCAAGCCAGCTCCATCTCCCTCAGCAATCTTGTATCCAGCCCAAACCGCTCCTGGGAAACCATCCTGAACTGCCCCTCCGCCAATTCGCAGCTTACCAGCAGATTCCACGAGTGCCGGGTTGCCGCCGAGGGGATCAGTACAAACGGATGCTCAGCCAATAACGCATCGGCGAACAGTTGTTGATTGGGGGATGGCTTGGCGGGGCTCAACCAATAAGGATTCGGCACATCCTCCGGCTGCACGATTTTCACTTTTGCTTCGCTGACGACTTCAAAACACGTGAGCACATAAGGTTCACTGTCCAGCGCATCAAAGCTTTGATGGGCTGCCACCTCCAGAATGGCCGAGGACGGATCGACTGATGCATAAACGACTCGCCGCCCGGGTATGTTCCATCGGCCACCATTGAGATTTGAACCCATCCCGCTGTCCCACGTCCCTCCGTAAACCTCGGCGTCCAGCCGCCAGGCATACCAGTGATCGTCCCAGGGCAAGGGATTCATGTGTAAACCCCGTATATCAGTTGCCCCAGATACTGCTCCACCATCTGAAACCCCAGTGAATGCCGGATCAACTCCACCGGTACGCGTCCGTTCAGGTAGGTGCTGGGTTTGCGCAGCCACTCCTCGGCCCGTGACTGCCTCCCGAAGGCGCGAGTGGCCTTTTCCAGCACCAACGCATATTGGTAGGCGACAACGCTCTGCTGCGGGTCAAGCCGTACCGTTTTACCTTCCTTCAGTAATCGCCGTACGGTGCTGACCGACTTGCCGGTGATGCGTTTGACCATGTCGCCTTGCAGATAAAGCTCAGACGTTGAAAGCATGTTGACGACATCGTTCAGCTCAAAACCTTCGTCGGTCAGGTCAACAATCAGAAAGGCGTCGTCGCCTATGTTCTGGCCATGGACGAGCAAGTCGACAGGTCTGCCCTCCGCCCTCTTCACCCCCGTCAGCCGGGGTACCTTGACGCTGGGCATCGTGACCTCCTCCATGGGGCATCTGGCACGATCGGTGCGCCAGTGAAGGCGATGGGAATAAGCAGGCGTTTCGTATTCGAGGTGGGGAGTTCGCATAATCCATCCGTTATCAGAGGCCTGAACGTCCAAGCCGTTTGCGACTTCAATGTCATGTCCGATGCTATAGATCACGCTTCCGACGACCAACCTGAGAATGTCGTCGGAAATATCCCCGTTTCTGCGAAATCCCGACCTGTTTCCGTAGGACATTACCCACGAATACCGCGCGCTCAACTGCCGAAGTGATAACTCACATCCAGCCACCACTGCCGCCCGTACGGGTCATAGTTACCGGTCGGGTAATACGGCCAGCCAGCCGAGTCATCGTGTTTGATCTGGTTGAGCACGTTGTTCACGGTCAGCCCGACGCTGGCGCGGTCATTGAGTTTGTATCGCGCACTGGCGTTGAACACCGTCCACGGCGACAGGCGCCCGTCACCCGCGCCGTTGGTCACCGACCCATAGCGAATGCCCATCAGCGTCGCCGTGGCCTTCTGGTAATCCCAGGTCAGACTGGCGTTGACCTTGCTGCGCCAGTCGTAATTGGTTTGCGAAGTGCGCCAGTCCTGAGTCGGAGCCTCGTCCGACTCCTTGTAGAAATGCGACAGCACCAGGGTGTAGCCCAGCGCCGAGCTGAACGCGCCGTACTGGCCGGCGCCCCAGCGGATGTTGCTTTTGAAGTCCAGACCGCTGACCCGCTCGCTGGCGGCGTTGATCGCGTTGACTCGCACCCGTTGCAACTGATTCGGATCGATGGCGGCAGTGCCCGGGTTGCGATCAATGCGCGCCAGGGTCGACTGGCAGTTGGCCGAGTTGATGTCCTGCGTACCGTTGCGGCATTCGTTCTCTTGCTGCAACAGGCGGTTTTCGTCGACGGTGGTCAGCAGGTCGTCGATCTCTACACGCCAGAAATCGGTGGAGAAATCGAAATTGCGTGACGGCGACCAGACAAAACCGTAGGTCCAGGATTTACCGCGCTCGGACTCAAGGTTTGGCGTGCCGCTCTGGGTGTAATCGACCCGCCCGCGATCACACGCGCCCTGCACGCCCTGGCTGCAACCGTAGTAGTCGATCTGCGCCGGGTAATAGCCGTTGCTGTCGGACTGGTAGATGTAGTTCAGGTCCGGCGCACGGAAACTGGTGCCATAGCTGCCGCGCAGCAACAGGCTGCTGATCGGGCGCCATTCCAGCCCGAGGTTGTAGGTCTTCTGCTGTTCGGAACGATCGCTGAATTTGTACTGGTCCCAGCGCCCCGCCACTGTTGCCAGCACGGTGTCGGTGACCGGAATGCTGAACTCGCCACCGGCGGCATAACGCTTGCGCGAACCACCGGAGCTTTGCGCCGGGCTGACGCCGTAGAAAGTGCCGTCATTCAGGCCGTCATCCGGGTCGACGCGGTATTCCTGCTTGCCCGCCTCCAGCACGCCGGCGAATCCCACCGGGCCGGCCGGCAAGTCAAACAGATCGCCATTGATCGAAGCGTTGTAGCTGGTCGAGACCGACTTGCTGCGCTGGGTCAGGTTGCTGCGAAACTGCTGCCATTCCTGCGGCGTCAGCGGTCGGTCGAGGCGCGACGTATCGGGAGCGAACACCGGGTAGCCGTCACGCGTACCCAGTTGCGGGCCGAGGTAGAAATCCTGAATCGAGGACAGCGGCGTGTAGCGTGTGGTCCTGACGCTGCGGTATTCCGAGCGGTTGGCCGCCAGATCGTAGCTCCAGCCGGTGTCGGCGATCTTGTCCGAGAGGCCGAGGGTGCCGGTCCATGAGGTGTCGGTCCACTTGCTGTTGTTGCTGGTGCGACCGCCGATTTCCTCTTCACCGTAACGGCGGTACCAGCGCTCCAGATTACCGCTGTTCTGGTTGATGAAATCCGGCGAGGTGAACGTCGGGCCACGGGTGTTGTTCTGGATGTGGTCGAGACCATACATCAAGTCGGCAAACACCTGACCGCTGTCGCTGAAATGCCAGGTGCCACGGGTGTAGCCGTCGTAGTTTTCCTTTTGCGTCTGGATGGTCCAGTAATCGCTGTACATCTGATCGGTGCGGCAGCGGCCACCGTTGTTGAGCAGTTTGTTATCGAAGGTGCCTTGATAGGCGCCGCAGCCGGGGCCCAGGTAGCGGTTGTTGCTCAGGTCGCGGCGGTAACCGACGTCCGCCAGCGGCCCGCTCTGCATGAAGCCACGGTCGTCGGCCCAGATCGGATCGCGATTGGTCAGCTCCACGCCGAACAGACCGTCGAAATCGCCCCAACTGCCACCACCGCTGATTTGCAGGCGCTGGTTGTCACCCCCGCCCCGCTCGCTGGTGCCGCCCTTGAGATTGACGTCGACGCCATTGATCTGCTTCTTGAGGATGATGTTGACCACCCCGGCAATCGCGTCCGAACCGTAGATCGCCGAGGCTCCGCTGCTGAGGATTTCAATCCGCTCGATGACCGCCGAGGGAATGTTCGCCAGGTTGGTGAAGTTGACCTTGCCGTCGTATGGCGTCGGGTAATCGGCGACGCGTCGACCGTTGATCAACACCAGTGTGTGGTTGGGGCCGAGGCCGCGCAGGTTGATCGCGCTGGCCGCCGGTTGCCAGGTGTTGCCGTAGTCCTCGCCCTGGGTCATGCCGGTGTTTTGCGTCTGCGTCGCCAAGGCGTCATAGACGTTCTTGTAGCCGCGCGCTTCCATCTCTTCGTGGGTGATGACGTTGACCGGGGTCGCGCCATCGCTCTGCGCGCGGGCGATGCGCGAGCCGGTGACGGTGACTTTTTCCATGCGGTAATCGGCGCTGGTGGCCGGTGCCACGGCGCTGACTTTTGCCGCCAGCGGCGTGCTCGCCTCGCCTTCGCGCACGCTCAGGCCCTGAGCGCTTTGCTCGACTTGCAGGCCGCTGCCGAGCAGCGCCTTCTCCACCGCCTGACGCCCGCCCAACGCACCGCGTACCGCACTGCTGCGCTTGCCTTGCACCAGGTTCTGGCTGAAGGAAATCGGTACGCCGGTCTGGCGCGAGATGTCCAGCAGCACCTCATCGAGTGGCCCGCTGGCAATGTCGAAGGTGTATACCTGAGCGACCGAATCCTGCGCATGAACCGCGATCGGCCCAAGCCCCAGCGCCAGGGCGGCGGCGAGGGTCAAGCGAGGTAATTGTTGTTTGAATGAAATCATCGAGGGCTTCCCTGTTGAAGGCGTCTGCAGGGAATGAGCAGCGGGCCGGCGCTTTTTATAGGGCGGCGATTAGGCCAAGAAGTTATGAGGCTATAACCGCGCGCCGATGCTGACCCAGTACGGGTTGTGCCAGGTGACGCGGATCGGCAGCGAACGCTCCAGCAGTTGCAGCGTGCGGTCACTGTCATCGAGCGGATAGAGACCGCTCAGGCGCAAGTCGGCCACCTCGGGACTCAGGTGCAGGATGCCCCGGCGATAGCGACGCAGGCTGTCGATCACTTCGCTCAGCGGCCGGTCGTGCACTTCCAGGCGACCTTGCACCCAGGCGCTTTCCTGACCGTTGCTGCGCTGCAGAGCCAGAATGTCCTGCGCGTTGAACGCCAGACTCTCCCCCGCCTCCACCACTTGCCGCGCACCGCCGGCCGTGACCACTTCGACCTGCGAATGCAGCATCACCAAGCGGGTAAAATCGTCGTTCTGCTGCACCAGAAATCGGGTCCCGAGGGCACGCATCCGGCCGTGCTCGGTCTCGACCATAAACGGTCGCGCGCGGTCCTTGGCCACGTCGACCAGCAACTCGCCGCTGCGCAACGCCAACAGGCGCTGCAGCGGATCAAACTGCGCCACCACCCGCGTCCGCGCATTCAGACTCAGCGCACTGCCATCCTCCAGGGTGAAATCGCGCCGCTCGCCGATGCCGGTTGCCAGCTCCCCGGCCTCCGGCAGCCAGCCGTAGCGGCGCCCGAGTAACCCGGCCAGCACAGCGATACCGAGCACACTCAGGCTGCCGCTGAGAAAACGCCGTCGACTCGATGGTGCATTCAGGCTGTGCAGCAGGCTGTTGCGCGGCAGCCCGCGCAGGGTTGGATGACGCAGCAGGTTCAGGCCGCCGCCCATTTGTTCGATGATCCGCTGGTGCCGTGGGTCAGCCGCTCGCCATGCCTCGAACGCCGCACGCTCGCCGCTACTGGCTTCGCCGGACTGCAACAGCGCCATCCACTGCGCGGCCTCATCGATCACCGCTTCGTCCGGCCTCATGCCTGCATCGCCTGATAGCAGCGCTTGAACGCCTCGACCATGTATTGCTGCACGCGGCTGGTAGAGACGCCGAGTTGTGTGCCGATTTCGCTGTAGGTCAAACCGTCCAGTTGATGGTAGAGAAACGCGGCCTTGGCCTTGGCCGACAAACCGTTGAGCACGCGATCGACCGCCAGCAGCGCCTCGATCACCAGCGCCCGCTCTTCCGGCGATGGATGCACCGGTTCCGGCGCCAGCGCCAGGCTTTCCAGATAGGCGCGTTCCAGATCCTGGCGGCGCCAGCCTTCATAAACCAGCCGCCGAGCGATGGTGGTCAGCAGCGCCCTTGGTTCGCGAATCGCGCTCGGGTCCGGCAGGGCCAATACCCGTAGAAAGGTTTCCGAGGCGATGTCCTGTGCACTGTGTGGGCAACCCAGCGTGCGGCCAACGGCAGCGC
Source organism: Pseudomonas sp. P8_229 (assembly GCF_034008635.1). Taxonomy (NCBI): domain Bacteria; kingdom Pseudomonadati; phylum Pseudomonadota; class Gammaproteobacteria; order Pseudomonadales; family Pseudomonadaceae; genus Pseudomonas; species Pseudomonas sp. P8_229. The sequence goes on along the minus strand of NZ_CP125378.1, from coordinate 5,724,807 downwards.
ACAGCCAGCGATAGTCCTTTTGGAACATTTGCCCAATCATCCGGTAATGCGGGTTTTGAAACTCCCCCATGCCTTGCTCCCTGAAACGGGTCCCACCCGCTGCGAAAAACTACCATTCTGCCGGGATCGTCCGGCTCCAGATCAGATGGCGACTGTGCAATAGCGCTGCAGACATTTGAAGTAATTAAAAATCAGGATAAGCAAACTATTGAGAATAAGCCGCTCTGTCGGCGCAGAAATATTGACTGACACAACGTTGACCTTGGTCAGTGGCCCGCCTTGAAGCACTGACTAATCTGCGCGCTCCATCGAAAGCCAAGGACGGCTCACCGAGAGCCCGCGGCTGCCCCTTCAAGGAAGAAAACCATGCGATCACTGAAGATTATTCTGCTGTCCTCGGCATTCAACGGCCTGACCCAACGCGCCTGGCTGGAACTGCGTCAGGCCGGGCACTCGCCCAGCGTCGTGGTGTTCACCGACGAAGCGTCGGTGTGCGAACAGATCGAACACAGCGGCGCCGACCTGGTGCTCTGCCCGTTCCTCAAGGACCGCGTACCTCACGCACTGTGGAGCAACGCCCGACGTCCAGTGGTGATCATCCATCCGGGCATCGTCGGCGATCGTGGCGCCAGCGCGCTGGACTGGGCGATCAGCAACGAGCTGACCCGTTGGGGCGTGACCGCCCTGCAAGCGGTGGAAGAAATGGACGCCGGTCCGGTCTGGGCCACCTGCGAATTCAACCTGCCGTCGGGCTTGCGCAAATCCGAGCTGTACAACGGCCGGGTCAGCGATGCGGCCATTCTCTGCATTCGCGAAGTAGTCGAGAAATTCATTGAAGGCTTTGTTCCGGTCGCGGTGGATTACACCGCCCCGAATGTCCGTGGCCGCCTGCAACCGAACATGAAGCAGGACGACCGCACCTTCAGCTGGCACGACTGCTCGCGCTTCATCAAACGCTGCATTGACGCCGCCGACGGCCAGCCGGGTGTGCTGGCGAGCCTGGCCGGCGGGCAGTATTACCTGTACGACGCGCACCTTGATCAGCGCACCGGCATTCCCGGCCAGATCCTCGCGGTGCATGACGACGCCGTGCTGGTCGCGACCGGCGATCAAAGCTTGTGGATCGGCTCGCTGCGGCGCAAACCACTGCCCGGCGAAGAGACCTTCAAGCAACCGGCGCGGCATGTGCTGACCGGGCAATTGGCCGGAGTGCCGACCCTCGACTGGTCGATCGCCAGCCAACCGTTCAACGACGAGGCGTATCAGCCGATCCGCTATCGCGAATCCGGGCATGTCGGGGAGCTGACCTTCGAGTTCTACAACGGCGCGATGAGCACCGAACAATGTCAGCGCATGGTCGAAGCGCTGCGCTGGGCCAAGTCCCGGGACACTCGGGTGCTGTTGATCAAGGGTGGACGCGGCAGTTTTTCCAACGGCGTGCACCTGAACGTGATTCAGGCCGCGCAGGACCCGGGCGCCGAGGCCTGGGCGAATATTCAGGCGATCGACGATGTCTGCGCCGAACTGCTCAGCGCACGGCAACTGGTGGTCAGCGGCGTGACCGGCAATGCCGGAGCCGGCGGCGTGATGCTGGGGCTGGCCGCCGACATTGTGTTTGCCCGGGCCGACATCGTGCTCAATCCGCATTACAAGAGCATGGGCCTGTATGGCTCGGAATACTGGACCTACAGCCTGCCCCGCGCGGTCGGCCCGGCGATGGCCGAGCAACTGACCCAGGCTTGTCTGCCGGTCAGCGCCACGCAGGCGCTGCAACTGGGCATGGTCCAGGAAATCGGCCCACGCTGCCCGGATGAGTTCTCGCTGTGGCTGCTGCAACGGGCCAACGCAGCGCTGACCGATCCGACCTATGCCGCCGTGCGTGAGCGCAAGTTGCGGGTCGATCAGGTGCTGATCGAGCAATGCCGTGAAAACGAATTGCAGGAAATGCAGGAAGACATGCTCTACAACCGCCACCAGTTCGCCGAAAAGTGCAGCCACTTCGTCTACAAGCGCAAAGCCTGCGGCACGCCGGCGCGACTGGTGGCCGATTGGGCGCGGGTGCGCAAGACCGAGTTGGCGGGTTGAATGTGTGGTGACCGGGCGGGCCTCTTCGCGGGCAAGCCCGGCTCCCACAGGGTTCTGCATCGTTCGCGAAATTTATGTCCAGCGCCAGGCACTGTGGGAGCCGGGCTTGCCCGCGAAGGTGGTGTGTCGGACACATTGGTTTGACAGGGTGACCGCTATCGCGAGCAGGCTCACTCCTACAGGTTTCTGCATCGTTCGCGAAATCCATGCCCACCACACCAGACACCGTGGGAGCCGGGCTTGCCCGCGAAGGTGGTGTGTCGGACACATTGGTTTGACAGGGTGACCGCTATCGCGAGCAGGCTCACTCCTACAGGTTTCTGCATCGTTCGCGAAATCCATGCCCACCGCAGAACCCTGTAGGAGTGAGCCTGCTCGCGATGAACGATGACGCGGTGTCGGGCCGGCACTTACAATGCCCGCACTTCAGACATCGGCCCGCCCATGGACATCGACCTCGCCCGCACCTTTCTGGAAATCGTCCGCCACGGCAGCCTGGCTGCGGCGGCGCAGAAGTTGTTTGTCACGCAAACGGCGATCACCGCCCGGGTGCAGAAACTCGAAAGTCAGCTGGGCAGTACGCTGTTCGTGCGCAACCGCGCGGGCGCGAAGTTGACGGCCAATGGCGAAGCGTTCGTGGTCTACGCCAATCAACTGGTGCAGACCTGGGAGGCGGCGCGGCGTGACCTGCCGCTGTTGGACGGGTATCACAACGTGCTGCACATCGGCGGCGAAGTCAGCCTGTGCAACCCGTTGATGCTCAGTTGGGCCGCACAACTGCGCGAGAAGATCCCCGGTCACGCACTGCGCATGGAAATCCGCGACGGCGAAAACCTGCTGCGCCAACTCGAACTCGGCGTGCTTGATGCCGCGCTGGTCTATCAGCCGGAATACTGGCCCGGCCTGCAAGTCGAGCAGGTGCTGGAAGAAAAACTGATTCTGGTGCGTGCGCCGAACCGCCCGGATCCCTACGTCTACATCGACTGGGGTCCGGATTTCCGTCGTCAGCACGACGCCGCCCTGCCGGACAAAGCCAAGGCGGCGCTGAGCTTCAACCTCGGCCCACTGGCCCTGCAATACATCCTCGAACACGGTGGCAGCGGCTATTTCCGCACCCGCGTAGTGCGCAGCTATCTGGAAAGCGGCGCGCTGGAAGCGGTGACCAAAGCCCCGGAATTCGGCTACCCGACCTATCTGGTGTACGCCCGCGAACGCGACTCGGCCACCCTGCAGCAGGCCTTCGATCTGCTGCGTCAGGTGATCGAGACCGATGACGACTGGTCGCAGCGCTGGAACCCGTTGAGCTGATCGGCCGCTTTACACCGGAGCATGGCGCAACTGACCTCAAGGTGCGGCCTGCACAAGCGGCCGGATCGGCTAATCTGCCGGGTATAACAACAATACCCACAGGTGAACGCAGTGAGGCAGACCACCGAGGCATTTCGCAGCCGTTACCGCGCGGCCATCCATCCGCTCTACAACCCGTGGCTGCACGGCGCTTTCGTGCTGCTGTTCGGCGTGCTGGCGATCGGCGCGTTCTGGAACAGCGTGCAGCAGGTACGCGCGCTGGAATGGCTGACCGTGCCGCTGACTCTGTTGTTCTTCAACTTTGGCGTGTACATCGTCCATCGCCATCTCGGCCACCACAAAAAGACTTTCGCCAAGCTGTTTTATGCGCGGCATGCCGGTGACCATCACAGCTTTTTCACCCCCGGACACATGACCTATGACGGCGCCCGCGACTGGCGGGTGATCCTGTTTCCGGCCTGGTTGATCGTCGTGCATACGCTGCTCATCACGCTGCCGCTGTGGTGGCTGTTCGCACAGGTCAACGCCAATGTCGCCGGGCTGTTCGGCGGCTGCATGGTGCTCGGTTATCTGACCTACGAGGTGTTTCACGCCTGCGAGCATCTGCCGCCAGATAATCCGCTGAGCCGTCTGCCGTGGATCCGCCAGATGCGTCATCTGCATGAACTGCATCACCGCCGCGAGCGCATGCAGGAGCGCAATTTCAATATCGTTTTTCCGCTGATGGATTACCTGTTCGGCACTCTGTACTGGGAGCCGCAACCCGCCCCGTTGCGCTATTCGAGACCGCCCATGACCCGCATGCAGCACCAGATCGATATCGCTGGCGAACCGGTCGCCGTGCTTCGTTACGCCGCCAGCGTCCATCACTGGCCCGAATGGCACCCCTCGTCGCTGAAGATCGACGGCCCGCAAGGCCCGCTGCATGCCGGGGCGCGCTTTGAGGAAGACATTCATGCCGGTGGGCGCGCCGGTCACTTGAGCTGGGAAGTCAGCGAGTACCTGCCGGGCCGGCGCTGGTGCGCACGGGCGCGGGGCGATCACGGTTTATCGTTGCTGCTGACCTACGAATGCACCGCCGAAGCCGACGGCACGCGGTTTGTACGCACCCTGGATTATCGGTTCGACGGGTTGGGCATGCGCCTTGCCAATCTGTTGCTGCTGAAACGGCGCATCGAGCGTGAATCGGCCACGTCGATGCAGGCCCTGCGCGACATGGCGCTCAAACACCTGACACTGACGGGGCATCATTCATGAAGCGACTGCTGTTGCTGCTGGTCATCCTCATCATCGCCTTTCTGCTATTGATGCCAACCAAGGTTCAGCCGGTGGCCTGGAAGCCGCCGCCGGCACCGTCGCTGAGCGAAGGGGTGTACGCCGAAAACCAGCGGCTCAAAGCCATCGAACAGGTTGGCCCCGGCGACATCGACGGCCCGGAAGCACTGCTGCTGGAAGGCGACTTTCTGATTACCGGCCTGCATGACGGGCGGTTGATCCGCACCAGCCTCGACGGCAAGGAACGCAAAGTCCTCAGCGACACCGGCGGTCGGCCCCTGGGCCTGGCGCGGCATCCCAACGGTTTGCTGGTGATTGCCGACGGGGTCAAGGGCCTGCTGTCACTCGACGCTCAAGGCCAACTGATCGCCCTGACCACGGAGGCGAATGGCGTACCGTTCGGCTTCACCGACGATGTGGCCATCGACAAACCCGGGCATTACGCCTATTTCAGCGATGCCAGCAGTCGCTGGGGCTATGGCCATGACGGTGAGGCGATCATCGAGCACGGGGGCGACGGGCGTTTGCTGCGCTACGACTTTCAGACGGGCAAGACCAGCGTGCTGCTGGACAAACTGCAGTTCGCCAACGGCGTGACGCTCGGCCCGGATGACGCCTATGTGCTGGTCAACGAAACCGGCGCCTACCGCATCAGCCGCTACTGGCTGAGCGGCCCCAAGGCAGGCACTCACGACCTGTTCATCGACAACCTGCCAGGCCTGCCGGA